>NZ_JBANSP010000014.1:0-170574 GCF_037167145.1 Paenibacillus sp. YIM B09110 | reverse complement strand
GTCGGCAGCAGAGGCTGCCGACCAAGGGGGAAGCCTGACACAGTTGAGCCTGTCAGGCGGGATCGCCTATACGTTGCATTCATACGAGGAAGCGGAGGAGGCCATTAACCAAGCTTTCCCGCGTGATTTTGCTTGTCTCATGGAAGAGGATGAATCGCCAGTACCTTATGTAATGCATCGCAGAATCGGCTTTCGGGATATATATGCCGTATATGGAGGATCGAGTGGGATCGAATGCTTCTTCCGTTGTCACGGCGCAATTGAGCTGTGGAATCCGTGGGATGGATCGGCTTCTAGCCTTCAAGCGGAACGGGTTACGGCTGAGGGCACGTATATCAAGCTGCCGCTGGGCAGGACGGAAATCCAATTAATTGTGTTTGCAGACGACAAGCGGGTTCAAGCATCTGAGAGAAAGCATTCGGAGCAGGGGGGAATACGGTCCCGCGCAGTGCTGCAATCGCTGAGCATGGATGGAAAATGGGCGTTCGAACTAAGGCCGACGATGGACAATCGGTTCGGGGATTTCCGACAGCCGCCCGAGGAAAGGGTTATCGGAGCGGAAGCACGCCAGTTCCGGTTCGCTTATGAGATGGGTAGTGGATCGCCACATGAGAATGAGAGACATCAGCCTGAATTTGATGATTCCTCCTGGGAGAAGGCGACCTGCGGGTACGGACCTTTTATGTGGCAATTGGGACCGCTTCCTGTCGCTGCTTGCAGTGATGAATTAGAAAGCAGACTCGTTCATATGACGAAAGCGCCCGGAGAACATTTGGTTGAGGCGAGCGGTAAGGTTTACGAATGGAATTCATATGCGTATTCGACGCGGTACGGTATAGAAGGAGACCCGGGTCATCAGGGCTACCATGGACTGAAAGGCGAGATAACGGATCACTTTATCGCCATTGGCCGTTCAAGATTCGATTTAACGGGGACAAGGTATGAAATAGAAGAAGGCAGCCTTACTTACATGTGGACATCGTTTTATGGTGATGGCAGAACAGGCGTGCGAATGCGAGCCGGAGGCGTTACTCCTGAGAAAATATGGCTGAACGGCGAGTTGATCGAAGGAGCGCAAGAGCAGCTTAAGGTTAAGGAAGGCGTCAATACGGTGCTGCTTCGTTATGGTCGCGCCGGTCGAGGGGATGTCGTATTCGAGCGCGCGGATGCTCCCGGCGATTGGAAGCAGGAGCTGCCGCTTGCTATGTCCTGGCATAACAACCCTGCCGTCTTGGCTTATGACGCTTATCCCGGCGCAAGCAAGCCGGCTGCAGGCTGGTATCGCTTCACGGCTCCTCCCGGGCTTGAAGCGATGCAGATTGTCTCCGCGCATGGGGATATTCGCGTGTGGGTGAACGGGAAGGAATGGTCGGTTGACCGTGACCCCGCCCAAGTGGGCGGCTGCTGCTCGTTCCGAGCGTCATCCACAGTAAAAGAAAACGGGGTGAGTCTCGTGGCCGTTCGTATCGGGTACGATAATCCTTATTATGGAGGGGCGGCGTTGCCGGAGCCCATACGATTGCAGTGCGGAGCGGGATTCATCGAGCTTGGCGATTGGTCGGCAATCGACGGCCTAACCTGTTACTCCGGCGGAGCCGTGTATCGGCGCGACATCGAATGGCCGACTGGCGATGAACTGCAGGGCAGCATGGCCATGATCGATCTAGGGGCCGTGTCATCAACCGCCGAGATCCGCGTGAACGGTCAGCATGTCCGAACAATTGTACAGGCGCCATGGACCGCAAATATTGCCCCGTGGCTTAATCTCGGCGTCAACACGCTGGAAGTGCTGGTGTACAACACGCTCGCCAATCATTATGTGACGATTCCGACTCGCTATCGGGGCGATCTGACCTCGGGGCTGCTGGGTCCGGTCAGACTGGACATCCTTGGAAAGTTATAACGTCGAATGCGACTTTGCACGAAACCATGTTATTTTTTTCGGGACCTGTATTGGGTAGCCGTCATTCCATAATATTGTTTGAACGAATGACTGAATTGTTCCAAGGTTGCAAATCCGATTCTTGCAGCAATGGCACTAATAGACAAGTCGGTTTCTGCAAGTAACTGGACTGCAGCGCTCATTCGAGATTGCTGTTTTTTATCCTTAAAGGAAACGCCGTATTGCTTTTGTACGGTCCTCTCCGTCTGGCGGGTACTCAGACCCAGCTTGTCCGCAAGCTGCTTTAGCGTAATGGAAGAGTACTCATATAAGAAGCAGTTCTCGATGGTGAGCAGTCTGCTGTCATCCAACGTTTTCACCGGAACGTCCATGAGAGAGGAGCGGCGCTCCGTATACTGCCTAACCATTCGGGTAACGATCATTTCTAATATATTCGTTGCCATGTGATGAAAGCCGAGGCGCTTCGATGACAGCTCGTCTGCAAGCATTTGGAACAACGGCATCATATTTTCGTTGTCCGGACCGATCCAGAACGGCGTGTTGACCAGCAATTCCGACAGGAGATTATCCTTATGGGTGCTGTTTTTATTTGCGGTTAGCTGGGAATCACCGGAGAGAACCTCGAAGAAGATACAGTATTCAGCCATAGGATCGCTCTGATCCGGAATCTGCTCATGCGCGACATCAGGTCCGGTCATAAACAACGTTCCAGGCATTAGGGGATAACGCTCCCCATCCGCCACCAGTATACCTTGACCGCTAGGGATGTAATGAAGCTCATAGCTGCCGTGGCTATGACTGTGTTCGCGCATCGAGCTATGGAAATAGCCGAACTTCACATACAAGACATTGAGCGCAAATCCGCCAAGCGCAAGCTTAATATCCATATTTCCGATGTTAATGGGGGGGAGGTTCATATCCTTGTTCTCCTCTGCCAAAATGCGACACCTCGAGGATGCCTTTGGTCGTCTCAATCGATAACGTTTTCATGCTTGTATCGATATAATTATAGCGAAATGCTATGAGCTTAGGGAAGCGGGGAAAATAAGACGATGACAACTTCGACTGCGCGTTTGTTCAGAAAAGGAAATTATACTTGCACCTATACGGATGTGCCGGTTACCAACCCCGGATACGCTTGGCGGGACGGTATGGTTAGCGGCAACGGAGAGAACGGTTATATTACATCAGGTTCGCCTTACTCTGACAGTTTTATTTTTCAGTATATGTGGTTCAACTATCCGTCGAGAGATCCGAGATTCATTCCTAATGAATTAACGGAGCAGCTTGACGATGCGAGATGGAATGTGTTTAACCTAAACGATCAATGGAAGATTAAGGACGAGAGAGGTTCGACGCGAATCAGAACGTTCTTCTACAGCTATCATCCCGGGCATCAGCTTAGGTTGAATGCAACAAATAGAGGAAGCGTATCCGGCTATGAGCGCTGGACGAATTATGAGACGGCGGAGACGGGCGTGCGTTACACCGATGAGTTCGGCAGGTGGACGAGAGCCTCGTTCACTTCCAGAGCAGACAATGTTTCGATTACGAAGATCGAGCAATCCGTGAGCGGCACCAAAATTAATATGACGATCTCCATCGATGATATTTCGAATATGAGCCGTGCCCGAAACGGTACCTCTGAGGTAACGGCACTTCAGTATAAGAAGCTGGTAGATCCGCAGGCGGAATATATTGCACAAGTCGTGCATTACCCGTCTTATGCGGGCAGCGAGCTTAGTCATGCAGGGTATGCGGGGTTAACGCAGGTGCTCGTGGTGAACGGCACGAAGAAAAGAGTGCTGCTCGCTGAAACGAATGAAACGATGAACGTTGGCAGCGAACAGAATCCGGCGATTCAAATTATAGATGCCGATGCCGTGTATCTCATTACGCAATCCAATCGAACTTATGAGATGGGCGGTATCGAAGATTTTGCTGGACAGACGGAATACGCTCTCGTAGAGCAGTTGTTCCGGCATACGAACACCGTCGCGCAGAAGTATAGAGATGTTAAAGGCTGTTTTGAGTATTACGCTGCCCTTGCTCCCCATGCCGAGCAGCATGCTGCTGAATTTAATGCCGTCCGTTTCTCGTTAGCTGGCGATGAGATGGACAAGCATGCGGATAATCTAGCGTTGATTCATAACCAACAAGCAACGGTAACGAGAATCAACCATGCCTTTATGGAGCAGGTATACAACCAGGGGCGCTATGCGATGATATGCTGCGGCGGCTCAAGCGCGCCTCGCTTGTACGGCATGTGGACCGGCGAATGGAATCCGGGTTGGCGCGGCATCTACACCCTGGACGCAAATGTGAATTTGCAAGTTGCGGCCATGAATACGGGGCATCTGACGCAGGCGCAGTTGGGATATATCGCATTTTTCCTGCGAAACGTACCGGACTTCGCATACAATGCCCGCGTGGCTTACGGGATGCATGATGCGCTACAGGTATCCGTCAACTCTGACGGCGACCGCGGCATGCATGCGGAATACGACAACGATTATCCGTTTGAATATTGGAATGCCGGAGCAAGCTGGTGTCTGCTGCCGATCTATGAATACTGGCAATGCTACGGCAATAGGCAAATCCCGATTGTTGATGCGATGAGAATCCATGAGCTGCAGCCGCTGCTCAGCGTCCATGACGGGGGACTTTCCGCTGAGGAATTCGCTGATCTATTGCGAAAGGGATATCTGGAATTGGAGAAAGATATTTTGCTTCCTCTCCTGACGAAGCAGGCTAACTTCTGGGAACAGATATGTACGACGGAATATTACACGGATAAGAACGGCAATGCTTGCCATCAAAGCGGCAAAGAAACGTTAAATTCAGGCGAGAAGTATATGATTATCCCGACCTATTCGCCGGAAAATAATCCGATTGGCTATAACAGCACGATTACGGCTAATGCTACCATGGACATTTCGGCTGCTCGTGATGGATTGCTAATGGTAATAACGATGGAGAAAGCCGTCAAGCGCGAAGGCTATGAAGCCGCCGTTGCCAAATGGGAAGCGCTCTTGAATCTGTTGCCTGATTATAAATACGATGCGGACGGCGCTTTGCGTGAATGGGCGATGAATGAATACACGGAAAATAATAACCACCGCCATCTGAGCCATCTATACGTTGCTTGGCCTGCCTATGAAACGCAAAACAATAAAGCTCTCGCTACAGCAGCGAAGATCGCGCTTGCGAACAGAGACAAGTACAATACGAAGGACGCGACGGCGGGGCATGGCTGGATGCACAAGGCGCTAGTTAGCGCTCGGCTCAAACAAGGCGAAGGCGTATTATCTTCGCTGCTGCCCATGATGACGGAAGCCGGTTATTACCCGTCTTTAATGACAGACCATGATACGAATCGCAGAAATCATTGCTATTGCACCGATACGTCATTTGGCGTCGTTGCTTCAATAAACGAGACGTTGCTATTCTCGAACACGGGTGAAATCGAGCTGCTTCCGGCTTTGCCTTCTGATTGGCAATCGGGATCTATGGATGGACTTATGGCAAGGACTCAAGTAGAGGTGAAACAGCTATCTTGGGATCTATCGACCGGAACTGCCAAAGCTATATTGCATTCAAGTGTTGACGATAATACCATCCGCTTAAGCGCAGGCGTTCCTTGGACGAGAGTCATCGTTGAGGGAGAGGAAACTCAGGTGCATGAAGGGGAAATAAGCAAATATGTTAGGCTAACGTTGAGTAAAGGAAAAGACGTCACAGTTGAATTTAGTTAGAAGCCTCTCCTTATATAGAAGCAACCCGGCTGCCAAACGCAGCCGGGTTGTTTGTTTTAACGGGGATATATTTGTTATGAACGATTATCGAATAGAACGTCATGAATCGCAGTCCGTTCCCCGGCAAGTTAGTCATTTTTCCAAGTAAAATGCAATTTTCATAATATACATCGAGGGCTTAATTATCTACAGTTAGGTTATCGCAAAAGCAATCGCAATCGTTACAGGCATTCCAACAAGAAGGGGCAGGTACATGAGAACATTTAAAAAGAATTTCGGTTTAACCTTATTGGCACTTCCGGGCATTGCGCTTTTGTTCTTATTTGATTATGTACCGCTTTACGGGTTATTGCTTCCTTTCAAAGATTACAAATATGATCTTGGGATCTGGAACAGCCCCTGGATAGGCTTTGACAATTTTCAGTTTCTATTTAAAGGCGATGTCCTGCAACGCGTGCTGAGAAACACACTGCTCTACAATATGGCGTTCATTGCGTTAGGCACGATGATTTCAGTCGCCTTTGCGCTGATGCTTCGGGAGATTGGCAAGCGATTCGTAAAGGCCTACCAGACCGTGTTGTTCATTCCTTATTTCATCTCATGGGTAGTAGCGGGGTTTGCCTTCCGAGCGCTGCTGGATATGGAATACGGCGTTCTTAACAAGGGATTGGAGCTGCTGGGAATAGGGCCGGTCATGTGGTATAACGAGCCGAAATATTGGCCCTTTATTCTTATTATCGTAGCGGTATGGAAAGGACTTGGGTATGGCGCGGTCATCTATTATGCGGCGCTGATGAGCGTGGATGCAGAGTATTACGAAGCGGCCAAAATAGACGGCGCAGGCAAGCTGCGGCAGGCGATATCAATTTCGATTCCGATGATTAAACCGATTATCATTATGATGGTCATTCTTCAAATCGGTAAGATTTTCTATAGCGATTTCGGATTGTTTTATAATGTAACGCTGAATTCAACTTCACTGTATCCGACGACTGACGTCATCGACACCTTCGTTTATCGGTCGCTGGTCGATATGGGCGATATCGGCATGGCCGGGGCTGCTGGTTTCTTCCAATCTACGGTCGGTTTCACCTTGGTTATATTGACGAATTATATCGTAAGGAAAATCAATCGCGAAAATTCATTATTTTAAGGAGAATGCCACATGACGACACCGCGGATATCAAACTCCCGTTCACCCTTTATGCTCAGCAAATGGATTATTCATGCTATCTTCATTGTTGTATGTATCGCTTGCTTGTATCCCTTTCTAGTCATTATAGGAACCTCCTTCCAAAATGAAACGGATATCCTCATCTCGGGCTATTCCATTGTGCCGAAGCAGTTCGATTTATCGGCGTATCGCGTCATTCTCCATAATCCTGCCGTCTTGCTCAATTCGTATATGGTGACGATCTATACAACGCTAATTGGGACTGCGGCAGGGCTGTGGATTACGACAAGCTTCGCCTTCACGATTTCCAGGAAAGATTATGCCTATCGCAAGCAGCTCTCCTTTTATGTATTTTTTACGATGCTGTTTCAGGGCGGGTTGGTTCCTTCCTATATTTTGATGGTCAGCTGGCTGGATTTGAAAAATAACTTGTTGGTGCTTATTCTCCCTTTCCTCATCACAGGCTGGCATGTGTTGTTAATGAGAGGTTTCTTGCAAACGCTGCCTGACGCCTTATTCGAATCAGCCAAAATAGACGGCGCGGGCGAGTTTACCATTTTCACGCGAATCGTGCTTCCCCTTAGTAAACCGGCATTGGCGACACTCGGCTTATTTCTGGTGTTGCAATACTGGAATGATTGGTGGCTGACCTTGTTGTACATTGATCATGAAAATAAGATGAAGCTGCAATATTTGCTCATTCGAGTGCTGCGCAACATGGAGTTCTTGAATAGCGCGGAAGCGATTCAATACGGTCTGGTTAAGCCAGGGCAGCAAGTACCGAGCTTAAGCGCGCGGATGGCGATGTGTATTCTTGCCGCAGGACCGATGCTGGTCATCTTTCCTTTCTTTCAGCGGTATTTCGTGCAAGGCCTGACGGTCGGATCCGTAAAAGGGTAGCGAAAATGGGTTTTCCAGCGCATGGATCCTCTATCATGTGTCTGTTTTATAGATAACATTATAATATTTTAGGGAGGTATGTTTGTGAGAATGGGTAATAAAAAGACAAAGAAAACCGTAAGCAGCATGATTGCGATGGGAATGGTTGTTTCCGTGGTTCTTGGCGGATGCAGCTCGGGTAACAACAATGAAGCACCGAATGCCACGAATACGAGTACAGCAGCACCGGAGCCGACCGAGACAGCCGAGCCAACGAAAGAGTTTGTGGATATTAGTTGGTATATGCGGAAGCCGATCGATACGATGAACGATCAAGAAGCTATTGAAGCGGAAGCGAATAAAGCGATTAAAGAAGCCGTGAACGCGAATCTGCACTTTACCTTTATCGACGCGGCAAGCTGGGAAGACAAGATGAAATTGATGTCTGCCTCCGGCGAAAAATACGATCTTGTCTTTACTTCCAACTGGACGAATCCGATCGATACGAACGTGCAGAAAGGCGCATTCCTTCCGCTCGATGATCTCTTGAAGGAATATGGACAGGATATCCTCGCCAAGGTGGATGAACGCGCTTGGAAAGCGGTCACGTATAATGGGAAAATCATGGCGGTTCCCTCCCAGTCGCCGTTTACGACGCCGCAAGGCATTGTATTCAAAAAAGATTTGGTGGAGAAGTACAATGTGGATTACAAGCAAATAAAAAATCTCAAAGATCTTGAGCCTTATTTAGAGACGATCAAGAAGAATGAGCCTACGATAACGCCATTGCTGGTCACGAAAACCGTTTCGGCAGCGGGTGATTTTATTGCCGACCATACCATCGTAACGAAAGGGATTCGTTATGATGAAATTGGTAACAAACTCGTGTTCGAAACCGACATTCCTCAATACGTCGACAATTACCGCACGATGCATGACTATTATTTGAAAGGTTACGTAGCCAAAGATGCCGCCGTCAAAACGGACTTCACTGCTGAAGCTAAATCAGGCAAATATGCGGTCATGCGCGATTCGGGCGGTTATACGGAGGATGGCTCGAAATCGACGGCGCTGTTTGGTTTCCCGACCGTGGAATCGCTTGTCTATTATCCGATCATCTCAACAAGCAATATGGTCGGAGCGGCAACGGCCATCAGCAAGACGTCGAAAAATCCGGAAAGAGCTATGGAACTGCTCAATGCCGTCTGGAAGGATAAGCAGCTTTCCAACACGCTCGCATTCGGGCTGGAAGGAAAGAACTATACCGTCAAATCGGGTGCCGGGACGGACGCCATATCCATCGAGGCGAAAAGCGGAGCGGAACAAACTTGGGCGATATGGCATAACTGGCTCGGGCCTCTCTGGGATCAGTGGGATTCCAGCTGGAACTCCAAGGCATCTCTGGAGTTGATGCAAAAAAATAACGATGAAGCAAAAACATCGGCAATTCTCGGATTCTTGTTCAATGGCGAAAACGTCAAATCGGAAATCGTGCAAGTAAATGCGGTATACGCGGAATTGCTTCCGATTCTAATCACGGGCGCAATGACGGATTATGATGCATTCTTGGCAGACATGAAGAAACGTTTGGCAGATGCCGGCTTGGACAAAATTAAAGCCGAAGCTCAGACGCAGCTCGACGCGTGGAAATCGCAAAACCAGTAATTGAAAATGGGGTCGGGTTATTCGTTACTCGGCGGGACAACGAAACGAAGGTCTACGGATCTTCGTTTTGTTGCTAAAGGGAGGAAAACGGCTATGACGACTGTTCATGCAATCGTATTCGAAGGGATTAACAAGGTGGGCTTCGGTACCTTTACGCTGCCTGAGATGAATGACAATCAAATGCTTGTAAAAACGCGCTATACCTTTGTTTCAAGCGGAACGGAAACCCGCGTCCTAGGCGGTCATTATGGCGCTTCCGATAAATTTCCTTTAATCCCCGGGTATGCGGCTGTCGGCGAGGTGGTTCGAATAGGCGCGAATGTAAAGGGTTACCGCGTTGGCGACCTTCTGAGCTACAATCCGCAATCAGGTCCGAAGGACATTTATTCGTGGTGGGGAGGGCAGGCTAGTATGCATCTGGTTGGAGCGGATGATAAGCCCATTCTGTTGCCAAAAGGATCCGATCCCTTGGACTACGTCGTTAGTCAAGTGGCGGCTATCAGCTTGCGAGGCGTTACGGCGGCGCAGCCGCAGCGCGATGAATGTGCGGTGGTTATCGGGCAAGGGATAATTGGAGCTTTCTCCGCCGGTCTTCTCGTCAGTCAGGGTTGTCGGGTAATTGTTGTTGATTTATCGGAGTCTAGACTTACCCGTTCCTTGAGTTACGGCGTGCATGCTTGCGTTCAGGCCTCTGATCCGGATGCGTTGGAGCGTATACTCGCTTATTGTGACGGCGGTGCTAACCTTATTATTGAAGCTTCAGGCTCCGCGCAGGGCGTAACGCTTGCTCACAAGCTGATTCGCAAAACGCCAAATGTGTATCGGGATCCGAAAACGTATTATGTGAACCCGATTTCGGGTATTGTCGGTCATTGGCCGCGCATTGTGTATCAAGGCACTTACATAGAGAAACTAAGCCTTGATCCAAGGACAGATTTGAATTCGGAAGGGGTTCTTCTTCTCATGCCCGGCGACCGGGGGAACGAGGATCGGTTGAATGCCGTGGAGGCCATTCGGAGTAAATCGATTGATCCCCGGCTTTATATCGATCGCGTTGTCCCTTATACGGAAGCAGCATCCGCATACGAACAGTTGCGTTTAAATCCTAATGATATTTTCTCCGTCGTATTTGATTGGACTCTATAATTGTTAGAGGAAAAAGGCCGAACAGCTAACAGATTGATCTGTTAAGATGTTCGGCCTTTTAATTGGATTAATCGTGGGCAACCAGCTCTCTATTGATCGGTATTTTCCCTGTGATGGCCTGCAGAAGGTATTCGGCTGTGCAGTCGATGTCTCCGTAGGTGTTCACGATTGTGTCGATCGAAGCTTCGTATTCCTTATGAACGAAAGCATGGAAGTGGGAAACGAAAATAATCGGGGTATCGAACTTTGTCCAGCCGCCCATCATGTTTCTTGCTACTTCGTCGTGCAGCCGAACGACATTCAGCCCGTAGCTAAGGCGGCTGCCGATGGAGCAAATGATGACATCGTACGATTTGTCGGCAACGGCCTTGAACAAGGCGTCGGGACCCGGATCGATCCATTGATCCACCGAATCGGAATAGCGGCCGATCTCCCGTTTCATCCTTTCACATAGCTCCCCATAACGCTCGTGATTGTTCATAATGACGGCATGCAATACTTTCGTGTCCGGCAGCAGGGGGTAGGGGAGCAAGCTTGCCCGATCTCTAACGAGCGTAATGCTTTGTTTCGTGATGGTTTCTGCTAATGCCGCGTGCAATGCCTTATCCGGTGACAGCTTATTGGGAGCGGATCGCGAGTCTTGGAAAAGGCCGAATTGCTCCTTGAGCGACACGATCCGGGATGCCCGATCTCGGAGCGTCTCTAGAGACAAGCTGCCGCTAAGGAATCGATTCTCCATCTCGACGTAGAAACGCTCGTCCATTCTTGGAAACAGCAGCATGTCGCAGCCATTGGTAAGTGCCGCCGCGCAAGCATCATAGTAGTTCATGAAGCCGACAACGCCGCCCATTTCAATCGCGTCCGACACGACCAGCCCCTCAAAGCCCATCTCCTTTCTCAGCAAATCAATCAGCAGCTTTTTCGATACGGTAGCAGGCGGATACAGCCCGCGATCATCCGGTTCGTCAAAGGCGGGAAACGCAATATGCCCAGGCATTAGCGTCATCGCGCCTTGATTGATCAGGGTTTGGAATACGCGTCCTGGCCCGTTTCTCCACGCATCCGCGTCCAGCGGAAGGACAGGCGTCGTCAGATGTTGATCCCAGGAGGAGTAACCGTCGCCCGGGAAGTGCTTAATCGTAGCCATCATTCCATGATCCTGCAGTCCGGTCATATAAGCCCCGGCTATCTTGATCGCTTGTTCGGGGTTCTTGCCTGCGCTTCGTATGCTTACGACCGGACTGTCGGGATCTGCAGCCAAGTCGGCGACCGGCGAGAACGTCCAGTTGTAGCCAAGCTCTCCGGCTTCTATCGCGGTACTGCAGCCGACTTCATAAGCGAGCTCCGACGAATCGGTCTGGCTGAGCCCCATCATATAAGGGAATTTCGTCGCGCCTACGATCATATTGCCGGGACCGCATTCGAGATCGCTAACGATAAAAGGAGGGATGCTGCAGAAGTTTCGGAAACGCTCGATGATTTGCTGCAATTCTGCCCGTTCCATGGGATGAAAGAACATCGCCCCGAACTCTTCTAGCCGCTCCTTGCCGACCATGCCATAGGTCGGGCAGCATACTTGGTTCAATAATTGCCGGAATGAAAAGGTTTCTACCAAGCTCTTTGCGGTTTCCGATTGATTTATTTTGTACTTCATGGATAAGTCCCCTTTGTTTAGGATTCTAACTCGCCTTTTGGCATTTTTAATTGTTTGGCATTGTTTTTTAATGCGTATTCTTTGGGGGTTATGCCAAAATGCTTTTTAAACAAGCTGAAGAAATAGGTTTCGTTTAGAACCCCTACCTTTTCTACAATTTCACGGACGCTATTTTCATTTTCGGATAAGTACTCAGCTGCTTTGGCCAGCCTTGTTTCATTTATATAGTCAGCAATGGATACATGCATGGCGTCTTTAAAGAGATTTGCTAGACGTCTTTGGGATATTTTCATAATGGATGCAATGGATGCCAAACAGAGAGAAGGATCTTGGAAATGGGTCTCGATATACTCGGTTACCGTTACTACGACGTAATGATTGACTTTATTGGTTGTACCTTCCGGCTTCGAATGCAAAGATTGTTTAATCGCGCCAAAGATCGTTTCATGGATGCTGTTCAATGTCTCTTTCTCCATGATCTGAAGGGAAAAGCTCGATAAATCAATAAGAAGAGAGGACGTTGCCGCATCCGGGCTGGCTTCCAACGTCTTCTTGGTCGTTTCCAATAGCCGGAACGTCGATGCAAGCGCATTATAATAACTGAGCTTACTCATATCGTCGAACAGCCGTTTCATAGCGTCCTCTATGTCATCTAAGCTACGTTTGCGAAGAGCATCCTGTAAGTGGGTTTCAAGATTTTTGGCATATCCCGTTTTTGGATTGTTTTCATTGAGGAGCAATTGCTTGGTATCGAGAATGCAATTATGGCCATACATAAAGCGGTATACGGTTTGATCAAGCGCTTTAATATAGAGAGTCTGCAACGAGTCAATCGTATTCGATATCGGACTGATCGAAGCGGTAAACGTAATTTTATAGTACTGGTGAACAAATTGTTGGGCTTCTTGAATGAATGAAGTCACGTGGGTTTCGAAGTGCTCATGCTCTTGAGGAATACTAAGGATCAGAACGACGTGATCATCCTTTAAATCAAGCCCTTCATTAATATAGGCTCGTGAAATCCATTCCGATGCGATGTTGATCATCGCGTAGCGAATCGTTTCCTTATCTTTGGAAGAAAAGCTTCTCTGGAAGTCTTTATAGTTGTCTATTTTCAAAAGCAGAACCGCATAGGACTGGTCCAAGGGCAAGTTGATTTTCATTTCATGAAAAATACTTTCCAGCTCGGCGTGATCCCATTTCAAATTTTCTGTCAGTATGCGGTTCAACCAGTAGTGCTTCATCACATCCCCGTATTGGTAAATTTGTTTGTCATAAAGCTTCAATTTCTCCATGGACTGCTTATATACATCATCCAAATAGGATATTTCGTCGCCTTTTCCTCTTTGCTCGAATTTATGAAGGCGTCCGGATGATATGGTTTGCACTAAATTGCCAATAGGGCTATAAATTTTACGGGAAATACTGACGGAAATGACAACAGCCATTACAAGGAAAATGAGCGTAATAAAGATAATGCTCGTCTTAAATCCTTGGATATAGCCGTACACTTCCAGGGTCGGCTGAATCTTCAATAACGTCATGTCGATGCTCTCGAGATACAGGTAGGTGATTAAATACTGCGTGTCCATGTACTTGCTTTTAAACGAGCTTTCGGTTTCCGAAGATGAAGCTTTTTTGGCGTGACTTTCAACCTCGGCCTTCAACCAGTTTAACTTCTCCGTATGTTCTTGGCTTTCGTCCACATCGATATAGTCGCCCTGCTGATCCAGGAGATAGATATTGTTTCCTTGCTGCCGATCCACCATATTAATCTGCTTAATGTTGCCAAGCAGCCATTCCGGCCGGACATTGATAACGAGAGCGCCGTTCGGATTTTCATCGTTCGTTGAGGTTTCATACATGAAATAGGAAAGAACGCGTTCGCTCTTGTTCGTTTCATTTACGACTTTGTGAATATCGCGATAAATGGGCTTTAATTTCGGCAGCAGCTCATTGGATTGGAATAACGCCAACAATTGCGGATCATCGAAAAAAATGGGGGAACCTGCATTGTAAAATTGATCAAGGCTTCGATTATATACACTGATGGAATGAATGTAGGGATAAGAGGAAGTTAACGCGTTGACGACATTGTTAAGGCGTATGATGACGTCGACCATATTTTCCTGCTCCGCGTACATGATGGAAGTAATGTCGTTATTGATATAGAGAGACTGCGTAAGCCGACTCATCGTTTCATTCATCAAATTCGTATTGTATTTGACTTGAAGCAGCAGTTTTTTACTGTTGTCCGATTCCTTCTTAATCATTAAGTTTTGCGCATTCAAATAAATGATGACGGACAGAATCCCGACGATGAATAGAACGGATGCGCTGATCCACAAGACGATTTTCAAAAGAAAGCTTTTGGAGGCAAATAAGCGGTTTAGTTTCATCAAAGATCTTTGCTCCTTCCAGGTCTTGTAGAAGTGAGAATAGCTTATATAAAAGTAAATGTAAATATGAATGGCGAAACTCATAGTTACGAACATAAATCAAAGAGTTGCCGGGCGAATAGGATCATGATTTGAACCGGATCTACACGGTAGCATCGCTACATTTATTAGAGGTTTCGACGTATTTAGCAGTATACATTCCAGCGTGCGTTGGCTAATTTTAAACTAACGATTTGGCTGCCGGCACAGTGGGCTCGTCATAGTCGAAATTCACGCGGAGATGAATGCAAAATGGACACCATACAGCATCGAAAACGTTTAACGCAAGTAAGAAGCAAGCTGCAAGCGGGGCAATTGACGTTGGGTTTCATTGGCGGATCGATTACGGAAGACGGCAGTATGATGCCGAATTGGCCGGAGCCGGTCGCGCGTTGGTTTGTGGAATCGTTTCCTCGCGCACGCATCAAAGTAGAGAATGCGGCGATAGGCGCGACGGGCAGCGACTTGGCTGTGTTCCGCGCGGAGCGGGACTTGATCAATCATCGATGCGATCTGATTTTCATTGAGTTTGCCGTCAATGACTACATGACGCCATCCGAGCATCGAATGAGAGCGAGAGAGGGATTAATCCGCAAGCTGCTGGCGGACGGACGAAGCGAGCTCGTATTCGTCTATACCTACTGTCAGAAAATGTACGAGGACATGACTCGGGGGAAGGTTCCTGCCAGCATCGCCGAGTACGAAGAGTTAGCGGAGCATTATGGCATCAGCGCGGTTTGGGTCGGACAGCATGCCTGGCAGGAAGTGAGGCTGGGCCGGATGACTTGGGACGAGTGGCTGCCTGATGGACTTCATCCTAAACATCGAGGCAGTTTGAGTTATGGTCAGTGTGTCATTGCTTATCTGGAAGAGGAATTGCTAACGGATCTCGATATGGAGCGCGGCGCAATCGATAACACGCTCGGGGCTCCGCTTAACGTTAATCATTGGGGGCAAGCGGATACGCTCTCCTTCGACGAGGTTCAGCTGGAAGGACCATGGATGATTAGACGCGCCAGGGCTCACATGCCTTGGGTGGATCACCTTCTGAGCACTTCTGCGGTCGGCGCGAAGCTATCCTTTTCGTTTACTGGAAGCGGGCTTGCGTTAGCCTTCGATTTTGGCAAAAAGTCAGCGGAATTCACCTATAAGCTGGACGGCGGCCCAGCGGTCGCTTCTTGCCGCGATCGGCCTGATTGGTGCAAAGACGGAGGCTGGTTCCATATTTATTGGATCGCGAACGACCTGGAGGAAAAGCAGCATCATGTTGAACTGGAAGTCGTCCACGGCAATAGAGCGGACTGCACAGGGACGAATTTTCATTTGGCGCTAATCGGAATCGTGAGATCTTAAAATTCAAGTATGGGGGATGAAGGGGAATGAGTCATATATTCCAAAAGGCAAAAGCGCGCGTCGGCGTAATAACAGTGGGGCATGAGCCGTATTGGGCGCAATTCCCGGGATTAAAAGAGGAGCTCGAGGGCTACGGCCGCGATTTCGAGGAAATGCTTCGGGGGCAAGACGTCGAGGTGGTGTCGGCGGGCTTTGTCGATGGCGTAGACAAGTCTTTCGCTGCCTCGTCTTATTTGAAGAGCCAGAACGTTGATTTCCTGTTCTGCTTTCTTAGCACCTACGTGACGTCATCGACGGCGGCTACTCCGATCCTGAACTTGTCCGTTCCAACGGTGCTTGTCGCCTTGCAGCCGAGAAAGCGTCTCGATTATCGCAATACGACGACCTATATGCAGTTGGTTAACGATAATATTTGTTCCCTTCCCGAAATAGGCGGCGTGCTCGTGCGAGCGGGAAAACCAGCGGCGGGGATGATCGTAGGAACGCTCTATGACGATGAACGCGCGAAGAAGGAATTAAAGGACTGGTGCCTGGTCGCCAATGCGCAAAAAGCATTCAAATACGCAAAGATCGGCTATTTGGGCCATACCTACGAGGGTATGTATGATATGAACTCCGATCCGACGGCTTTTACGGCTTCCTTCGGTTCGCATGTGCAAATGCTCGAAATGTGCGATTTGGCCAAGCTGGTCAGCGGTGTGACGGCCAAAGAAACGGCTGATAAATTAGATGAAATCAAAAGCGTATTCAAAATATCCGATCCTTTCATCGATCCGGTGACAAGACCGATCAAGCAAGAGGATCTCGATTGGTCGGCTAAGGTTGCGGTCGGGCTGGATAAGCTGATCGTAGAATACGGGTTAACGGGCCTGGCCTATTATTACCGGGGGCTCGACAATAATGAATATGAACGGATCGGATCGAATATGGTGCTCGGCAACTCGCTGTTGACAGGCAAAGGCGTACCGCTTGCCGGCGAAGCCGATCTGAAGACATGCGCAGCGATGTTGATTATGGATCGTCTGGACGCAGGGGGTTCGTTCGCGGAGCTGCACCCTTGCGACTTCGTCGACGATATTGTACTCGTCGGGCATGACGGCCCTCATAATATCAAGATTAGCGACGGTCAGCCGATCATTCGCGGATTGGATTTGTTCCATGGCAAAAGCGGATCAGGCATCGGCGTAGAGTTCAGCATCAAATCAGGACCCGTTACGTTGCTCAGCATTTCGCAAACGGCTAACGGCAAATACAAAATGATCGCCGCGGAAGGCGAATCCATCAAAGGCGAAATTCCGCAAACCGGCAATACGAATACTCGCTGTAAATTTAATTACAGCGTTTCGGAATTCGTGGAAAAATGGTGCTCGGCAGGTCCTACGCATCACTTTGCGCTTGGCGTGGGGCATGTGAGCTCCAAGATCCGCAATGTTGCCAAGGTGCTCGGCATTGAGGTGGAAGTCATATGACAACGCCTGCCTTGCAAAGAGTCACGCTGGAAATGAGCCTGAAGCCTTTCAAGAGTATGGCGCCAGAAGCCATCGAAGCGGTATGTGCGGAGGCCATCCGTCAGTGGCTTCCTCTGATCGGCATGGCGGAGGGCTGCTCCATGCTGTTATGGGTCGCCGACGGAAGCGAGATTCTAGTCTGGGATGGCGACATGCAGCGCGAGATTGAATGGGCTCGCTATATCGGATACGCCAATGAGCAATTTTTCGCCCAGCTTAAGGAGGACACCGATCCGCGAATCGGCCAGCCATACCTCAGCGAAACAGCAATGATCACTTACGGCGATTTGCAATTCATAATCGCCTCTTTCAAAAGAATTGCAGCTGAGCGTTACGGCATTCGCATGGAGGTAGGAGCGACTTTTGACGCAGGACCTGAATTTGCCTACTCCGATTTCAAATATAAGCTGCATCCGGAAATCAACCTCGCTGAAGTGAACGGGCAATTCATCTCGTTGAAAGCGGATTATACGGTCGTATGCGGTTGGTCGAAACTGAAAGAAGATAACGTGGCTTACGCGGCTTATCCTGGCGGCATTCCCGAAGACACGCCCTTTGGCGAGTTTCTGGGGCGGCAGTGCGCAAGCTTTCTGCCGGCGCTAGGATTCGATTATATTTGGTTTTCCAACGGATTCGCGCTGTCGTACTTTCCCTGGACGTATCTGGGCGCTAATTACGATGGCAAGCAGCTTGCGAAGGTAGCGTACGGGGAGCTATCGTCCAAGATGCTGTCGTTCTGGGAAATATTCAAGCAAGAGTGCCCGGATTATCGGACGGAGATCAGAGGGACCAACTACGGTACAGGCATGGATCTGGCCAAAGACTGTATTCCTTTGCTGGATCTGTATGAGCGAAACTATGTTGAAATTCCGCCGCCAAACTCGCCTTGGGGAGCCCTTAACTATGATTTCGGATTGGAGCTCACGGGCTATATGTCGCGTATAGCCATGCTCCCGAGTCAGACCTACCTGTTCCGCTTTTACGCCAATGATCCATGGTTCTGGCAAAATCCGTGGTGGGATTTGTACGATCGGGAGCCGCATGATATTTATTGCCCTCTCACCGTTGCTCGGGTTAATAAGGAGGGGGGATTAGAGAGCCCAGGAATTGTACAAATATTGACCATCGACTCGGAAAAAGGCGAGCTGGATGAAGATATTCCGATGGAGGTTATTCCTCATATTAAGAGGGCTTTCAAATACGCACCCGATCAGCCGGGGATTTTAACGTGGTTGTACCCGTTTCGAGAGCTGCATGAAGCAATGGCCGAGACAGACGAGCATTCGAGCGACGCTTTCTTCCATGATTGGTTTGTGCGCAATGCGATTAATCAAGGCTTGCCGCTCAATACGGTTGTCAGCACGGATGACTTTTTCGCGATGAACGACGATGCCGTCCTTAAGCTTCAAGATACGATCTTATTTACGTCGGCTTTTTGGATCAAAGGGGAGAAGGCGCAGCGAATCATCGAGTATGTCCGTAACGGAGGAAAGATCGTTTTTTACGGTGCTGTCGAAGATCCGGAGCTGCGCAATCTGTTGAATCTCGGATACGAGCAGGAGCTTGAAGGTGCTTTTTCCGTTAGCCTTGCCTTGCCAAGAGATTCGATCAAGAACGAGGAGCATGCAAGCGGAGACGGTCAATATAAATTGTTCCATCACTCGCACATTTCAAGCGGTGGGTTAGGCGAAGTCGTGGACGATCTAGCGGATCGCAATACGCTCGTGCACGCAAGCGCGAATCAGTCGGGACTAGAGCGCGTATTTGCGCTAACTAGAGCTTTACCTGAATGGGACGGCGGCAAAGTCGGGTGGGTGCGCGGCTCGCTGCCGTTCCAAATCGCGGGTGTAACGCATTTACCGGTTCGACAGGAAAAGGAATTTGTGGATTCATCCCAATTCGTGCGCTATCTCCTGCAACAATTTGATTATTCTTTGTACCAGTCGAAGGAAGATGCGGCCTCCGAATCGGCATTGCTGTTCATCACAAGGCATGACAACGCGTTTATCCTAACCGGCTGCAAGCAGGATACGTCAGTCGGGCTTCGGCTTCAGTTTCCCGATGGCGCTCCGCTTATCGTCGGACAGACCGCTATGATCGGCGAAGGTACGGCTGCTTATGCACTGGATCGAACGTTTCATGATGAATGCCGCCTGTTTGTTCAGCAAAAGCAAACATCCCGCATCACATGCAGGGAAAATCAGCCTGTTCCAACACCAAAGAAGCGCAACCGCACATTCCGTACGATCAGCGTTTACAATCTGATCGAGGCCGATTTGACCATTTATCCGCCTCTTGCACAGCTGCAAGCGGGCAACGTGGAAGTGAAGCTCGGCGAACAAGATTTGGATTTAACCGGTAAAGTAATAGGAGATCGTATACGATTAACTCAAATTAGCGGGAACATTGATATTTCATGGTAGGGGTGAATATAGACGTGGATACGGGAAACGGCTGGAAATGGTACTCGCCTCGCAACGAACCCTTTAGGATAACGGGGCTACCTTGGCTTGAACAAGACGGGGTATATCGAAGATTGCCGGTCGAGCCAAGTCATCCGATTCGATCGGAGGTAGACCGGCTTGCGAATTATACGGCTGGCGTTCAAATTCGTTTCCAGACAGACTCGCCCAAGCTTTCCGTAAGGGTCGTTCTGGCTGACAGAGCCACCATGTACCAAATGCCCGCGACGGGTCAATGCGGCGTTGATTGCTACTTCGGCGCAACCGGCAATCAACAATATGTCAATACGACTCGCTTTGATCATTCGAAAGATGAATACGAATCTATTCTCTTTGAATCCTTACCTAGTGAAATGCGGGATATCACGCTTAATCTTCCGCTCTATCAAGGGGTGAAGGAGCTTTGGATAGGTCTTGATCCTTCTTCATCGATAACTGGATTTCCGGGGTTCTTAAGCGACAAGAAGGTGCTTATTTACGGAACCTCGATCACCCATGGAGCCTGTGCCTCTAGGCCGGGTATGGCCTATCCCAACATTTTAAGTCGGAAATTCCCGATTGAAATGGTGAATCTCGGTTTCTCCGGCAATGCGCAAGGAGAGCCGGAGCTTGCCCATTTGATCAGCCAGATCGAAGAACCGGCGTTGCTCGTTCTGGATTATGAAGTGAATACGCCTAGTACGGAACGGCTTAAGGAATCATTGCCCGAATTTATTCGAATATATCGTTCACGCCATCCCGAAGTACCCATTCTCGTCTTATCGCAGATCCGATTAGCGATCGAAACCTTTGACGATAACAGGCTTAGCGTTCGCGAAGAACGCAAACAGCTTCAAATGGCAATCATTGAGCAATTGCAGCAGGAAGGGGATGCGAATCTCCACTTCTTCGATGGTGCGGAGTTGTTGGGCGCGGATTATCAGGAATGCACCACGGATGGCATTCATCCTTCTGATTTAGGTTATTTCCGTATAGCGGAAACGCTTAGCCCTATTGTTGGTAAACTGATTTTATAACAGCGTTTGTTTTGTGAAGTCCATGCCTCTTGTTCAGGGGTGTGGGCTTTTTTTTTGACTCCAATTCTAATCTATATGCTGTTGGGGTAACGCCTACAAGCTTTTCGAACTTGCCGCTAAAATAGGCAGGATCGTTGTAGCCAACCTTTTTGGCGACTTGAGCTATTTTCAAATCGGTTCGGCTCAGAAGACGTTTAGCCTCAACGCTATTTCGTTAAAGGCTTGACCCTAGGCAGCGTGAAAGGATAGATTTCTTACTCGCATGAATAGGAATAAAGGAGGAGCAATAGAGAAATCCAAATAAACCCCGACTTTGTCTTGTAGACGAAGTCAGGGTTTCTTTGTTTGGCATGATTACAAGCTGTGGAACAATCCAACCGGCAGCTTGCCCTCCCAAGAAGCAGGGGCTTCCAGTCCGAGTGCATGCGCCGCAACTGCGGCCGTGTCGGCGATTTCGACATGTCCAAGCTTGGTTCCGGGTGCGATGCCAGGGCCCGTGCAGCCCCAGAAGATGGTTTTATCCATGGGATGATCACTTCCGTGATCAAAAGCATTCTCGCCACCGCCGCCGTGATCGGTGACAGCAATAATGAGGCTATCTTTTAGCAGATCAGCATCCTCAAGTGCTTCTAGAATGACGCCTGTGTGCTGGTCAGTCTCTTCGATAACTCGATGTTGCCCAGGCGTGTTGTACCCATGCTTATGACCTGCAGCGTCTGGCAAATCCAATTGCACATAAAGCAGCTTGAAATCAAGGTTTTCATTGATGTAAGCAGCTATGGCTTGCACAAGTTCGCCATCAGGCATCGATACTTTATGGACCCCGATCGATGGTTCAATGATGCCGGAATTAATGGGCTTCCAAGCACTATAAGCAGCTAGTTTGGCATAGGGGAAAGCTTCTCTAGCAACACGAAAAATAGATGGATAAGGTGAGTTGACAGGAAATTGTTCCTTATCGGCCTTCGTATTGGTGAGACCATGCTTTGCAGGTGAAACCCCATGAAGCAGTGATCCCCAACATTCGGCGCTGATGGTAGGCGATGCGGTTTGCGCTTCGAGCGTGGAAGCTCCTGAGGCAAACAAACGGTCTAAATTCGGTGTATATGCCTCGCGGACAAAATCGCCGGCGCCATCCCACCCAATGATAATGACACGGTTACAAGTAGTCATCGATGTACCTGCCTTTTAAAGTTGTTCTAGCCCCAAAAGCTAATCGTGAGAATTCCTATTAAAATGAGAACCGAACACCATATGCGTAAAGTGCCTTGCTTCTCCTTGAGGACGACAATGCCTAGAATCGTTGCAAATACGGTGCCAATTTCACGCACGGGGGAGATATGGGCAACGGGTGCGTACTTCATAGCGAATAGGAACAATAAATAAGAGCCTGGATTGAGAATCGCTCCGAGTAAAATGATTCTGCTGTTCAATTTCCATTCCATGCGCAGTTGTTTAGAGGCGATAACGGTAGGCGTCAAGGCCGCGACGAACCCGATATTGGTCACCTCAAGCAAAGAAATCGCTGAGATATGTTCAAGATTGAGCTTATCGACGAAGACGTAGCAAGTCGTGCATAAGCCAACGCTAAGCGCCATAAGGAAAGGTTTAACAGATCCGATGGAAGCTGATCTTGATCTTGCGCGGGTGAAAAAGCCGCTGAGTGTAACGAAACCAATCACCATGCAAAGCAGCCCCATCCATCCGTATATCGTTAAGGATTCACGAAGGAACAGGACTCCAATAATAGGAATGAATAAGGTACTGGCGCCTCTCATAATCGGATAGATTTGCGATAGATCCCCCATATTGTAGGTACGTGCTAATAAGAGCGCATAAACGGCCTGCAAGCAGGCGGATAACAGCAGGAGGCCGTAGGACGATAAGGATAAGGGATGAAGCCATAATTCTCTTATTAAGTAAGGAAAAAGGACGATGGTGGTTACCATGAGTATGGACCATAAAAAGACGCTTTTGTTATGACTGCGTTTCGTGAATAAACTCCAAACGGCATGCGCCAAGCCGGAAGCGATGACTAGCAGCGTTGCGACGATAATCAAACAATGACCCCCAAGCTTCCTGGATTAAGTACCGGGTTGGTGTTCAGGTTGCTGAGTAATGACGGTGCCGTCAGCAAGTCGCAGCCATGTCTCGAAGCTGCGCTCGCCTTCTATGAGTCGAATCATTCTTGCGCCACGTGGAAAGCCCTCTTTGCCATACGTGTTATAGCCGCTGGCTCTGCCGTAACATAGACGAATCCCGTGCAGCTCACCCCAATAATCGTTGATATGATCATGGCCAACGAAGGTTCCTACGATATCGCCCATCTCCAGCATGCCTGCAAATAGCCCGGAGTTCACGCGGCTGCTGCAGACGCTAGCCTCATAAAAGTTCCCGTAACAGGTCTTGCTGTCCCACACCTCTTGATATTCGGGTAAAGGGATATGGAAGAAAGCGAGAGCAGGCAAAGGCTGTTCGGCAAAAGGATCTCGAATCTGAAGGGATTCTTTCTTGTACCATTCGATTTGATCGCTGCGAATCCAATCATACCCATCAATATGGGGAACGGTTGAATAAGCGCCTGAATCAAAGAAGTAAAGGTTGAATCTGCTTTGCCCGGCAGCATCTCGAATAGACAATCGGTAATTCCCTTCTCCGTTAACTTCTACCGGACCGCGCTGGGCAACCGTATGCGGATACTCCAGCACCGCATGGATGAGGTCTTCTCTTGAAATGATCGATTCCGTGTCATGATTGCCGAACACGATCGCCCATGGAATCCCGCGACTTTCCACGGATTGAACAGCTTCTCGCAATGCTCCTGTTGGATCCTCGCAAGGGGGATCGCCTGGAGCTACCTCGCCGGTATAGATGACATCACCCGTGAAAACAACAAGATCCGGCTGTTCAGCGTCGAGGATATCTTCCATGAGACGGCGTGTCATCTGATCCAGAGCACCGTTATCTTTCCAATGTAAATCAGTGAATTGCGCGATCGTAAAGGTGTGATCCTCGCGAAAGACGAGTGAATGTGGCATGATAAGCCCTCCATTTTTGCATGAATGTTGTATTCTTGTGGTTTCATAACGTCATCGTGTTGTTTATTGACAATCTTAGCGTCGCTAGATCAGACTGTCAACCAGCAATTCTGATGAGTTGACATCATGTACCCCTAACCCTACAATGAAAAAAACAACATAAAACAACATCAATTAAATAAAATCAGTCATGTAGGAGGCTTCTGATGTCATTAACCTACGAAGATCGCAGGATGACGATTCTAAATCATTTGGAAATGGAAGGAAAAGTGCAGGTGCATCGCCTGTCTGAGCAACTTAGCGTTTCTACGGAAACGGTGCGGCGCGATTTGGATCGGCTGGAGAAGGAAGGCAAGCTTCGCAAGGTGTATGGAGGCGCGGTCAAAATGCGCATGGAGCTTGTCGAGCCGCCTTTTCTGAAGCGGACCCAAATGATGAAGGCAGAGAAAGCGTCCATTGGCAAGCTGGCGGCATCATTGGTTGAAGACGGTGAAACGATCATGGTGGATAACGGAACGACGACCATTGAAATTTTGCCGTATTTAAGGGATCGAACGAACATTACCTTGATCACCCACTCGATCCCGGTACTTAATTTAGCGATGGAAACGTTTCGCGGAACCATTATTTTTGCGGGCGGGGAAGTAAATCCAGAGTATCAGGCGACAACAGGCTCCCTTACCGATCGGATGCTCGACCAATTTAAAGTGAACAAAGCGTTTATTTCTCTTGGCGGCATTTCGCTTGCAGACGGCATTACCGATTACCATTTAGCTGAAGCGGCTATTTCCCGGAAAATGATGCAGCGGGCGGAGGAGTCTATTTTAGTCGCGGATCACTCCAAATTTGGAATGTCCACATTCGCCAGAGTAGCGAGGCTGGAGGAGATTTCTATGCTGATCACGGACGCGGGCTGCCCGAAAGAATGGATTGATACGATGGAAGCGCTTGGGATCGAGGTGCGAATTAGCGAGTAAGACGAGATCCCGTGGATTAATACCTAGGCTGCAAACGAGAAAAAGCGGCAACGATAAATATCCGTTGCCACTTTCCCTTAAGAGTTTGAAACTAAACGATCAAGGAACTTATCGGCGTCACTATTAAACTTCCATACAACACCGAATTGATCAACCAACATTCCGAAGCAGGAAGACCAAGGCATTTCTGATAAAGGCATGATAACATAGCCGCCTGCAGACAAATTAGTAAAGTAATTTTCTAGTAGCTGTTTATCTTCAATAACGATGCTAATCAGCATATGGTTGCCTTTAATCAACTCGCCCGTTACTTTCTTCATCGAAGGCAGAATATCCGACATCATGATTTTGCCGCCAGCGAATTCTAACGATGACTCCATAATCATATTCAATTCGTTTTCTGGCAAAGGGTAGTTTGGATCTTGCGGAAAATCCTTGAATTTCACCTTTTTTACTTTACTTGAATGTAGAGCTTCTGAATAGAACTCTATGACCTGTTCTGTGTTCCCGTCAAAGTTTAAATACGTAATAACGGACATGTTAAAACCTCCTTCTTGTAATACATGAAGTATAAGCTATAATAGGTGACAGCTTTGTTGTCACCTATTATAGCTTTTTTTAAATTTTTTTAGCTGCGTTTCAGGCTGGAGGGACACTATGAATAAAATAGAAAGATTAATATCTATAGTCATGGTCTTGCTGCAAAAGAATGTCGTTTCAGCAACCGAGTTCGCTCAATTATTCAACATGTCCAAAAGAACGATTCTACGTGATATGGAAACGCTCAGCATGTCTAATATCCCTATTTATTCGATAAATGGAGTTAACGGCGGCTACGCGATTATGGATGAATACAAATTAGACAAACGACTTTTAAGCAGTAAAGACTTGGAAAATATTTTAACCGCTCTGGGCGGATTAGGACAAATTCTATTTAGTGACGAAGTAGAACTAACGATTAAAAAAATGGAATCGATGATAGGCTCGGCAACTTCGAAAGGCTCCATAAGTCTGTCATTTTATGATTGGGACGGTCGTTCTGAAATAGTCCAAATCTTAAAGACATGTCAAGAAGCAATAGCGCAAGGAAGATTGCTTACTTTCGATTATATAGATCGAAACGGAGACATGACGATTAGAATGGTCGAGCCATACCATCTTCATTTTAGTGAGATGAGTTGGTATTTGAAGGGGTTTTGTTTGGATCGAATGGAATATCGAACGTTCAAATTGTCCAGAACAGATAATCTGAATATCGATAGCCAAACATTTGATGCCAGAGATTCTATGACTGAGCAAAAAGCGGAACAACAGTATCAACCGAAATTAATTACAATTAAAGCATTGATTTCCCATCAAATTAAAGATCACTTTATTGAAAGATACGGTCAAAAGAGGCTTGAAGCCTATAATTCTGAATGGTTAATCGCCCAAATCGATGTGCCGCAAAATCAGATTGGATTCCGGTTTTTAGCTAGCTTCGGACCGGATTTGGAAATCATAGAACCTAAAGCATATATTGAAGATTTTCGAGAGTTTCTAAATGTCATGTTAAAGAAATATGTCTAAAGAAGTCGGCGATGCCGGCTTTTTTTGTATTCGCTTTGGCTTATATTAGCGACAAATTGCGATTTTCGCCTCCGATTCCCGTCATTACGGACTCAGCGGACTCTATCAGGGACAATTCAAAAAAATGCGGAAACAAACAGAGAAATAGCTCGCTATTTCTATTTCAAAGCGACAAGTAAAATATGGTATGAAAGCGCTATCGGAACAGAGGGAGGTGCGTTGCAGTCGAATACCGATGCGCGTGGACAAGTGTTCATAAGAGTACAAGAGGGGAAGGTTGATCGGTTATGAAGGTTTTCGGTTATCGGACTTGGAGCAAGAAAGCAATGCCTGTTGTTCTTGCATGTTCGCTCTCGATTGGACTATTAACAGGAACCATGCCAACAGGTGTCGTCAACGCGGCCGAAGGTGAGCTAGTTGCCTTCAAGACGCAAGAAGGCGGCGTGTTCGACGGAATGCCGCTTTTCGATGGTGTGCCTGAGCATTTGGATGCATTTGTTGACGCCTATTTTCAATACACGGGGTTAGAAGGTCCAGCCGTCTATGCAACTGGATCTCGGAATCATTATACGCTTCAGCAGGGAGAGAACGCGGGAAATAAAATTCCTGGAGCACTGTCTGCCGCTGATAACGTACAAGGCATATCGACCGATTTTCCGGCATTGGTCGGTATGGGACAAACTTGGAACAAAGAGCTGCTTGCCGATATCGGACAAGTCATCGGTGCCGAGAAAATCAGCCAGCTGAAGGTTAAGCAAGGCCTTTCGAATATTCATGGCGGAAGCGAATCTTCGGCTTCGGTCGCTTTCACGGTCGTAAGCGATCTTAGAATTAATCCGCTCAGCGGCCGGTTTGACGAAGGGTTCGCGGAGGACGCGTATCTCTCCGGCACAATGATTGATGAAATGGCGGCAGGCCTAAGCGGTACGGATCAGGAGGCGAGCGAGGATGGATTTTGGATGCGGGCTGCCGTAGGCACGAAGCATTACTCCGTATATAACGCGCAATGGTTCCGACAGTCCGCAAGTAACAGTGCGGGAGCAAGAGCCATTTACGAGTATCAGACTCGCGCTCCGCTGCAAGCCTTTGAAAGCGGATCGGTAGCGGGAGTCATGACATCGTTCGGCCGTACTAACGGCATTCCGAACATTCTCTCGCCTATCCAGCTTCATGCGAACAATTTCTCCAAGTACGGTGTGTACAGCTCTCCCGATTTCAACGGAGATTCGCTCGTGTTCGGGGCTAACACGATGGGGAACGGCTATGACACGAAGTATGCGCAAGATCGCACGCTTGCCAATTTGCTTATGATTTTGGCCGAAGCGAATGCGGGACGGCCGTCCCCGAACGCAAATGACGCGCTAGCCGACGTGCTCGCTGTCGTAAGCGCTGTCGAGCAAGGGAAATACGACGTCACGGCCGAGGACTTGATCGAAGCGGCTCGTCCGCACGTTAATCAGATGGTCCGCATCGGCATTTTCAACGAAACGGACGAGAACGGCATTCCGAAATATTACCCGTTCGCACAAGACGCCAAGGACGTGCGTACGGAAGCGCCGGCTACTTATGCGCTGCAAGAGCATCAAGACGTTGCGCTGCGCGCGGCTCAGGAAAGCATTGTCCTGCTTAAGAACGATGGAGCTCTGCCTCTGGCAAAGGAACAGAAGGCGGCAGTATCCGGACCTTATGCGGATGCGAGGTTCAAGACTGTTTATTCCGTAGGGACGACTCCTAGTATTCCTAACTCCGGCGATTCGCCGTTGCTTGCCATTATTAAGCAGAATGGAAGCGACAACGTTAACTACGATGAAGGCGGCAAATTAATTGCGCTTCAATCCGTTCTTAACGGTCAGACCGTTACGGCAAGCACATACGGTGGAGAAGCTGGCGCAGGGCTAGTCACGACAGAAGATCAGCTGGATATTGAGAATAACGCACATTTGTTCAGAGTGTACGATTGGGGTCAGGAAGGCGTAAGCTTGCAGTCTCTGCTTAACGGCAAATGGATTACCTCGCCGTCCGCCGCCAATGCGGTCGTCGGAAATACCGACGCAACGCAGCTGAACCTTACGAACAATGACTGGAATTTGGCTGAGATGCTTGGAAGCACTAGCACCATTCCTGCAAGGCTTCGAATGGAAACGAACGGAGATGACACCGTCTCGATCGTGTCCAACGGCTATCGTACCGGATTCAGCGGCGATTTCTCGAACTGGTATTATACGAACGGCCGATTCATCCGCACCGCGGAGGACAACACGCTGAAGACGACAGCGACCACTCTTACGAACGCGACGGTTGCGGCAAGCCGAGGAGATGATGTGAAGTTCGAGCAGACGGTCGTCAAGGATGTTGGCGAAGAAGCAGCTGCCAGAGCGGCAACGGACGATTATGCAATCGTATTCGTAGGCGCGATTCCTCGTCACAGCGCCGGCGAGGGCAACGACCGATCCTCCCTCTATATGGGTAATGACGATTATAAGCTTGTCGAGAAGGTTTCGGCAGCGTTCGCGGCAGAAGGCAAGAAAACAGTTGTTGTCGTGAAATCCAGCTTCCCGGTTGTTATGGAAGACATTCAGAACAATCCGAACGTGTCCGCAATTGTGTACCAACCTTATGGCGGACAATACGATTCCCAGGCGCTTGCTCAAGTGCTTTATGGCGATTATTCGCCAACAGGCCGCCTGACATCTACATGGTACTCGGATATGTCGGCTTTCCCGGCGATTAACAATTACGCGATACCGGAGGGCAATACGACCCAGACGATCGAGGCCAACACAGATCCTAGATTCACGGTTGATATGACGAATGCCGATCCGATTGAATCCAAATTGACGTATATGTATACCGACGCCCCAGTCACATATAGCTTCGGTTACGGTTTATCTTACAGTGATTTCACGTATAGCGACTTGGCCGTTCCTTCTTCGGTCAGCGGCAGCGAACCGTTCACCGTATCCGTCACCGTAGAAAATACGGGCGCTGTGGACACCTCCGAGGTCGTCCAGCTCTATGCGAACAACAATGATGCTGCGTATGGCGAGTATGCGCCTGTTAAGCAGCTCGTATCTTATGAGAAAATCGAACTGGACGCAGGTGAATCGAAGACGGTCGAGTTGACCGTGAATCCGAAAGATTTTGCCGTGTGGGACGTCAATAAAGGCGACTTCCAGGTCGAGAGCGGCTCCTATTCATTCATGGCAGGATCTGCATCGGACGATATCCGTCTGGAAGCTTCGGTTGAAGTAGTCGGAACGCCGCTTGCTCAGCTCGATATCTACGAGCCGTTCAACGTCTTCGACCATTCATTCGCTTCGGACGAAGTCATTTATCATGAAGTATCGAAAGCTCGTACGGCCAGCAGTTTGAAGGAAAAGAAAGTCGTTGGCGAATATTATTCGGTCAGATCCAAGCAGAACGGCTCTTGGACAGCAATCCCGAAAGTGGATTTGACGGGAGCTAAGCGGGTAACTGCAAGCGTGGCGAGTGATTCGGAAGGCGGATTCATTACGCTTCATGCGGATTCTCCGTATAGCGCGCCGATCGCTTTGCTGGAGGTAGGTTACACGGGTCCGACTTCTTACACGATCGAAACCGCGGGTGTGGCCGTGAGCGAGCTAGGTTATACCGATGTAACGGTTGATTTGAGCAATACGGCGATTACGGGGATCCATGATCTTTACGTTGTATTCCGTTCACCGGATCTGCGTATCGACAGCTTGTCCTTCCAGACCGATGCTGTCATTAGCGTATCCGGTAAAATTAAAGGATCTGAGCGAAACCCATCCCTGAACGTACAAGCGGACCAGACTCCATTCGGTCTTAATGCGGTCAATACGGATAATTGGAGCTTCGACGGCGGAGACAGCGGCTTGACTCTATCTACTGTCACGTTGAACGAAGATCAAACGGTAGCGAAGCTTCAACTTGCGGGCACGGCAAAGGCCAAATCAACCTTGCAAATTTCGGCTCTTTCAGAAGCTTTCGCAGGAAGCACCACTGGCAGTAACATCGTTACGGTGACCGTCGGAAGCAACAGCGGTTCCGGCACCGTTACGCCATCTCCTGAGCCTGAACCGGGAACGGAACAACCGGAAGAGCCAGAAGTTGAATCCGTTAAAGTAAGTGCATTGACGGAGGCTGATCTTGCTCTTGTGAATGAGTTGAAAATACCGGGCGTCTCTGTGGCAGGAACACCTGTGAGGTTAAGCGTCATTTCCAAGAAAGGACTGTACGCTCATGGGAAACTTGCTGGCAGCACTGCCGCATTCACGGCATTGGCTCGATTGAATGATGACGGCACCTTAACTCCTGTGCCAACTCGCGTCATAACGAACGCGGACGGTACGAGAAGCATGGAGGCACTCGTGCTTTCGGACGGCATTTACGTCCCGATTAACGTCGAACGCCAATTCATCGACGTACCGGCCGATGCATGGTACGCCGAAGAGATCCGGCAAGCAAGCAGCTTACTGCTGCTGAACGGCGTGTCTGCTGATCGGATGCAGCCGACAGCCTTAACAACTTACTATCAAACGTTGATGGTTGCTCTTAACGTACTCGGAGTAACTCCATCCAAACAATCGCAGGATACGAAGTGGTACGATTCCGTCTTGAGAGAAGCTGCTCTTCTCCAACTGTCGGCGACAGCAGTGCCTTCCGCAGATTCTTCGATTAACCGTGAACAAACGGCAGCCATTCTGACAAAAGCATTAGCTGCTGCTGGTCTCGAGACCACGATGACCGAAGAAGAGGCAACCGAGCTTCTTAAATCATTTGTAGATGCATCTTCCATCACGTCAGAATACCGGTTGTCCTTGGCTGTCATGGTCAAATACGGCATCCTGAAAGGAACGGCTTCCGGAAAGTTGCTTCCTTCCGCAGGACTTACTAGAGCAGAGCTGGCTGCAGTTGCGCTTCGTGCGCGTACTGCCATCGAGAGCATCCTTTCAATAGAATAGTTGAAATTCTACCCGCTTGGTGGTACCTTTGCACAAGGAGCCGCCAGCGGGTCTCTTGACTTTTTTAAATGAAATGGACGTGCAGCTATGAAAGCTACTAAAGGGTGTTTTGGCTATATCCAATGGGTCATGTTACTGTTGCTTCCCGCATTGCTTGCCTCATGCGGGGTTCAGAGTACCCGTACACAAGAGCCTGAGCCGGATGAAATACCCATTTCCTACATAACCTCAGGCGGGAATGCCCAAAGCACCTCTATTATGGAGGAATTGACCGCCAAGTATGCGACTAATCAACCTCAGATTGTATTTGAATACGAAGAGCTTGGCAGTACCGAGCTCCCTTCTAAATTGCAGCTGCTGGCCGCCAGCAACGATCTTCCGGTCATGTTCAGCTATCCTTCGGGCAAGCCGCTGCTTCAATTCATCGAAAGCGGAGCGGTGCTTGATCTGTCCGATCTATTCGACGAGCTGGGCATTCGGAATAAGCTGCTGCCATCGGCCGTCGATTTGTTGACTGCATTGGTGGAGGGGAAGGGCTTATATGCGTTGCCTTTGGAAATGAATATAGAAGGATTTTGGTATAATAAAAAGCTTTTTGCCGAGCTGGATATTCCCGAGCCGTCCACATGGTCCGATATGACGAAAGCGGCTGACCGCTTTCTGGAAGCGGGCATCCAGCCGTTCGCTCTTGCCGGGAAAGAGAAATGGCCGATTACGCGGCTGATCAATGCTTATCTCATCCGGAAGATAGGGCCGGATGCTATGCAGAGGGTCGACCAGGGACAACTTAGGCTCACTTCTCCCGAATTTGTCGAGGCGGCCGAGGAGATTAAGCGCATGTCGTCCAAAGGTTACTTTGGGCTAGATGCGAACAAGGTTGATTTCAAGCAAGCGACGGACTTGTTTCTGAATGGACAAGCCGCAATGTTCTATTCCGGCAGCTGGTCGCTTCGAGACTTTGATAATGAGGAACGCAATAGGATCGGTGCGGACCAAATCGGATTTTTTAGCATACCGTTAGTTCAGGACGGCAAAGGAAAGAGTAGCGAATATCCAGTCAATGCGGGTCTAACGGCTTCTTTCTCTAAGGAAGCGTATAACGAGCAAGTCGGACAATGGATCAAATTCGTATTCGAGAATTATGGCGACTATGCAAGCGGCAAAGGCATGATTACGGGTTTCCGCGTAACGGAGGCTGACGAGGCTACGCCGCTTAACCGGATGATTCAGCAAAAGCTGGATTCGGTGACGAAAGGGGCGCTTTGGTTCGAAGCGCTGTTCACGACGAAGGAACAACGGACCGCGTGGGAAAACGCGCAATTGCTCGTCGCAGGCCCCGACTATACGTCCATGCAATATATGAGCGATTTGCAAGCGGCTATCGATGAGCAAAGCGAATAATTAGGGGACAATCCGATAAATGCGGAGTTGACCTGATAAATACGCCGAACCGCGGCGCGTGCTCCTCTGCTATACTGATGTTAAATACGGCCCTAGACAATAGGCCGATTCATTCCCTGTACTGCCGGAAGAACTTTTCTCTCGCAGGCGGGGAATGTTTTGTTTACGCAGGCATTACCAACCAAATTTGTTCAAAGGAAGATCATCGTGAAATCACGGATTCGCTTTGCATTGCAGCTGTTCCGCCAGCCGAGGATTAGAAGACGATTTTTTACGGCTATGATTCTGGTTTCGCTTCCCCCATTGTTTGTGCTTGGTTACGTTTCCTTTAATATTGCCAAGGAAACATTAATCCAGAACCATATGGAAACCAACCGAGGATATTTGAAGACGTCGAGCGAAGTGGCGGATTTGCTGCTGCGAAACATCATCAACATGAACCGGATCATTCTCTCCAACGACGAGCTCAGGAAGGAACTGCTGCTCAGCGGGGCCAGCAACGGCAACGATCAAGCCGTCATCGATGTTCGCACGGCAAATAAGCTGCAAAATATCGTCGTTTCCAATCTGTTCGATACGCAGTATATCGAGTCGATCTGCATCTTCGACCGCAATTATCGTTCGGTCTGCTATGGCAGGTCGGAGCAGGCCGGGCGTTACGGCACGGATGACACGCGCAGGCAGATTCCTTTGACGGATTGGTACGTGACGGCGCAAGAGGCCAGAGGTAAAGAAATTTTCTTCGGATACAACGTGTTGGAGGACGCGGAGGGAAGCTCCTTCTCGAGCGTAAAAGTACTGCGCGACCCAAATCAATTGACGGGCGGTCAGATCGGATTATTAGTCATTAATATTAAGAAAACGATCTTCGAGCAAACGCTGAACGAGAGCGGTAAAAGCGGCTTCCTCGTGCTGGATAAGGCGACAAGTCAACCGGCCATCGTCTACGATTACCGACCGGAGGAGACGGATAGCATAGGTCTGTCAGGCAGTTACGATGCCATGATGGACAGGCTTAGGCAAGCCGGCTATATCTTCAGCGTCTACAAAAATGCGACGAGCGGCTGGATGTTCATTCATTTCGTTGAGACGAAGTCGCTGCTTAGGCAGTCCGACCGGATCGGCGACATTACGATGCTGCTTGCTGCCTTCATGGCCGGCATTGCGCTGCTAGTGTCTTATTTTGTATCGGGAACGATTACAAAACCGCTGCTGCAGCTCAAAAAAATGATTGTGGATTGGGCGAAGGGCAGTCAGCCGATCGATGGGAATGAAACGTTCGCTGCCGACGAGGTAGGCGTCATTAACCAGACCTTCAGGCGGTTAGCCATAGTTAACCAGCAATTGAGCGAAAGCTTATTGCAATCTCAGCTTAAAGAGAGAGAAGCGGAGCTTCGCTCGCTTCAAGCGCAGATCAAGCCGCATTTCCTTTACAATACGCTGGATTCCATTTATTTCATGGCGCTGCTTGAGGAGAAGGCTGACATTGCGCAAATGGCGCTGTCGCTTTCCGAGAGCTTTAAGCTTAGCCTGAACAAGGGGCGGGAGCTCATACCGGTGTTCAAGGAAATTCAGCATATCCGCCATTATATGATTATTCAAAACATGCGCTACGACAATCGGTTCCACTATGAAGAAACGATCGAGGAAGAGATCAAGAGCTTCGAGATTATGAAGCTGCTGCTTCAGCCGCTTGTCGAAAACGCGATTTATCACGGCTTGGAGCCTAAAGTAGGCGAGGGTAGAATTCGGCTGACCGGACGGAAGGACGGCGAGTTTCTCGTCTTCACGGTCGAGGATGACGGCGTCGGGATGGAAGACCTGACGAAGACAGAGCAAGGTTACGGCATGCTGAACGTAAGGGAGAGATTGAGTCTATTTTATGGCGCAACAAGCACCTTTACGATAGACAGCAAAGTCGGTGAGGGTACCAAAGTGCAGCTGCGCTTTCCATATAGGCAAATGACGGGGGAGGCATAAACGATGCTGAAGGCTGTTTTGTTCGATGACGAGTTTATCGTTCTGAAGGGCTTGATTAAACTGATCAATTGGGCGGAATGCGGAGTCGAGCTGGTAGCGACCGCTAAGGACGGCCTATCTGCTCTGGAGGCATTCAGAACCCATCGGCCGGATATTGTCATTACGGACATACGGATGCCAGGCATGGATGGGCTGGAGCTGATCGAAACGATACGATCCGAAGCGCCCGAGACGATGTGTATCGTATTCAGCGGATACAATGAATTCGAGTACGTGAAGAAGGCGATCCATCTAGGTGTCATCGACTATCTGGAGAAGCCGATCACCTTGGAGAAAATAAAGGACGGCATTCGCAAGGCGGTCGCGCGAATCCAAGAGCATTCGGAAATGTCGGCGCTTAAGCATGAAAGCAAGCAACAGCTGCTTGTGCAGAGCACACTCGGGCTGATACAAAGAGGCAGTGAGGCGATCAAGGGCTGGGCGGAGCATTTCGGTCCGGATGCATCCGAGGTGAAAGGGGTAACTGTGCTGGCGCTTTCGGAAGAGCATGTACAATTGGCAAGCGGTTCCGGTTATAGGATCATACGAATTCGCAACGGATCCGAATTTCTCGCTGCCGTCTTTCACTTTGATCAAGCATTTGCCGGTTGGACGGACATTATGGAGAACATCGCAGATGCAACGGTAGGATCGGGCAATACGTACGAGACGCTTGACCTCGCCCCTAACAGCTATAAGGAAGCGCTAAGGGCGCTGCGATACGGCAAGTATTTAGAGGGAAAGGGCTGGATTCGCTTCAGCGAGCTTGGCGTTTCCGAGTCTGTCGACCCGCATCTTTCCGAAATCGAAGAAGAAGTGTTATTTGATATGCGGATCGGCGATAAAGACGCTTTGATGGCAAAGCTAGACAACTATTTGGCCGAATTTCGCAGAATGAAGCCGGACCCCGAGGTTGCAGAAATCGAGCTGATGCGTATGTTGTTCCACGGCCTCGAGGTAGCGAAGGAGACAGGCGAAAGCTTGACCGACCTGAAACCTCCGGGTCATTTGCCCGAGCGGAAGCTGCTAAGCATGCAGACTTTGGAAGAAATGGCCGCTTGGCTGCGCGAGGAAATGGAACGAATCATGGATTGGATCATCGACATTCGAACGAGGTCAAAACATGCTTCCGTCGAGAAGGCCGTGCGATATATGAACGATCATCTTGGACGAGATCTAACCCAGCAGGAGGTTGCCGATCATGTCGGGATGAATGTAACTTACTTCAGCCTTCTGTTCAAAGAGGAGATGGGCGTCTCCTACATTAAGCATCTGACGAAAGTCCGCATGGAGAAAGCGAAAAGGCTGCTGAACGAGGATTTGTCGATTCAGGATATCAGCGAGCGGGTAGGCTATTATCATGCCCGGCATTTCTCCGAGGTGTTCAAGAAACATACGGGTATGACACCCGGTCAATTCCGTTCGAAGGGGAAAGGGATATGAGAAGCAAACGGCTGTTCATCGCTTCGCGGCTAGCTCTTGCGATCTTGTCGCTCAGCGTGCTTCATGCCTGCAGTGGTCATAAGGAGCCCGAAGCCGAACCCGGTGCGAGTCCGACGACGATCCTTTATTTAAGCTCAAACAAGGAGAACGAAGGAAGCGCTCGCATTATCGGCGAATTAGCGCAGGAATATGCAGCGACGCATCCCGAGGTACGCTATAAATTCGAGAATGTGGCAGAGAGCGATCTGAACCAGCGCGTGCAGCTGCTCGCTGCCAGCAACGATCTTCCAACGATGTTCAGCTATCAATCGGGCAAGCCGTTGCAGGATCTCATTAACAGCGATGCTGCCCTTAACGTAGAGGAAGCGTTCACCGAGCTTGGCCTTATGTCTACTATGAATCCCGCCGCCGCAGAGTTGCTGAAATCGTACGCGGATGGCGGTTTGTTCGCAATCCCGCTAGAGCTTAATATCGAAGGCTTCTGGTATAACAAAAAAATCTTCTCTGAGCATGGGCTGAGCGAGCCGCAAACATGGAAGGAAATGCTGGACATCGCCGCTGACTTGAATGAGCATAACATTCAGCCTTTCTCTGTCGCTGGCAAGGATAAATGGCCGATAACAAGGCTTATTAACGCTTATGCCATTCGTATGTACGGAGCAGACGTCATGGAGAGGGTCGATAGAGGCGAAATAACGCTAACGAGTCCGGGCTTCGTGGAGGCAGCGCAAATCGTTCAGAACATGGGGCTCAGCGGTTACTTCGGACCGAGAGTGAACACCATTGATATGAGCACGTCAGTTGATATGTTCCTGCAGGGAAAAGCGGCCATGTTCTATATGGGAAGCTGGCAGCTGCGCGCCTTTAACGACGAGATGCGGAATCAGATAGGTGCGGATAATATCGGTTTCTTCAGCATACCGCTCGTTGAGGGCGGCAGCGGAACGTTGGATGAATATCCTGTCAATGCCGGGCTTACGACGTCGTTCTCCAAATCGGCATATACGCCGGAAGTCGGAGAATGGATCAAATATGTGTTCGAGCGGTATGGCGATCGAGCCATGAACGAGCTTGGTATGGTGACTGGCTTTAAGGTAAGCGACATGCCGGAGGATTTGCCTCCGCTGACCAAACAAATACAGCAAAAAATCGGCGAGGTCACGAAAGGAGCGCTTTGGTTCGAAGCTAGATTCGATACGAATGCGCAATTGATGGCATGGAACAACGCACAGCTGCTAGTCACTAACGATGATTACTCTCCGCTCGATTACATGACGGCATTACAAGAAGAAATATCCAATTAGTTTGCGGATGGTTGAGAGGACCCTGAGCGGTCCTCTTTTTTTTGTGTTCATTCCGAAAAATACGGAGCGATAACAAAAAATGGCGCGCTTATAAACAAAAGAAAAACATATTAAAATGACAAATGTAACAAGAAAACATTTCTGTACGGGGGGAATATCGGATGAAGTTTTGGAAGAAAAAAACGCTGGGCATTGCACTGGCGTCGATGATGGTTGTGGCTCTGAGCGCCTGCGGAAGCAGCAATTCGGACAATAACGGAGGCAATACTAATGTGCAGTCGACCAATGCGCCGGGGGAAAGCACAAGCGAGAAACCGGTAACGCTGACGATGCTCGTATCGGGCGCCAAAGCGGCGGAAGGCGCGGATTTTGAACTGGAGACGCTTCCTAAGCTCGTCAAAGAGAAGTTTCCTAACGTCACGTTAGAGGTTCAGAAACTTCCGGATGAGCAATATTACACGACTGTGAAAACGAAGCTGTCCGCGGGCGAAGGTCCTGACATTTTCCTCGTGTTTCCTAAACTGGCCAACATGGGCGCTATAGAGGTGGCGAAAGCAGGTTATGCCGCCGATCTGTCCGGCCTTTCCTTCTGGGATAATGTCAGTCAGGCTGCTAAGAACGATATGAGCTATGAAGAGAAACCTTATGCCGTAGCCAAGGGAATGGACATTCTTGGAACGTATTACAACAAGGCTTTGTTCGAACAGGCTGGGATTACAGAATTGCCGAAGGATTGGCCGAGCTTCCTCGCTGCAGCTGATAAGCTGAAAGCGGCCGGCATCACTCCGATCGTAATGGGGGATAAAGATCCTTGGGTCATTCAGTTCGGCATGTACCAGCTCGCAGCCAACACTGTCTATCCTTCAGATGCGGAGTTCGATACGAAGCTCCAATCCGGAGAAACGGCACTGACCGACGAGAAGTGGGTCAACACAGTGAACCAATACAAGGAGCTGTATGACAAAGGGTATGTCGCAACAGGCTCGCTTGGCATGGCTAGCTCGCAAGCCGTTCAACAGTTTGTCGACGGAAAAGCGGCTATGATCTTCACGGGCACATGGGATTTGCCGGGCGTTACGGCAAGCGGAGCAGCTCAGTTCGAGCGCGGTTTCTTCTCCCTTCCAGGCAACGAAGCGGGTCAGCCAGTCTATGCATCGGCTTCAACGGCGGCAGGTTATGCTTTGAATGCGGACTCCGCGAATCTGGAGGTTGGCAAGCAAATCTTCGAATACCTGTTCGACGGACAGTCGCCGCTATTCGAGGCATGGGTAGCTTCCAATCCTTCGATTAGCGTATTCAACGGAGTCGAGCTGACGAACGATATTTTCAAGGACGCATTGACGCATATTCAGACGACGGGCAACGCGTTCTATTTCTCGAACCAAATGTGGCCGGCAGGCGTGAGCGACGTGATGCAGTCCAAGTTCTCGGAAATTATCGGCGGCAAGAAAACGACCGCGGAAGATGTTACGAAAGCGATGCAGGACAAGTACAAAGAGCTGTTCAAAGGCTAATGCAGATTGTCAGCGGCAGGGGCTCCGCGCCCCTCGCCGCGATTTTGACCGGGAAAGGAAAGAAGCATCATGAATAGTGCCGTAATGAAAAAAACAATGTATTTCTTTGTTTTGCCGGCTCTGCTCTTTTACTGTATTTTTTGGATATTTCCGATTACTCGGCTGTTCCAGTACAGCCTGACGGATTATAACGGTTACGTTCAGAAGTTCGATTACGTCGGCTTCTCCAATTTCAAGACGCTCTTCAAGGAAGAGATCCTTGCTGAATCCATTAAGAACACGCTTCTATACACAGTCCTTACTGTCGTTTTGGGCAATTTAATTGCTTTATTAATCGCTCTCTTACTAAATGCGAACATAAGAGCCAAAGGGTTTTACCGTTCGGCTTTTTACATTCCTACGTTGTTCAGCGCGATCGTAGTAGGATTTATATGGAGCTACGTCTATATGCCGGAAGAGGGGCTGATCGCCGCCTTGCTTGATCGAATTGGCATTACGGGCTTAGACACCAATTTTCTTGGCAGTTATACGAAAGCTTTGTACGCCATCATTACTGTCGACATTTGGAAAAACCTGGGCGTAAGCACGATCATTTTTTTGGCTGGCCTTCAGTCTTTGCCGCATGATCTGCTGGAGGCGGGAAAAATCGACGGGGCGGGCAGATGGAAGTTGTTCCGCTTCATTACGCTTCCATTGCTGGCTACTTCCGTTACGATCAATATTACGCTAAGCGTCATTAACGGCTTGAAGGCGTTCGACTATCCGTTTGTCATGACGAACGGGGGTCCCGGCACATCGACCAACACACTGATCTACGCCATGTATAAGATGGCATTTACGGATCAATTGTTCGGCAAAGCCTCTGCGCTTGGCATTATTTCTTTCGCCATCATTATTCTCATTACAATGGTTTGCGTGCTTACGCTGAACAGACGGGAGGTTTCGGCATGAGAAGCGGTTCCCCTATTGGAAAGCTCTTAACGCATATAGCTATTCTGGTGCTCGTATTCATTAACTTGATTCCTTTGTTGATCGTTCTCTCCAGCTCATTGCGCTCGCCGCGGAACATGACGAATCCTTTGAACTGGTTTAACGAGTTTACTTTGGACAGCTTTCAATCGGCGTTCACCCGCATGCATTTCCCGACAGCGCTCTGGAACAGCGTCGTCCTTACTTCGGTTTCCGTATTTTTTGTCGTCGTGCTTGCAGCGATGGCGGCCTACCCGATAGCTAGAATTAGAAGCCGATTCAGCAAGTTTCTATATGTCTTCTTCTTATCGGGTCTGGTTATACCCGGGCAGATGGTATTGATTCCGATCATCCAGATGATCAAAGGCCTTGGCATTCCAATGAATCAATATACGCCTATCTTGATGTTCATTACATGCAGCCTTCCATTCTCTACCTTCCTGTATACCGGCTTCATCCGCAGCGGCGTGCCTGAGGAAATCGAGGAGGCAGCCCATATCGATGGAGCGGGGTTGTTCAGACGCTTTTGGCAAATTGTATTCCCGCTTATTATGCCGGTAACGGTATCCGTCATCATTACGCAGGGCGTCTGGATCTGGAACGACTATTTCTTTAACATGGTCTTTATTACAAAATCGCTTGATGCGCCGCTCCCCGTCGCCATGCTCGGTTTCCTTGGCGACCAGCAGAATCCGGCCCAATGGAATGTCCTATTCGCCGCATGTATTCTATGCGCGTTGCCGTTGCTGCTTGCCTTCCTGGCTTTGCAAAAATATTTTGTCGGCGGTTTAACAATGGGCTCGGTTAAAGGGTAAATCTTCATTCACTTGCCGCATCTCCTTACTTCGGAGATGCGGTTTTTTTTGAAGTTCTGGATCGGAGTGCGGACCATAAAGACCTTAATTGCGTGTTTCTCCCCTGATTGCGGTCTTAACGGACTCAACGGAATCTATCCGAGACCATTCGTACGATTTTGTTGAGATAGGGTCACCTTAAGGTTACCTCGGTCCGTAAGCTCGCATTGGGATCGAAATATGACCGATTAGTGTCGCTTGGGTCCCTAACGAACGAAATTATGAGTTGGAGCGCCTCCAATGGGCGGCGATAGCTGGTTACGCTGGTTAATAAAAAGGGGCCGATTCCTCTGTCAATATCGACGGATGAGAGAAATCGACCCCATTTTAAATTACAAATTATATTTCCGGATTAGATAAGTCGGCGTACAGCTCCAAGCGTGGCAATAGCTGTTGATCATCGGATTGCCATATGGCGAGAAGGATTTGTTGCTCGGATCGTACAGCTCCCAGAACGTATCGGCGCCGTCTTTGATCATTTCTCCCCAATAAGCCTTCATTTGAGCAATGGCCTGAGAGGTTTCGCCTACGACAATAAGCGCTTCAACTAGATGGTGGTACAGATAAGGTGTCGTTACTCCGACAACGGGCTTCACTTCCAATAAACGATTAAGCAGCTCTTTATTTTTCCGGTGATCCCACACTTCCGCATGAACCATCCAGATTTGGCTTGCCCAGGACACTTGACGGTCGGCACCGCTTACGAAGAAGCTGGCTACTTCATCCCATAGATGCTCTTTGGCCGCTTCAACGGTCAGATCAAGCTGATGCTTCAGCATGCCGAGGCTATCGCAGCTTACAATTTCGGCAATATGAATGGCTCTTCTGATCGCGTAGATCAGCACGCCTTGCGTCGGCGCCTGTTTATTCAAATCCTGATTCCAATCGATGAAGGAGTACCAGGAATTCGAATCGCGGATAAGATGTCTTTCGTCCAAGTGCTCCAAGGCAATCTCAATCTGCTTGAGAGCTAATGGCCATAGCTCCGTCAACGTATCCAAATCTTGCGACTCTAGATAATAGTCGTATAAGGTCGTAACGAAGAAGATCGAATAGTCGAGAAGATAAGTATCGTCGGCGATCAAATCTGCGAACGTAAACACATTGGCGGTAATCTGACCTTTGTCATTAGGAACGCCGGCAAACAAATACAAATTCCGTTTGACTAGATCGTAATTTTTGAAGGTTTCATAGTTCGCCAATGCTTGAAGCCGAAGATCTCCCAGCCATAGACGGCGGTCACGCTTCGGACCGTCCTCGAAGACGAGCTGCATGCAGTCCTGCAGCGTTTTGATGCTAACCTCATCGATTTTGTTGATGAGCTCGTCCGTGTGCTCCAAAGGCGTGACCTTGCTGACATCCGCGGAAGTAACGGTTCGGCATACGATCTCGTCGAAGGAGACGCTGTACTTTTGGGAAGCGGCGAGCACTTCGAACTTCACGTAACGGAAGCTGTACCGACGAGGAAGAGAAAGAACCCCCGGCAGAACATCGATATGGAATACTTCTTCCTGCAGCCAGGAGCTGCTGATCCAGCCCTCGTAAGAGCTGAACGGCTCTGCCATCTCGATCGGCATCTCGCCGAACGTAATTTTGAGATGAAGAGGCGCATCCGGCGGACTTCCGACTGGTTTGATATGAATATGATCCAGGTAGCCGACAAGATGCGTTCCGAAATCCAAAATAAACGAGTCGCCTTTTCCAAAGCTTTTATCGGCAAGCGCATCGGCCGGCTCTAGGACGTTCGCTCTCCAGCCATGGACTGCGGAGTCGTCGGATACGACATCAATAAGATGAACCGGATGGACCTCCGTACAGATAAGTTCAGGCTTCAGCTGCTCTGCTTTGGCGATGAAAGCTTCATTTCTAATAATAGTATGATCCTTAACGACTTGGATGTTGGCCACGTATATTTCCCCTTTCAGAAATGAGTATCGCTATCCTTATTTAAATATTTTCCGCCGCCCGCAGCAATGATGGCAGTACAGGAAAAACTATTCGTTTTACAGGTCATAAGAAACGCATCTAAAATTCTGTAACCCTGCCTGCAATTTGACTCCTTATGTTGCGGATAGCGATGAAATACAATGAAGTCATTCGATTAACGCGTCTAGAGGATCAACATAATGGAGGTGCAGCAGGTGGATTCAAATGCAAGCGTTCCCGTACAAAGCTCTCTTCCTGCGAAGAAGAGAAACAAGTGGTTAAGAAAACTTGTTAATCAACGGTATTTGCAAGTCATGGCGTTGCTAGGGGTAGCTTGGATGATCGTATTCAATTACATTCCGATCTATGGAATTATTATTGCGTTCAAAGAGTTTAATATCGTTAGGCCCATTTCGGACGCGCCTTGGGTTGGCTTGGATCATTTCAAGGCATTCATGGAAGACGACAATTTGCGGTATGTCATAAAGAACACGCTGGGGATGAGCTTCCTAAAGCTTGTCATTGGCTTTCCGCTTCCTATCATGTTCGCTTTGCTTCTCAATGAAATTCGCTCCATACGTTTCAAACGTTCGATTCAAACGATTTCCTATTTGCCGCATTTTTTATCTTGGGTTATTTTGGGCGGCATTATGACAACTTGGCTGGCCGATGTCGGAATTATTAACGATGTGCTAATGGCGCTTCAAATCATAAAAGAGCCAATCGTATTTTTGGCCGAGCCTAAATATTTCTGGGGCCTTTCGCTCATTTCGGATATTTGGAAAGAGCTTGGATGGTCGGCGATCATATACCTGGCTGCCATTGCCGGAATTTCTCCTGAGCTGTATGAGGCGGCAACGATCGACGGAGCCGGAAGATTTCAGAAAATGTACTATTTAACTTTGCCGTCCATTAAAGGAACGATCTCGATTCTGTTTGTTCTGGCCGTCAGCGGGATTTTGAATTCGAACTTTGACCAGATCATGGTGTTGAAAAACCAGCTAAACGAATCTGCCAGCAATGTCATTGATGTTTATGTGTATCAAGTCGGACTTCAGCAAGCGCGTTATTCCTATTCGACGGCAGTTGGATTGATTAAATCGATCATTGCGCTGATCTTGCTGCTGACTGCCAATTTTGTATCCAAACGGTTGAATCATTCATCCTTATTCTAGAGCAGGAGAGTGCAGTATGTTTTCTTTAAAGCGAAAAACCTATGGGGAACAAACCTTTGATTTTATTAATATTTTGCTGATGCTCCTCGTTTGTTTTGCGACGCTCTATCCCATCTGGTACGTGTTGGTCAATTCTTTCAATGAAGGTACCGATGCTATGCGAGGGGGCATCTATTGGTGGCCGCGGATATTCAGCTTTGGAAATTATGAAGCGGTATTCGATAACTCGGGCATTATGACGGCCATGTTCGTGACGGTAGCCAAAACGCTTATCGGAACCGTTACGCATGTATTATTTACCGCGATGGTTGCCTATGCCTTATCCAAAAAAGACTTGATTGGCGGTCGCATTTATCTTGTAATCGGCACCATTACTTTGTTTTTTAGCGGAGGTCTAATCCCTTCCTTTCTGCTCATTCGGGATTTGGGGCTTTTCGACACTTTCGGGGTTTATATTATTCCTGCGTTGTTCAGTTTCTTTAACTTAATCATATTCATGACCTTTTTCCGGGAAATTCCGGATTCTTTGGAGGAAGCGGCTAGAATAGACGGGGCTAATGATTTCACCATTTTCATTCGGGTAGTTCTGCCTGTATCGATGCCGGTGCTCGCCACCATCGCATTGTTCCAAGGCGTGTCCCAATGGAATGATTATTTTGCCGGCATGATTTATATTAACAACCCTGATTTGCAGCCTATTCAGACTTACTTATACCGAATTATTGCGCAATCGAGCTCCAATCAGATGGCGGCGGATGCGGGTATCGTCAATAAAACCGTTACCTCGCAATCGATCAAGCTCGCGACGATGGTCATTACGACGATGCCGATTGTTGTGGTGTATCCTTTCCTGCAAAAGTATTTCGTTCAAGGCATGATGATTGGTTCAGTGAAAGGCTAGCGGTTACAAGCGGTTACATGTCTTGCCAAGCGGCAAGATTGTGATATATAAAATACAATTGATAAGGGGACCGTAAGATGAGAAATGTTCGTAAAAAATGGTATGCCGCATTTGCTTTGCTGCTCTGCTTCACTATCGTTGCCTGTTCCTCCAACAACGGTAATAACGTCAATAACAATCTGGCGACTAACGAGGCTTCCGAGACACCGAAGTCAGATCCGAATTCACCCGGTTGGCAAAGCAACATCGATCCAATAACCTTCGACTGGTACATCAACTTCTCCTGGTTCGGCGCCAAATGGGGCGAGGACCTGACTAGCCAATACATTACGAAGAAAACGGGAGTCAGCGTCAACTTCATCGTTCCTCCGGGTAATGAAAACGAGAAGCTGAATACGATGATCGCCTCCGGCGACTTACCAGACTTCATTACGATCGACGTATCCAACGATGCGGTCAAGAAAATGATCGAAGGGGAGTTAGTGCTCCCGATTAACGAATTGGCAGATCAATACGATTCTTACTTCTATAAAGTTGCGGACCCGGCTAAGCTGGCATGGCTCAAGCAGAACGACGGTAAAGTATACGGCTATCCTAATGCATCATCATCCTCCGAGGATTTCAAGAAATACGGGGAGAACTTCACGTCTGCTCAAACCTTCCTCGTAAAGAAAGACATGTATGAAGCGATAGGAAGCCCTGATATGAGAACGCCGGAAGGGTTCTTGAATGCGCTGAAGGCAGCAAAGGAGAAGTTCCCGGAAGTAAATGGACAGCCTCTTATTCCGCTCGGGCTTCAAGAATTCACGGATTCAGGCAATAACGCATTGGGCGATCATCTGATGAACTTCCTGGCGTTGCCGAGAGAGAAGGACGGCAAAATCTATGATCGCACGACGGATCCGGATTATGTAGCATGGCTCAAAACGTTCAGACAAGCAAATGAATTAGGACTGATGGCCAAAGATATTTATATCGACAAACGCCCGCAAATGGAGGAGAAAATCGCGCAAGGACGCTACTTCTCTATGATGTACCAGCGGACAGACATGTCGGCGCAAAATGCAACCCTGTACCAGCAGGATCCTAACAGCGTATATATTGCTGTAGACGGACCGGCAAATACCAATCTAGATCAGCCAACGCTTTCCGGGCCTGGAATCGGCGGCTGGACGTTAACCTTGATCTCCAAGAAGGTTAAAGACAAAGAAAGAGCCATTCAATTTCTGACTTACTTGATCAGCGAGGAAGGTCAAAAAGACGCATCGCTAGGCGAAAAAGGCGTTACGTACGATACGATCGACGGCAAGGATCAATTGAAACCCGAAGTTGTGGAGTTGATGAACAAAGACGGAGCCGCTTCAGGGAAGAAGTATGGCGTTAGCTATCAATATTGGATGCTGATGGATACGAACATGAGAATGCAGTGGGATCCTCCGGCAGTCGAGCCTGGGAAACAAGTGGAGGATTGGACAAAGGGGAAAACGGTAAGCTTCAGTCTCTACGACAACATTAATCCGACGGGAACCTCCGAGGAAGGTATTATTTCGAATAAAATAAATCAACAGTGGGGTAAAACATTGCCGAAGCTGCTGTTTGCAAAAACAGACAGCGAGTTCGATAAAATCTTTAACGAGTATTTGAATTTCCGCAAGGATGCCGGTTATGAAAAAGTAGAAGTCTATCAAAATACGCAATTCGAGTTGAATAAGAAGAAGATGGAAGAGCTTGGTCAGTAATGATCTTGGAAGCGCCGGAAACCGCCAGGTTTCCGGCTGCTTCATGTTATAATTTGCATGGACCAAGAATGGAGGAGATATGTAATGAGGCGGGTGCATGACATCGTAGATAAGCTGAAACATTCGTTTGACAGCCTGTCTATACAGATAAAGCTGATTGGAGCCTATATTCTTATCATTCTCGTTCCGGTCATTATTCTTTCGAATTATTTGTTTAGCGAGTTCTATGGAAATACGATCAAAGACATCGTCAAAGAAAACAATTTCGTAATGGAGAGAGAGCTGCTTGACATAACGAATAAATTGGATCTGATGGAAAGAACGGCGCAACTAACGGTTTCCGACGACCAATTAATCGAATACGCGAGCAGCGATTCGGAGTTGTCCGTCCCTGAATTGATGGCATTCGAGTCGACCTCCTATTCCTACCTTCAAAGAGTTTTATATAACAATCCTATTCTGGCCAATATCCACTTCTTTGTACGGAACCAGTACGTAAGTGAAATATGGCCGATTATCTATAAAGAGTCGAGGGTTGCAGAGCGGCCTTGGTACAAAATGGCGATGGATGAAGAAGAAACAGTCGTGTGGGAAATACTGATGGACGAAAAAGACGTCTTGGACCGTAATCCTGTGGAGAGCAAGCAATCCAGCTCTTACGTATCGTTTATACGAAAAATTCATTATCCTACCTCGCGTTATTTGGGAATGATTAAAGTGGATATGAGGATTGAAGATTTTTTCAATAGAGCCTATAGCAATACGCAAGATCGACAATCAAGGTTTTTTATATTGGACGGGCAGAACCAGTTGTATACGAATATGACGGCATCGTTATTCGGCTTCGAACAGGACGATCAGCGTATTGCTGAATGGAGAAACAATCAAGAAGCGGGGCATTCTTCCTTCCTATTTTCGGACGAGGGATCTGATTATTTATGCGTAATCGGTCATATCGACAAACTGAATGTGGATCTGGTCAATGTGATCTCTCTGAAAACCACTTATTCAAAAATTGATCATACGAGAAACACGGTCATTTTGGTCGTTGTCGTATTGCTCGTTTTGCTTGCTATTACTACGTTTTTCATGCAGTCTATCGTTTTGAAAAAACTTCATATTTTGCGCGATTCGATGAAAAAGGTGAGGAAAGGCGACTTCAACGTCGATGTTCAGGTCGTTAGCGGCGATGAAGTCGGAGAACTCGCTCATCATTTCAGGCAGATGCTGAAGAAAATCAATGAACTGATTGTTGAAGCAGTAAGCAAGGGAGCTGCCACGAAGGAAGCAGAGTTGCAATCGCTGCGCAACCAAATAGATGCCCATTTTCTATACAACACGCTGGAGAACTTGAAGATGCTCGCGGAGATCGAGGAGCAGTATACGATATCGGATGCGTTGACCTCTCTTGGCAGCATCATGCGCTATAACCTGAAGTGGACCGATGACCGGGTTCAACTGCGACATGAAATTCAGCATATCCAGCACTATATCGCGATTATGAATATCCGTTATGACCACAAACTACGGCTTGAGGTTGATATACCGGACCGGTATATGGATCACGAATTATTGAAAATGTCCTTGCAGCCCATCGTTGAAAACGCGTTAAAACATGGCATGAATTCCGATCTCCTCAAACAAGGAGAGCTGCGTCTGCACATACGCGCGTTTGTTCTCGAGGAGTCGTTCTACGTGGAGGTGACCGATAACGGCAGCGGGATGTCGGAAGATAAGCTTCGCTCCCTTCATGAGAAGCTCTTCTTAGACGATGCCGTGTTTAAGTCGAGATTCAGCGAAGATCCCATGTTGAAACAGGGAAGCAACGGAATCGGTCTCCGGAACGTGAATCAGCGCATTCAAATGTATTACGGTTACGATTACGGGCTGCGAATCGAGAGCGAGCAGGGAAGTTATACGAAAGTAATCATCAAGATGCCTTTATGAAGAACAGGGGAGGGAACTTTAAGTCATGAGAAGGCTGCTTATCGTTGATGATGAAAAAAATATTCGTTTAGGCTTGAAGGCGATGATCCAGAGGGAGTATAGGGACGTTTACGAAATTTATTTGGCATCCGACGGCCTTGAGGCGCTTGAATGGATTCGAACGACTGACATCGATATGATGCTAACCGATATTAGCATGCCGGAGATGGACGGTATCCAGTTAATTAAGCAGCTTCAGGATGATCCGAGAAAACCCGTGATCGTCATTGTGAGCGGATACGACGATTTTTCGTATGCCAAGGCAGCCATCCACTATAATGTGAAGGAATATTTATTGAAGCCAGTCGTTCGCGAAGAGCTAAGCATGGCCATTAAACGATTGGAAGATGATTTGCTGCGCAGAGAAGGGGTTACGGAGGCTCTGTCTGCTTCCTTGCAGCAACGAGAAGCATACCTTGAAAGCCAGCTTCTTTTTTATAGTACAGAACCGGCCTTCGACGCTGAAGAAGTCAGGGGAAAGCTGTCACCGCTCGGACTCGATTGGCTCGATAACGGTTTCCGTGTTGTTATTGTTAAGTATGCGGGAGATATAAAGGCTATGGGGGCTCATGTGTTTCAAGCTCAAGTGGACGGGCTGTTGGGTAAAACGAAGCCGGACTTTGACTTCCGCTTTGCTCGTTTCTTCGACCGGAATGGACGCGCCGTTATCCTCACTGAGGGAATACATCCCTGCGAGAGTCTTATTCTTTCCATTTCTTTGACGGCCGAATTCGATTATATGCTTGCGATGAGCGGGCCCCATTCCAAGATAGAGAGCATTCAAGCCGCGTACGAAGAGGCGTCTCATTCCATGAAATACAGCTTGCTTCGTTCAACCCCCGGCATGGTGCTGTTCGAAGACATTCAACACAAAGAACGCCAATTTGAAGTTCCCGTCGATAAAATAAAAATGATCGCGAATATGCTTGGCGCGGGGCGGGAAAAGGAATTGTCCAAGCTCCTTCACGAGGTGCTCGATATTGATGTGATCGATGTGTATGATATTGTTTATCTGGAAGGCGTTAGCCGACAGCTGAACGAATTGGTATTCGACCACGTCTTCCATCTTTACGGCAAAGAATCCGTCGAGATATTGAAACGATACAAAGCGGTGGGGGATCTATATAACTTTGTTTATTTCCAAGATTACGTCCGCGAAGTGGAAGGACTGCTTATGCTGGTCAACGATTATATAAAAACGCTTAAATCCGCGAAAATCGATCACAAGGAAATGAAAGAAGCGCTGCAATATATCCATGACAACTATTATAAAAACATCAATATGACGATTATATCGAATATGGTTTCTTTCAATTACTATTATTTCAGCCAAGCTTTCCGAGAGTATACAGGCGAAAACTTCGTCAACTACCTCAAGAAATACCGTATCGGCAAAGCGAAGCAGCTGCTGGAAACGACGAACGACAAAATATATGAAATCGCTGCCCAAGTCGGCTTCGAGAATACTAAAAATTTCAATCGCGTATTTAAGGAAATAGAGGGCGTTAGCCCTTTGGAATATCGTAACCAGAAGAAGATATTGATGGATGGAAAGTAAGGATAAGAGGCGAGGTGAGAGCATGGATCATTTGCAATTGGATCACTACTTGAGGCAGCTCGATCCCATCGAGCAAATACAGTCGATTACCCGTGCCAATGTCAATGACTTCGATGGAAATGAGTTAAAGCCGGAAAACGGAGGTTCCGTCTTCCGCATGCAAGAGGACTATTTTTTTGACCAAGGATCGATTTTTATTAGCAAACATCATCGATTTGCTCCGATGCCATTGCATAATCATACGTTTATCGAACTCAATTACATGTACTCCGGAGAGTGCGAACAGGAGATTAACGGGACCTCGGTTCATATCAAGCAGGGTCAAGTATGCATGCTGGATAAGGATGTTCTTCATCGCATCTATCCCCTGGGTGAAGATGATATCCTTATCAATATTATCATGAAAAGGGATTCTCTAATGTCTGGCCTATTAAGCCGGTTGAATCGTACCGGAATTGTATCCAGTTTTCTATCCAACGCATTGTCCGAGGATCAGAGTCACGATCGCTTTGTTTTGTTCCACTCGGAAAATCAGCATCATTTGCATAATCTGATTCGGAATATGATGTGCGAATATTTTGATACCGATGAATTGTCCATGGACATGGTAGGTTACTATATTCCTTTGATTTTTACCGAGCTGATGCGAGTATACCGAACGGATAAAAATTTCGAGCTTCAGCTCACGAACGGCAAGGCTAGCATTATAGATATCCTGCGCTATATCGAACAGAACTATCGGGATTGCACATTAACGGGTTTAGCCGATGCCTTTGGATTTAATGCGAATTACTTAGGGAATATGTTGAAGGAACGGACGGGGCAAACCTTCCTATCTTTGGTACAAACCCAGCGTATGCTGCAGGCCGTCCATTTGTTAAAGCATTCCCGGAAAAGCATAGACGAGATTGCTTACGAAATCGGTTATGAAACGCCTGGTTTTTTTTATCGGAAATTCAAGGCGTATTATGGACAAACCCCAAGGAGTTATCGCAAATCCATGGAAGTCTGAGGATATCAATTACGTTATAATTTGAAAACGCATACATTAAAGCTGGGTATATCCACCTACTCCCCAAAGAAAAGAGAAGTAATCCAAAAAAAGTGATATGTACGGCAGAGCTGTTCCCGGTTATATTTGCCCTAAACATGAAGTCCTTTAGGAGGAAGCCTCATCGTGGAGCTCGCCAAGAAATTGAAATCGCTGCGAATCTATCCGAAGCTGGTCATAACATTTTTGCTAGTTCTGAGTCCGATCTATTATATCGGGCTTCAAATGAATGAGACCGGGACAGGTCATGTCAAGGATGAAATAACGAATTCGCTCAAATCCAGGGTGAACCTCTATATGGAAATTTTGGACACGGACTTTGAAAGCACGATCCGGCTGATGCAGGATTATGTCAATGACGATGACTTGCTCAAGCTGAGCACGTCGGCAACCATCATGTCGGATATCGAGCGTACCGAATCGATTCTTCGTCTTAAGAAACGGCTTGATCTGCTGAAGCAATCCAGCCGATTCGTGGAAAACGCCCAAGCGATGATACCTGCAATCGATCGGACGGTTGCTGCCAACGTCAATGCCGTGACGTCCTTTGACCATGCGGAATTCGAAGCATTACGGATAAATAAGAACCTTTACGGTTCGCCGTTCATTTTGATTGATAACCGCATATTCCTCAGTATCCCCTATCCTGATGTCAATACGGGACGCGAGCCCATGTTTGTTCTGGCTGTCCAAGTGTCTCGTTCTGAACTAACGTCCGCCCTTGGGCGGTTTACGAATACGGGCGGAGGTGCCGTGCTCTCGGGTACGGGAACGGAATGGGCGATTGCCGGCGCATTAGAGGCGAATAAGCGGGAGCTGTTCTTAGCTCATATGGATAGGATAAGCAAAGGAACGAACTCGGGTAATTCGGAGCAAACCGCACGGATCGGCAATGAGACCTATATGGTGGTCCAACAGAGTTCAGAACGGATGGGACTAATTATGAGTATGTTCGTTCCCTCCAAAGATATCGACAAGCCCCTGCAGGATTACCGGAAGTGGCTCGTGATATTGTCGGTTGTTTCCGCCATATTAGTATTGGTATTCTCTTACAGCATATATAGGATGATTCATCAGCCGCTAAAGACGTTGATTCAAGCCTTTCGCAAGCTTGAGCAAGGCAATTTCAACTTTACCGTTAAGTATTTCTTCAAGGATGAATTCGGCTATCTATATGACCAGCTCAATGCGACGATTCGGCAGCTTGACGTACTCGTCCATGAAGTGTACGAGCAGCAATACAGGGCGCGAACCTCGGAGCTTAAGCATCTTCAATCTCAGATCAATCCTCACTTCTTGTACAATACCTATTTCCTTCTGTATCGAATGGCCATGCTCAAGGATAACGAAAATATAATCCTGCTTTCCAAACATCTGGGCGAGTATTTCCAATACATTACGCGTGACGGAGCGGAAGAAGTGCCATATGAGCTGGAAGCGAGGCATGCGAAAACCTATATGGATATTCAGACGATCCGGTTCGCAGACCGGATTCAAGCAGAGTTCGGGGAGATGCCTGCGGAAGCCATTGGAATTCCGGTGCCGCGCCTGATCATACAGCCCATTATCGAGAATGCGTACAAGTATGCTCTTGAGCAAAAGAAGCGCAATGCATGGCTTCGGGTCACGACTGTCCTAAGCGCAAAGGAGTTAATGATCACCGTAGAAGACAACGGTGACGAACTTACTGAGGAAAAGCTTGGCATGCTTAAGACGATGCTGAACTCTGGTGCAGACATCGAGAATACTGGCTTACTGAACGTGCACAGGCGGCTTCGAATCCGATATGGGGAACGAGCTGGTCTCCGGATCAGCAGAGGCGGGCAAGGCGGCATGAAGGCAGAATTGATTATACCGCTTGGGGAGGAACGATCATGAAGAAGCTGCTCATTGTCGATGATGAGCCGTATACGGTAGACGGCCTGCAGGTGATGTTATCGGAGATGGAAGATTTGGAGCTTGAACTATACACGGCTTATTCGGCTGATGGAGCGATTGACCGGATGATTCGAACGAAGGTGGACATCGTTCTGAGCGATATCCGCATGCCCGGCATGGACGGTCTGGAGCTCCAGCGATGGGTATCGAAACGTTGGCCTCGCTGCAAAGTGATTTTTTTGACCGGACACGGTGATATCCAATATGCCCAGCAAGCGATCCGTGGCGGAAGCATGGATTATATTTTGAAAACGGAAGGCGACGAGGCTATCGTCAAGAGCATCAGAGGGGCAATGGCTATGCTCGAAGAAGAAGAGCAGAGTGACCAATTCCTGTTGAAGGCGAGACAGCAATTGAGCCAGACCATACCGGTGCTGCGTAAGGAATGGTTCATGGATTTGCTCGATATGAGAACCAGATCCTCCAATCTGAGCGAACGGAAATTCGAGGAGCTTAACGTACATTTAACGCTTCAGGAGAAGGTACTGCTTGTGGGCGGCCGAGTGGACCGGTGGGGGGAGGGAGACGGCCTCGCCAATCAGGCGCTATTGCTGTATGCCATCCAAAATATAGCGGAAGAGTATTTGGAGCGCTTACCGCTATTAACGATTATATTGGAAGGTTCCGAATTCGTATGGCTCCTCCAGCCGAACACGGAGCAGGGTATGGGGGAGGAACTTGATTTTTGGTCGGATACAACGGCTTATGTGCTAAGCGCGCTGGAGAGCATTCAGGCAACCTGTCGATCGCTTCTGAAGGTTACGATCTCGTTGGTATGCACAGGCAAGCCTTCTGCATGGGATGAGATCGGCACGTCTTATAGCAGGATCGGGCAAACGATGGTGCTAGGTATAGGCAGCGGGGAGGAGATGTTGATTGCGTCCTGTGAAGAGGAGCCTGCCGGTGCGAATTCTGATGTGTACAGACGTAATGCAGCTGAACTGGAACGATATCTGGAAGCGAATTCCGAAGCAGAGTTCAATCAGTATGTAACGGAACTGTTTCATAAGCTGCCGAACATATTCAACATCTATGCCCAAATCTACTACAGCATTGTTTCGCTGCTCCTCGGCCAGATTAACAAGCTAGAGCTTGGCGGGAGTCCGGTCTCCGCCGATTCAATCGACAGGCTGCTGTATCTGACTGGTCACAGGACGAAGGAGCAGGCTGTGCTTGTGCTCAAGGAAACGGCTGCGGAGCTGTTCGAGCAGAAGCGGAATGTGCTCGATGATCGGACGCATCGCGTCATAGGCAAGCTGAACGCTTATATTAGGGAGCATCTGTCCGAGGATCTGTCGCTCGACGTATTAGCCGATCAAGCCTATATGAATGCCTCATACTTATCTAGCTTGTATAAGCAATTTACGGGAATGAATATCTCCGACTACATCGCGGAACTCAGGGTAGGCAAGGCGAAGGAGCTGCTGACCCATTCGCCGCTCAAGATTCATGAAATCGCAGCAGCTGTAGGCTATGGAACGGCGGGTTATTTCACGCGTTACTTCAAGAAGCATGTCGGTATGACGCCGCAGGAATATAGGAATTAACTAGGACGTAACGCAGTGGGAGGAGGCCGGCTGTCATGCGCCATGAATTTGCTAGGTATATGTTGGTAATTGCTGTTGTAAGCATTCAGCTCGGCTTAGCTGCTTGTTCTGGAGTTAGTGGGGATAACGGCATCAATACCGGCAGTCCGAACGAGATGACGGAATTGAACCCGTATCTGGGCAAATACGATCCCCCGATCGAAATATCCACGTTCAGGATCATTGATGACAATGTCAAATTCGCTGGCGATGAGGATATGGACAACAATCAGTGGACGCGAACGTTAATGGAGAAGCTGGGCATTCGAGTACGCAATCAGTGGATTGTAAAGGGTGACTTGCCAGGTGGACCAGGCGAGCAGAAAATGAATGTAAGTATCGCAACCGGTGAATTGCCGGATTTTTTTCCCGTCACCGCCACCCAACTGAAACAGCTGGCAGATTCAGACCAATTGATGGACTTGACCGAACTGTACGAGCAATATGCTTCGCCGCAAGTAAAGGAAATGGTAGACAAAGCCATGAATGATAAGGCATCAGCGGTAATTGGCGGACGTCTGCTCGGCGTGCCGAGGCCTGTATCCACGATCGACGGGTCATCGATCCTATGGATTCGCAAGGATTGGTTAACTAAGCTTCAATTGCCTGAGCCGGAGTCGATGGATGACCTGCTTCGGATATCGGAAGCATTTACGAACAAGGATCCCGACGGCAACGGCATATCGGATACATACGGGCTTGCCGTAACGATGAACCTGTATGGATCCGCCTTCAGCAACGGGTACTTCGGCACGCTTGAAGGTTTTTTCAACGGCTATCATGCTTATCCCCAGCAATGGATTCGGGATATATCCGGACGGCTTGTGTTCGGGAGCATCCAACCGGAAATGAAAGCGGCGTTGACCAAGCTCCAAGAGTTGTACCGGAGCGGACAGCTCGACCCTGAATTTGCCGTAAAAGATGAGGTGCAGGAAGGGATAATGACCAGCACAGGGCGAATCGGCATCACCTACGGAGCCCATTGGGTCCCGCTCAGCAATTACCTTAAAGACAGGAAAAATGACGATTCGGGGGCTGCTGATTGGCATGCATACCCGATTGTATCGGCGGATAACGACCCTGCAAGGGTTCAAATCCCTGGTAGCGGCGTAGACCGGTTCTTCTATGCGGTCAACAAGGATGCCGAACATCCGGAAGCGCTCTTCAAGATGATAAACTTATTCGCGGAATTGCAATTCGGTTCCGAGACTTCGACTGCGGACTGGCAGAAACATTCCAAAATGAACGGCATTGAGATCTGGCGTTATTTTCCCTTCCCGGTAGGTCCAGTAGACAAGAACGTAAGCGTCCATGAGAACGTCGTTGCCGCTTTGGAAAGCGGTGATCCGTCATTATTGAATCCGGAGGAAGCCGATGCTTACAAGAGAAGCATAGCAGTGGAATCCGGCAACTATACGGTAGATGATTGGGCTTACGACAAAGTGTTCGGGCGTGGAGGGTCCCAGGCCGTTATTAACCATTACCTAGAACGGAAGCTGCTGAAGCCAGGGGAGTTCTATGGTATTGCCACGCCGACGATGTCGGAGAAGCTAGAGACCTTGAGAAAGATGGAGATAGAAATGGTTACAAAGGTTATAATGGGCAATCCGATTAGTGACTTTGACAAGTTCGTGGCGGACTGGAAGCAGATTGGCGGCGAACAAATCACAAGGGAAGTGAATGATTGGTTTGAATCAACACCATAGGTTAGTACTGTCCCAAGAGAAGGACCTCAGCCCCCGCTTTGCAGCGGAAGTGTTGAGGTCCTTTGTGTGTAAAACAGGATATTCCAATGTCGTTGGCTCGTTTTCGCCAATTTAGCCATATTAGCCTGTATGAAATCCATTCACGATCGGCTAGAACAAAGACTCGAAGGACTAGTTCACAAACAGAAGAGAAGGATTCCAAAGGAAGTGAAATATACGGCCATTTATAAGCAATCTATACTAAAGACGTACCAAGGAATTGGACAAAAGGGAGGACAAAATCATGTTCCAAAAGAGAAGAACATCACTGGCTATTGCGTTAGTATGTCTGAGCTTGGCTGTTGCCGCTTGCGGCAATACCGAGAACAATTCTAACAAAGGAGCTAATACGCCCGCTGAGAGCAACAAAGCGGCGAACGCGGGAGAGACGGCCGATACCGACCCTTACTTGGGTAAATACGATCCAGCCGTTGAGATTTCGACCGTGCGCGTCATCGGCGATTTGAAGTTCGCCGAGGGCGAAGACTTAGAGAACAACCAATGGACGCGCACGCTTGAGGAAAGACTTGGCATCAAGCTCAAAAACAATTGGATCGTGAAGACCGACCAAGGAAACGAGAAGATGAACGTCACGATCGCGTCGGGCGATCTGCCGGATATCTTCGCAGTCAATGCAACGCAATTGAAGCAATTGGTGGAAGCAGGAGAACTGATGGACTTGACGTCATTATACGACAAGCATACATCTCCGCTGTTGAAGGGCTTCATGGATGATGCAACGAACGCAATCGCCTCAGGAACGTTTGATGGCAAGCTTATGGCCTTTCCAAGTCCGGGCTCCACGATCGATGCGGCGCCGGTTGTATGGATCCGCAAGGATTGGCTCGATAAGCTTAGTATTCCTGAGCCCAAATCGGCGGCTGACATTCTGGCTATCTCGGAAGCATTTACGAAGAACGATCCGGACGGTAACGGCAAAAACGATACGTACGGACTTGCGCTTATGAAAAATTTATACGGAGCTTTTGGCTCTTTGGAAGGTTTCTTTAACAGCTATCACGCATACCCGCAGCAGTGGGTTAAGGCATCTGACGGAACGCTTGTGTTCGGCAGCGTACAACCGGAGATGAAGACAGCGCTTGCCGCGCTTCATGAGATGTACAAGAACGGTCAGATTGATAAAGAATTCGGAGTCAAGGACGAAGCGAAGGAAGGCGAGCTGGCGGTCTCAGGGAAACTTGGGATGACGTATGGTCCGATGTGGCTGTCGCTTTCTTCTCTTAAGGATAATCGCGCGAATGATCCGAATGCTGATTGGCAAGCTTATCCGCTGGCATCTGTGGATGGCAAAGCAGCGAATCCACAGGTTCCTGGTCTTGCCGTAGGTTCCTATTATGCGGTTAGCAAAGATGCGAAGAACCCGGAAGCGCTGTTCAAGATGGTCAACTTGTTTGCCGAGCTGCAATTCGGTCCGGACACGCCGACGGAAGATTGGGAGAAACATTCCAAGGTGGATGGCATTGAAGTATGGCCGTACTTCCCCTTCCCTGTGGGCCCTCCTAACAAAAATCTCGGCATTCATGAACGGATTGTCAGTGCTTTGGAGAAAAAGGATCCGGCCGGGCTCAATCCGGAGGAGATGGATGCCTATAAAAACAGTCTTGCGATGGCAGAGGGGACGGGCGATGCGAATGCTTGGGGTTACGATAAAGTATTCGGTCCGAAGGGTTCCTTTGAAGTTATAGCGCAGTATGTCCATGGCGATCTTATGAAGCCTAGTGAATTTTACGGCATCAACACGCCAACGATGTCAGAGCGGAGCGAAACGCTTAAGAAGATGGAACTGGAAGTATTTACGAAGATCATCATAGACGGCTCCATCGACAATTTCGACAAATTCGTAAGCGATTGGAAGAATCTTGGCGGAGATGCCATGACCCAGGAAGTGAACGAGTGGTCTAAGACGAAGTAATTCGTGGGCGGAAATCAGACGGGAAAGGAGCTGGGCATCCGCCTGACCTTTCCCGCTGTTCGTCCAGGAAATATCTCAGCAAGGTAAGGAGGAGGCTTTAAGTGAGTGAACGGGTGATAAATGGAAATAACAACATGCCTCTGAAGGGGAAAAAAGCGCTTTGGGGAAAAAATCGGGTGCCGCAGTTGCCTCTGCATCTAATGATTCTTCCTGCGCTGATTCTTATCATCATTTATAGCTATGGTCCGATGCTCGGCATCATGATCGCTTTTCAGAAGTTCATTCCAGCCCGCGGAATCGGCGGATCGGAGTGGATCGGCTGGGACAACTTTCGATATGTGATGGCAATGCCGGATTCGTACAGAGTGCTCAATAACACGATCATCATTTCTTTTATGAAAATCGTAAGCAACCTAGTGGTGCCGGTCACGATTGCGCTTCTTCTTAATGAAATTCGGAAGGAAGCGTTCAAGAGAAGCTTTCAAACGCTTATCTACTTACCGCATTTCCTCTCATGGATTCTGCTAGGCGGTATTCTAATCGATGTGCTATCACCATCTACTGGTATCGTAAATCAGTTTATATCGATGCTGGGGTTTGATCCTGTTTTTTTCCTTGGAGACAACAGCTGGTTCCGGTTCGTTCTGGTTTCCACGGATGTATGGAAGGAATTCGGCTACAACACAATCGTATATTTGGCTGCTCTCACCGGCATTAACCCATCCCTTTATGAGGCGGCAATCGTGGACGGCGCCGGTCGATGGAAGCAGACTTGGCATGTGACTCTTCCAGGCATCACGCCGATTATCGTATTGCTCTCGGTATTAAGTCTAGGTAACGTGCTGAATGCCGGCTTTGACCAGGTATTCAATCTTTATAGTCCGCAAGTCTATGAGTCAGGTGACATTATCGATACGTTCGTCTATCGGATCGGCCTCGTTGACGCGCAGTATTCAGTAGCTACTGCCGTAGGCTTATTCAAATCAATCGTTTCTCTCAGCTTTATTCTCATTTCTTATTTTCTTGCCTATCGGTTAGCTAACTATCGCATTTTTTAGAGAAAGGAGTGAAGGACGGTGGTAGAACAACGATCTTTAGGCCGATCAGCCTTTACCGCTTTTAATTATGTATTCTTGATTTTGATTTCCTTGCTGTGCTTATTTCCCCTGATCCATGTGCTGGCTGTCTCCTTCAGTTCAAGTGAAGCGGCCGCTGGCGGTTTAGTCAACTTGTGGCCTGTCGGTTTCACAACGGCATCTTATGAATATGTGCTCAGCAGAGGCGAATTTCTTGCTTCGATCCAGGTGACATTGAAGCGCGTAGGCATTGGGGTTATCGTCAATATGCTGCTGACGATTCTCGTGGCATACCCTCTCTCGAAGGAAGTTCGTTCCTTTCCATATCGAACGCTGTACGCTTGGTTGTTTGTCGTGACCATCTTGTTCAACGGCGGTCTGATTCCGATCTACATGACCGTCAAGTATACCGGGATCATGGATACGATCTGGGCGCTGGTTCTCCCGAGCGCGGTGCCTGTTTTTAATATTATTTTGCTATTGAACTTCTTTAGAAGCCTGCCGAAAGAGCTTGAAGAGGCGGCTTTCATCGACGGAGCGGGACAGTGGGCTACTCTGTGGAAAATCTTCGTGCCCTTGTCGATGCCGGCATTGGCCACCATTATGTTGTTTGCAACCGTCAATCATTGGAACTCATGGTTTGACGGTTTGATATTCATGAACAGGCCTGAGCATTATCCGCTTCAAAGCTATTTGCAGACAATCGTGGTTCAGCAAGATCTAAGCGATATCGCATCGCAGGATCTGGATATGCTGTCAGAGATCAATAATCGTACCTTCAAAGCGGCGCAGATTTTTTTGGGAGCGCTGCCTATCCTGCTGATCTATCCTTTCCTACAGCGGTTTTTCATCAAGGGGATAGTGCTCGGCAGCGTGAAGGAATAATCAGATGGGGATGAAGATAATGCGGAAAGTAAAAGTAGGGCTCATCGGCTGCGGCATGATCAGCGGCATTTATTTGGAGAATTGCACGAAAAGGTTCGATGTCCTCGAGATGACGGCAGTTGCCGATCTTGTGCCCGAACTCGCAAGTCGGCGGGCAGAGGAGTTCGGTATAAAAAAGGTATACACGGTCGATGAGCTGCTAGCCGATCCCGAGATCGAGATCGTTCTTAATCTAACCGCACCGCATGCGCATACCGAGGTGAATTTGAAGATTCTCGGTGCAGGCAAGCATGTCTATGCAGAGAAACCGTTCGCTTTAACGAGGGAAGATGCCGATCTTGTCCTGTCGACCGCTAAAGCGAACGGTTTGCGCGTAGGTTCGGCGCCTGACACCTTCCTAGGCGGCGGATTGCAGACTTGTCGGAAAATCATCGATGACGGCTGGATCGGAACGCCTTATGCCGCTAGCGGCTTAATTATGATGGGACATGTGTGGGACGGCAATCACCCCAATCTTCCGGCGCTGATGAGGCTGGGCTGGGATCCTTTATTTGACATGACACCTTATTATTTCACAGCGATGGTAGCTCTCCTCGGACCTGTCGCCAAAGTTTCCGGCTTCGCAACGAATGTCCGCAAGGAGCTTGTGGTTACGAATCCGAGGTCGCCGCATTACGGGACGACGGTTCCCGTTGAAGCGCCGATGAATACGACCTCCACGCTCCAATTCGAGAGTGGAGCGATAGCAACGATGCAGGCTGCCAAGGAGAGCTTCGGTTACACGCCAAGACTTGAGATATATGGTACGGAAGGCGTTCTGTACGTTCCGGATCCGAATAACTTTGATGGCGCGATACGCCTTTTACAACCAAATGGAGAAATCAGGGAAATTCCGTATTCGCATGGATTCGCCGACAACAGCCGCGGCCTAGGACTGGCGGATATGGCTCATGCGATTCAATCAGGCAGACCCCACAGAGCGAGTGGCGAATTGGCCCGTCATGTTCTAGATATTAAGCTTGGCATCATTGAATCATCTCTAACGGATAGGCATATCCCGATTATTGCCCAGTGCGAGCGGCCAGCGGCACTGCCGATGGGGTTAAAATACAATTTGCTGAATGACTGATTCTGGAATCACATCAAATGAGAAGGAAGTGAGAGGATGCGTTTTCACATAGCTCTACAAACTTGGACGATCAGAGAGCAGCTAAACGAGGATTATTTTGGTTCATTTACGAAAGTCGCCGAGATTGGATACGAAGCCGCTGAAGTCGGCATGCCGCCTGAAGGCGTTTCTTCTGCGGACATGAAGAAGCATTTTGACAGGATCGGTCTTCATGCATTAAGCTGCCACGCGAACCTGGAGCAATTGACGAACAGCCTGGAGGAATTGATTGATTTTGTGAAAGGGTTAGGCAGCCGGTATATCGTACTTTCTTATTATCGCTTCGGCTCGAGAGAGGAAGTGATGGAGATAGCTCGACAATTAAATCAGATTGGTCAAAGCTGCTTGGATCATGGCATCCGATTCCTCTATCATAACCACGACTGGGAATTTTTGCGTTTTGATGGCGAATACGCCTTGGATTTGCTGCTGGAAGCAACAGATCCGAAGCTGGTCGGCGTGGAACTGGATGTATATTGGGTGAAGAAGGCAGGGGTAGATCCTGTCGCCTATTTGAGAAAGCTCGATAGACGATGTCCTCTCCTTCATGTAAAGGATATGGAACCCGGCGAAGAGCAATGGTTCGCGGAAGTGGGGGAAGGAATTCTTCCAATGGAAGAAATTATAGCTGCTGCTTCTGAGGTAGGCACAGAGTGGTTGATCGTCGAACAGGACAGCTGTCGGAGATCGCCGTTTGACTGTATTGCCACCAGCTACGACAATCTGCAGAAGATGGGAGTCCTTCAGCCATGACAAAGGAACTGCGGGTCGGGCTGCTCGGTTACGGCTTCGCCGGCAGAACATTCCATGCGCCGGTCATTCGTTCTGTACCTGGTCTGAAGCTTGCTAAGGTGCTCGAGCGCAGAACTTCCCTATCGAAGGAACGGTATCCATGGGTAGAGGTTACGGATCAGGTCAGCGAATTATATGGGGACGATTCGATTGATATTATTGTAGTTGCCACGCCGAGCACGAATCACTTCGAATTTGTCCGAGACGCTCTTCTGGCTGGTAAACACGTTGTTGTCGAGAAGCCCTTTGTGCCAACTGCGGAGGAGGCTGACGAGCTGATCGCGCTTGCCGGGAGGAAAGGCAAGATGCTGAGCATTTTCCACAACCGCAGATGGGATGGGGATTTTCTAACGATCCAAAAACTGCTGCGGCAAGGATTATTAGGACAGATCATGGAATGCGAATTTCATTGGGATGGGTTTGATCCTGTCATGAATCCAGGTAATTGGCGCGAGACCGCTGGACAAGGAGCAGGGGTATTCTATGATTTGGGAGCGCATTTCATCGACCAGGCACTCTGCCTGTTCGGCGTTCCCGACACGATTGGGGCGGATGTCCGAGTCCAGCGGGAAGGCGCCTTGGCGCATGATTATTTCGATGTAACTCTCGGATACGCGAGCGGCTTAAAAGTGAATTTGAAATCTTCGCGATTCATTCGGGAGCAAGGCCCCCGGTATCTCGTGTTCGGTAAGAATGGAACTTTCGTCAAATACGGCACTGATCCGCAGGAATCTGCGTTGATTAACGGAGCGATGCCGGCTACCGCATCCGATTGGGGGAAGGAACCCGAATCGTGCTGGGGGAGGTTGAATACGTCGGCCTTCGGCTTGCATTTTAATGGTCTGGTCGAAACCTTGCCAGGATGTTATCATTCCTATTACCAGAACATTTACGATCATTTGACAAATGGAGCAGAGCTTGCGGTTAAACCGGAAGAAGCGCGTACGAATATTCGTTTAATCGAACTGGCTCTGCAAAGCCATACAGAAGGCAAGACGCTGCCAGTAACCTTGTAAAGCATACGAATGAAGAGCGGCTGCTGCATGCAGCCGTACACGCTTGTGATGGAGAGGATGATTCATTTGTTTCCGTTCAAAACAGCTTTAAATGCATCCACCTTATTCCCATTTCAGCTGAACGTGCTTGAGCAAATTCGAATAGCTGCCGGAGCGGGTTTTGAAGGTATTGAACTTTGGGTGAAAGATATTGAAGCTTATTTGCAAAATGGAGGCACTCCAGTTGAAATAAAGTCGTGTCTCGAAGAATCAGGGATCGCCTTCGTGAATGCAATCGCTTTTTTCAAGTGGAGCGATGCTAACCTGCATATAAGAGAAGCAGGTTTCTCCCAGGCGGAGAGAGAGATCGCCATGCTTTCCGAGTTAGGCTGTCAGGCTGTAGCTGCTCCGCCTTTCGGTGATGTTGAACACATATCGATAAAGGAAATGGCGGACAACTTCGCGCGGCTCGTATCATTGGGTCGTTCATATGGCGTCGAGCCCTATCTGGAGTTTTGGGGCAGGGCGAACAAATTGTCTGTTCTAGATGAGGCACTCTGCGTTGCGCTTGAAAGCGGTGTTCCGGATGCAAAGATTTTGCTCGATCCCTTCCACATGTATACGGGCGGCAGCGATATATCCGCTATGAAACGTTTGAATGGGACGCAGATCGGTATTTTTCATGTTAACGATTATCCTGGGTTTCCCGGCAAGGAAGCAATCACGGATGCAGAGCGTGTATTTCCGGGCGAAGGCATTGCGCCAAGTAGAGAGTTCGCAACCAATCTAATTGATGTTGGGTATAGGGGTTACTTATCGCTTGAGCTATTTATGGAAGACTACGGCGGAATGAACCCGCGGGAGGTCGCCGTAAAGAGTTTACTGACAATGAAGAATGCGTATACGATATAAGCAAGGCGAAGAAGAAAAAGTATGGCGCCACCTTGTAGAGGTGGCGTCTTTTCTATGAGAGCTTTGATCTTGTTGATGTTCAAGTTGAATTGGCATAAACAGGAAATACTACTAATATCCCTTGACTGGAATATTCTTGAAGTGTTATATAATTCATAAGAAATGAACGTTCCAAATAGGAGGGGAATACAAAGTGAATCAGGAAGTTACAGCCTACATCGAAAATCTGCCAAAATGGCAAGGAGGGATCAGTTCGACCCTGCGCGACATGATTCATAAGACGGTTTCGGAAGCCGAAGAACGCATTCAGTATAAGAAGCCGCATTTTCTAAAAAACGGACATTATGCAGCGGTTATTTCGCCTTCGAAGGACGCCATTGCGTTCATGATTATGAATGCAAACGGCATAGACTTTCCGAAAGGATTCGAAGGGCCATCCGAACGGAAGTGGATTAAATTACGGGAAGGCGACACGCCAGATATTGTCCTGCTGTCAGAGCTTCTGAAGAAAGCCTCAAGTACACTGTAGCTAATCATTGCGAGGACAGCCAAAAGCGGCAGTTGACTGAGCTGTAGACATAGGCTCGAGCAAATAGAAGAAGGCGCCCTAAGGCGCCTTCTTTTATTTGTCTCCACTTCAATATACTAATCTCGACGTAAATTCAGAGTGGAGACTTGAAGAAACTTTTGGATCGCGAGGGCACATGCGCCTAATACGCAAGACTGCTTGCCTATTGCGGATATTTTTATTTCGCGGTAATGGCTGATTCGGGAATGCATTTGCATACGGATCTTGTCCAAGGAGTCGGGGGAGAGGCGCAGAAGCTCGCTGTCTAGCACGATGACCTCGGGATTGTAGATGTTGATAATATTATTGAGCCCGATAGACAAGTAGTAAAAGTAAGAATGCATGATTCGATAAACCTCGGAATCCCCTTCGCGGAGCCAACAATGAATTTGTTCATACGTAACAGAGGCCCCTTGTTTAACCGCGCTCACCTGTTGAAAAACGCTCGCTTCGGAGGCATATTTCTCCCAGCAGCCCTTATTGCCGCAAGTGCAGGGGTGACCGTCAGGAACGACGATCATATGTCCGATCTCGCCGGCGAAACCGTCTTGTCCGCGGAAAAAAGAATGGTTAAACATCATGCCCAGGCCGATGCCGGAGTATAGGGTAACGCATAGCAAATTATCAGTTTCGTGATGGAAAAAGGTACGCTCCGCGAATGCGCTAAGATTAGCGTTGTTTTCCACATGCACCCGGGCCCCAAGCGTCTTCTCCAGGTCGGTCTTTAGCGTTACTTGATGCCAATCGTACGAAGGAATGTAATGAATGACCTCTTCGGTCGATACGAGACCGTGGATGCCGATAACGATTCCGACAATGCCATACCTGCAGGCTGCATACCGTTCTTGGTAGGTTTGAATCGACGTTAGGAGCAGAGTCAGTATATCCTCATACTTAGTTGTTTCAAGCGGGATCGTATCCGTTGCGACGATAGCGCCTTGAAGATTGGCTACCGCGAACGTGACCCGTCCGAACTCCAGATCGATGCCAAGCGCATATCCGGCCTCCGCATGGATGGAGAGCATGATGGGTTTGCGTCCGACAAGGTTGTACTCCATATTTGTCTCTATGACCAGCTCTTCATCCAGCAGATCGGACACCTGGGCCGATATGGTTGCCCGCGTTAAGGCGATTGCTTTGGACAGATCGGCGCGGGAGATCATTCCCTCTTGCAAAATATGTTTCATAATCAAGGAGCGGTTCATTTTTTTGATATAGGATGCATCGCCTGTAACCATCAATACGTAATCCTCCAAATCCGAACGAGTAGAAAAGCTATCCTCTATTATAGCATGGCGCGTGAAATACCTACGACTAAAGGCAAAAGATACAATTGACAACCATTTAGAGCCTTGATACATTTATACCATAATTAATTCGTTTACTAAACAAACTAATTATGAGGCTACAAAGGACAGTCGTCAATATCGGGAAAATGAATCGTAGGAAGACGATCTGAAAAGGAGCGAGTGTTAGCAATGGGAATTCTTCAGGAGCTTGTAAAAGATATTCCGATTCCGAAGATGGCGAAGGTTAAGGTGAATTTTGACGAGACCAGAATCGATGATTTGGCAGCGGAGCTGCTGCCAAAGCTGCAGCGCGAGGCTATCGCCGGAAAAGTAAAGCCAGGCATGGAAATCGCGATTGCAGTCGGAAGCAGAGGTCTCGACAGGCTTGTGGAGATAACGGCCGTTACCGTAAAGTTCCTGCAAGACGCCGGGGCGCAGCCTTTTATCGTGCCTAGCATGGGCAGCCATGGCGGAGCGACGGCGGAGGGGCAGCGCGAGGTGCTGGCGCATCTTGGTATTACAAAGGAGACGGTAGGCTGCGAGATCAGATCCTCGATGGAGGTCGTAAAGATTGGCGAGCTGCCTAATGGATTGCCCGTATATGTCGATCAATACGCCGCTGCCGCAGACGGAATGGTCGTCATTAACCGAATCAAGCCTCATACCGCGTTCCGAGGCGAGGTTGAGAGCGGCATGATGAAGATGATCAGCATTGGGCTTGGCAAGCAAAAGGGAGCGGAAGCTTGCCATCAGCTCGGATTTAAATATATGGCCGAGAACGTACCGGCAATGGCGAAGATGATTATGGCGCATAAACCGCTGTTGTTCGGCGTTGCCTCGGTAGAGAATGCGTTCGATAAAGTGGCGCTTATCGAGACGATGACGCCCGAGGAAATTGTGGATGACGAGCCAGCGTTGCTTGTTCGGGCCAAGGCGCTGCTGCCTAAGCTGTATTTTGACCAGTTGGATGTACTCATTATCGATCAGATCGGCAAAAACATTAGCGGGGACGGCATGGACCCGAACATTACCGGACGGTATCCGACGCCGTATGCGCATGGCGGACCTGACGTGAACAAAATGGCGGTACTGGATGTGACCCATCAAAGCGAAGGTAATGTCAACGGCGTTGGAACGGCCGATTTCACGACGCAACGGCTAGTGGACAAAATGGACCGCGAGAAAACGTATGCGAACGGCTTGACGTCCACCGTCGTCGCGCCGACGAAGATTGCAACGACATTGCCGAATGACAGGGAGACGATTCAGGCGTCCATCAAAACCTGCAATATTTTGCATTTTGAACAAGTCAGAATGGTACGCATCAAAAACACTCTGGAGCTTGGCGTGATCGAAGTATCGGAAGCGCTTCTGGAAGACGTGCGGCTTCATCCCAAGATGGAAATCATTCAGGATTTATACGAAATGCCTTTCGATAGCGAAGGCAACTTATTCTAAGGATAGCGGGGGAGATCGGAAATGGTTAATTTGTTTGATTTGGCAGGCAAAACGGCGGTCGTGGTGGGAGGAAACGGCGTGCTTGGCTCATCGATGGCGGAAGGCCTGGCCGCTCATGGGGCGAATGTCGCCATCGTTGGACGGAACTATGACAAAGCGAAATCGGTAGCGGATGGAATCGTCGCCGACGGAGGAAACGCACAAGCTTTTCAAGCCGATGTCGGTTCCAAGGAATCGCTTCGCCAATTGTCCGCCGAGATCGAAGCATGGTCGGGAGGCTGCGATATTTTGGTGAACGCGCCGGGCAAGAACAGTCCGACTCCGTTTTTTGAACTGGAAATGGAGGAGTGGGACGACATAATGGACGTGAACCTGAAGGGCATCGTCCTCACTTGCCAAATTTTCGCCAAGCGGATGATTGAGCAAGGACGGAGAGGCAGCATCATTAATATCTCGTCGGTATCGTCGACAACGCCATTATCCAAAGTATTTACTTATTCCGTGTCCAAAGCAGGCTTGAACAGCGTTACTCAGTTTCTTGCGCGCGAATTCGCGGAGCAGGGGATACGCGTGAACGCCATCATACCCGGATTTTTCCCGGCGGAGCAGAACCGGAAAATATTAAGCGAGGAACGCGTCGCCTCCATTATGAGGCACACGCCGATGAACCGGTTCGGAACGCCGGAGGAGCTGCAAGGAGCCACGGTTTGGCTCGCGTCCGACAAAGCTTCCGGCTTCGTAACCGGCACGCTCGTGCGCGTGGACGGCGGCTTCGGCAGCATGACGATTTAGAGAGGAGACTGTGTAGTGATGAAGGATAAGTATGCTGCCCTGCAGGAGATCCTGCGCGAGATGCGATCTGTCGTCGTTGCTTTCTCGGGCGGCGTCGACAGCACGTTCCTGCTGAAGGCTGCCGTGGAAACGTTGGGAGCGCAGCATGTTCTTGCCGTAACGGCCGATTCCGAGACGTATCCGACAAGCGAGCTGAAGGAAGCAGAGCAGCTGGCGGATCTTATTGGAGTCCGTCACGAGATTATATCAACCTCCGAGCTGGCTATACCCGGATATGCGGAAAATAACAAAAACCGCTGTTACTTCTGTAAAAGCAGTCTGTTCGATCATTTGCTTCCTTTGCTCGAGGAGAGGGGCTTCGCCAATATCGTCTACGGCGTCATTGCCGACGATATGAACGAGCACCGCCCGGGCATGCAGGCCGCCAAGGAAAGAGGCATTCGAGGACCGTTGCTGGAAGCCGGCTTATTCAAGCAGGAGATTCGGGAACTGTCTAGCGAGTTCGGGCTGCCGACATGGGATAAGCCTTCTTTCGCCTGCTTATCATCGCGGATCGCTTATGGCGAGACGATTACGAACGAGAAGCTGCAAAAGGTGGAGCGGGCCGAAGCGTATTTGAAATCGCTTCATATTCGTCAGGTCCGAGTGAGGACGCACGATGAAATTGCCCGGATTGAAGTAGAACCTGGCGATATGGCAGCGGTTATGTCCCATCACGAGGCGATCGTCGAGCGTTTGCAGGCTTTTGGCTATAAATTCGTTACTTTGGATCTGCTTGGCTATCGGAGCGGGAGCATGAACAAATCACTGAACCTGTAAGCCGAATCCATACTCGATCTGTAAATAAAGGAAGGTAAACGCATGACTACTTATGTTATGGGACTCGATATCGGAACGACGAGCGTGAAAGCATGCCTGTTCGACCGAATCGGCAATCTCGTCGCCGAAGCGGAGCGAATGATTGCTTCTGAATACCCGCAGCAGGGCTGGGTGCAGCAGGATGCCGCCGAGATTGAACGATTGGCGGTTCAAGCCGTAAGCGAAGCTGTCGGCAAGGCGGCGATTAGCAAGGAACAGCTTATCGCAATCGGCTTCTCGGCCGCCATGCACTCGCTAGTGCCCGTGAACGATCAAGGCCAGCCGCTATCGGCTGCATTCATTTGGGCGGACGGCCGAGGGACGGAGCAAGCCGATCGGATGACGGGGGAGGAACGAAGCCGTCTGTATGCGAAGAGCGGCACGCCGATCCATCCGATGACGCCTTTCATGAAGCTGCTATGGATGAAGGAGGAACAGAGCGAGGCGTACCGTCAAGCTTCTTTCTTCATGTCAATCAAGGAATATGTTATTTATCGCTGGTTCGGCAAACGCGTAATCGATTATTCGATGGCGTCGGCGACCGGCTTGTTCGATCCTTTCGCATTGAGATGGGATGAGGAATTGCTGGAGCTCGCAGGCATACGTGCGGATCAGCTGTCCGAGATCGTGCCGCCGACGGCTTTATTGGGAGAATTAAAGGCCGATCTGGCTGAGCAAATGGGGCTGTCGCCATCGACTCCCTTCGCCATCGGAGCCGCCGACGGCCAGTTGTCCAATCTGGGAACGGGCGCTCTCTTGGCCGGGGAGGTGGCTGTATCGGTCGGAACGAGCGGAGCGATCCGGCAAGTCACCCGCGAAGCGAAGGTCAGTCCGAACGGCGAGACGTTCTGTTATTCGTTCACGAATGATTCCTATATTATTGGCGGGCCGACGAATAACGGAGGCATCGCTCTGCAGTGGCTGAAGCAATTGTTGAACGATCCCGGAAGCTATGAGAGCTTTCTTGCCGAGGCGGACCAATGTCCTCCGGGAGCGGAGGGGCTGCTGTTCTTGCCTTACATTAACGGCGAACGGGCACCGCTTTGGAATCAAAGGGCGAGAGGCAACTTCTTCGGCATGACGATGACGCATGCGAAAGCTCATTATGTAAGGGCCGTCTTGGAAGGCATTACGTTCAACCTCTATCAAATCGGGCGTGCGCTGGAGAAGCTGGCCGGACCTCCGAAGCAAATCTACGCGAGCGGAGGATTGGCGAGATCGCCGATCTGGCTACAGATGATGGCGGACGTATTCGATACGGCGATTTGCGTCTCAGGAAACCATCACGCCGCAGCGTGGGGAGCAGCTTGGACGGCATTGATCGCGATCGGGGAAGAGAAGAGCTTCGAGGATATTAAAAGCAATATACCGATGGGCGATGCCGTTCTTCCCAATCCCGAGAACAGCAGGAAATACAAAGAGATCTACGGGCGTTACGAGGAGCTCGCAGCCCGACTTGCGCCTTTATTCTAGGCTACTCATAACGCTAAGAGGTGAACAGCGTGCTGGAAAACATTTTAAAGCAGGTACAGGACGGAAGCATGAGCATCGAGGACGCTTCTAAGCAATTGGCTCCGTTCGAGAATCTCGGCTTCGCGAAGGTCGACCATCACAGAAAAAAACGGCAAGGGTTCCCCGAGATCGTGTTCGGCGAGAACAAAACGGTGGAACAGATTATAGGCATCGCAACAGCGCTGCAATCGCAAAACAATGCAGTCCTTATTACTCGGATTACAGAGGAGAAAGCCGTCGCGATTCTGAACGTTTGCCCCGATTATGTCTATGACAGCACTTCGCGGCTTCTCTATTGGAAGAGCTCCGAACCATCTAGCAGCAAGCGCGAAGGATACATTGCCGTCATCGCGGCAGGGACATCCGATATTAGCGTCGCGGAAGAGGCGGCGGTTACCGCCGAGGTGCTTGGCAGCAACGTTCATCGTATTTACGACGTCGGCGTTGCCGGCATTCATCGACTGCTGCACCATGCCGAGGAAATTCAGCAAGCGACGGTTTCCGTCGTCGTAGCAGGAATGGAAGGGGCGCTTGCCAGCGTGGTAGGCGGATTAGTGTCTCATCCGGTTATTGCCGTTCCGACAAGCGTAGGCTACGGGGCTAACTTTGGCGGGCTGTCGGCGTTATTGACGATGCTTAATTCATGCGCTTCGGGCATTAGCGTCGTCAACATCGATAACGGCTTCGGAGGGGGATATAATGCAGCGCTTATCCATCAACTTATTCATAAAGGAGAGAACAAGCAGTGAAAACGTTATATATCGATTGTTTCTCCGGCATAAGCGGGGATATGTTCATCGGAGCGCTGCTCGACGCGGGCGGCGACCTTCGCTTGCTTCGGGAGGAACTGAATAAGCTTCATATCCACGACGAGTATGAGCTTACGCGGGAGAATGTCAACAAAAACGGCATTACGGCCGTGAAATTCGATGTGGTGCTCCAGCATCAGGCAGACAAGGATGCACATGTACATGAGCATACTCACGAACATGTTCATAGCCACGACCATTCCCATACTCACGAACATGATCATAGCCACGATCACAACCATGACCATGACCACGGACACGTACATCCTCACACGCATGACCATCATTCGGACCACGTTCATCATCATCACCATCATGAGCATCGGGCGTATAAGGACATCGTTCGCTTAATCGAGGATTCGGCTTTGGACGATAAGGTCAAGCAAACCGCTTTTGCGATTTTCCGGAAAATCGGGGAAGCCGAAGGCAAAATCCATGGCATTCCGTTAGAGTACGTTCATTTTCACGAGGTTGGTGCCGTCGACTCGATCGTGGATATCGTCGGGGCAGCCATCTTGATCCATCAATTGCAAATTACGAAGGTCGTCTGCTCCGCCATTCCGGTCGGCATTGGCAAGATCCGAATCGATCACGGCATCTATCCCGTGCCTGCGCCGGCTACGCTAGAGATGCTCAAAGGAATACCGATTGAACAGTCAATGATTAGAACCGAGCTAACGACGCCGACGGGCGCGGCGATTGCCGCGGTTCTCGCGGAAAGCTTCGGTCCGCTGCCCTCGCTGAGCGTCGAGGCCGTCGGTTACGGGGCCGGAACGAAGAATTTCCAAGAACAGCCTAACGTTCTGCGAGTCATGATCGGCCAATAGTCGAAATTACGAAAGTGGAGGAGGAGCATTCCCGATGGGTAAGCCATTGCCGCCGCCGAACGAGCATATGGATAACGAGATGGTAAAGATGGAAGTGAACTTGGACGACATGCAGGGCGAGTGGCTTGGCTACGTGATGGAGCTGCTTTTTGAAGAAGGAGCCAACGATGTTTATTACACGCCGATCTTCATGAAGAAGAACAGGCCAGGCACGCTGCTGCAGCTGCTTTGCTCCAATCGCAAAATCGACGAAATGAAAAACATCCTGTTTCGAGAAACAACGACACTGGGCATCCGTTATTACCCGTTGACTGTACATCGCCTGGAGCGCGTTTTCGTAACCGCACAGACGGAATGGGGACCGGTAACGGTGAAGAAAGGCATTTACGGCGGGGAAGTCGTCCAGTGGGCGCCTGAGTATGAAGAGTGCAAAAGAATTGCGAAGTCGAAAGGAATACCGCTTAAGATCGTATATGATGCCGTTCGCAAGGCAGAAGCTTAATTGGCAGAGGATTGGGGGTATGCAGTTTTGGTTATGAGTTTGTTTTCCGCATTAATGGTCGGTTTTATTTTGGGAATCAAGCATTCCATTGAACCTGACCATATTATTGCTGTATCCACAATGGTAGGAAAAAGCAAGAAGCTTTGGCGCTCTACCTTAACGGGCGTTTTTTGGGGAGTGGGCCATACTGCGACTTTATTCGTCGTCGGCATGGTTCTCGTGCTGCTGAAAGGTGACTTGCCGGAGAAGTGGGCGATGTCGCTAGAATTTTTAGTCGGGATTATGCTTGTTTATTTAGGCGTGAAAAGTCTAATTGTTAAGAAGGGCTTGGTCTCGAAATCTCCTAACGAAGTGAAAGGTTCCTTATGGAAGGTGACGATCATTGGCTTCATTCATGGCCTTGCTGGCAGCGCGGCGATGGTGATCCTAACCTTATCAACGGTATCGTCCGTATGGGAGTGCGCCTTATATATACTTATTTTCGGAATAGGAACCATTACGGGAATGCTCGTCTTTACGACGATTTTAGGCATCCCGTTCGTATACGGCAATTCTAATAAAACGTGGAATATCTCGTTAGCGCGAATAGCTGGAACCGTAAGTTTCCTATTCGGACTTTACTATATGTACAACCTGGGAGTAACAGAAGGCCTGTTTGAGACTTGGCTAGGTTGATGAGGCGCTTGGAAAAATTTCGAACCAGAAAACACGAGGAGCGGGATGACTGTGGAGAAAGGTTTTATGGATGATGATTTTATGTTGGAGACTCCGGTAGCAGCTGCTTTGTATCATGAATACGCCAAACAAATGCCGATCATTGATTACCACTGCCATTTGAGTCCAAAGGAGATTTATGAGAACAAGAAGTATCGCAATATTTCGGAAGTGTGGTTATCGGGGGACCATTACAAATGGAGATTAATGAGGGCTAATGGAATTGATGAGCAACTGATAACCGGGGATGCGAGCGATTATGATAAATTTTATGCCTTTGCGAGAACCGTACCATTGATGATCGGAAATCCGATGTACCATTGGACGCATTTGGAACTGAAGCGCTATTTTGGGATCAACGAAAACCTTAATGCCGATACGGCTCCGATGATCTGGGAGAGAGTGAATGCGATGCTCGCCGGGGGCAGTCTTGGTGCCAGAGATTTCATCCGAAAATCAAATGTACAAGTGATCTGCACGACGGATGATCCGGTCGATTCACTTGAATATCATATCCAATTAAAGCAGGATGCTGCATTTGACGTGAAGGTATTGCCAACCTTCCGCCCGGATAAGGGACTGGATATTAACGGCGATCATTTTTTGGAATGGATTAGCAAGCTGGAACGAACCTCAGGCATTGCTGTCTCGGACTATGAGGGATTATTGGCGGCCCTTGAAAATAGAGTGGATTTCTTTCATTCAGTCGGTTGCCGAGTGTCCGATCATGGTTTAAATGATGTTCACTTCGTCGGCGGGACAAAGGAAGAAGCAGCGGCGGTATTCGCAAAATCACTTGCAGGGGCAAAGGTAAATCCGAATGAAGAGAAGCTTTACAAAACAGCTCTTCTCGTCTTTCTAGGTAAGCAGTACGCTAAACGCGACTGGGCGATGCAATACCATATGAATGTGCTCCGCAACAATAATACACCTGCATTCGAGAGTCTAGGTCCCGATGCTGGATATGATTCGGTGAACGACGGCACCCTAGCCAGACCGTTGTCTTCGTTGTTGGATGCGATCGAATGCGGAGGAAGTCTTCCAAAGACGATCTTGTACTCGCTTAATCCAGCGCAAAATCACGTGATCGGGTCGATGATCGGCAATTTTCAAGGTGGCGGTATTGCCGGCAAAATGCAGTTTGGATCGGGATGGTGGTTTAATGATACGAAGGAGGGGATGATCGCCCAGCTGAAATCGCTCGCTGAACTCGGACTTCTCAGCCGATTCATTGGCATGCTGACCGATTCGCGCAGCTTTCTGTCTTTTACCCGCCATGAATATTTCCGGCGAATTTTGTGCAATCTGCTTGGCGAGTGGGTAGCAAAAGGCGAATATCCCCATGATATTGAGACAATCGGCATGATCGTTCAACGTATTTGTTATCACAATGCCCAAGAGTATTTCAGTTTCGAATAATAGTTGCATAGAAACCCGAGGCGGGCTGCCCCTAAAGTCTAGTTGACTTAGGGCGGCCCTTCTTTATTTTGTAAGTTTACCATGGAATCGAAAACCGCTGAAGCTTGCTTCTCCAATTCAATGCACCCGTCAATACGAGCGTAACGAAATAGAGGAGCAAGGAGCACAGGATGGAAGCAATGACGCTCCATACCATCGGCAGGCCTTGGTTGATAAGATAATCGTAGGTCCAGTGCCCGCCTACCGCCATCAGCAGCATGCAGATTCCAACCTTGATATAAGGACGAATGTTCAAATATAGTCCGATCGAGCCTGAGATTGAAAAGAAGTTTAACAGTGTTTGCATGATAATTCCGATGCCGATGCCGTATGCGACGCCGGTAATGCCGAATTGGCTGCCGAACACGAAGATCGAGACAGCCTTGAATATCGTTGCCGCTACGTAGTTCCACAGCGTAGCTTTTGCGCGGCCGAGCCCGAGCAGGATGGCATGCAGCGGTGCGTCGAAATAATGCAAGAAAAAGATCGGCGCCATTATTTTGAGCAGCAAGCCTGCTTCCGGTGCGTTGTAGACAAGCGTCGTAAGCGGAGTTGCCCACTCGAACAGAATGACCGTGGCCGGCGCGCCGATGAGTAGTCCCAAGTTAAGCGCCTGATTCATCCTTTCATGCATCAGCAGACTGTTCTTGTTCGCGGCTGCCTCGCCAATCGCAGGGATGAGAGCGGTGGACAGAGACTGCGTGATAAAGCTAGGCATGAACAGCAGTGGAAACACATAGCCGGCCAGCAGGCCGAATTGCTTCGTGGCCAACACCGTGCCGATGCCGGCCAGCGCCAGGCTGGAAGTAATTAGGAGCGGTTGAAAAGTGCTGTATAACGATTGTATTACGCCATGTCCGGTCGTTGGCAGACCGATCTGAAGCAGCTCTCCAAGCGTGCTTCTTCCTTGCTTCACGTTGCCCGCCCATGTTTCGCCCTGCACCTTCGATTCTCCGTACAGCTTGTAGCTTGCCACTAGAAATAAGAGGCTGATCGCTTCGCTGACGACGGATGCAGCCATTGCGCCCGCAGCTGCATACGCAATGCCGAAAGGCAGCAATAGGTGTACCAATGCAAGGACGCAAGCGATCTGCACCGTATGTTCAAGTACGTCAGAGGCGGCGATAGTCTTCATCTGCTGCATGCCGCGGAAGTATCCTTTCAACACCGCGGAGATGGCGATAATCGGCGCGATCGGCGTAATCGCGAGCATCGCATAATAGGCTCGTTGATCGCTCAGCAAGATGGATGCGATCCATTCGGATCCTAATAGTGAAATGGTCGTAAGCGCTATGCTTAAGACGCTGGTGACAGCTAGCGAGACGTGAAGGATACGTCTCACTTTCCCTCGTTCTCCACGAGCGTGGGCCTCTGCGACCAGCTTTGAGATGGCCACTGGCAATCCAAGCTCCGTAATCGTAATGACGAGCGGCAGGAGAGGAGCCGCCATCATCAAGAGGCCGATTCCCTCCGCGCCCAGTACGCGAGCAACATACATGCCGCTGATAAATCCGAGAATGCGGTTAATGAAAGCAGCGACAGATAACACTAGCGTGCCTCTCATGAACGATTGCCCGTGTTGCGCCATAGCTTGTTTCCTCCTGTTCATCGAATACTTAAATATGTATTCAACATTTGGAAAAGCATGCGAACGAGCTTGTGTTAGGCATTTATGAAGCTATTAAATTAAAATGGATTAGAGTAGAATCGAAGTATTGATGAGAAAGATGCGCGGGGGGCTTTGCTTTGAAAATCATGCAATTATTCAATGTGAAAAAAAGCATACAAAGTAAAGTGTTTGTTGCTTTCATATTCGCTTTGATGATACCGACCTTAATTATAAGCATAAGTTCTTATTATATATCCGTAAATGTGCTTCGGAATAAAGTAAGCTCCTCCTACAAAGAAACCGCCATGTACATCGGAAATAGCATTGAAAAAGATCTGTTTCAATTAGAGCAGCTAGGCGATCATCTATTCACGAATTCCAAAAACTACAGCTATTTGGTTAACCATTACAACAGCACCAACGAGTCGTTTCCGGACTTTACTCGGATGAATCAAAGCGTCGAAAGTTATTTTAACTATGTGAAAATATCTTCCTATGTTTCTAGCATCACGATATTGGGAACGAACGGCAAATTATATTTATATGGCAGCGATACGCTCCAGCTTGGGGCGGAAGAAATAAAGCAAGCGGAATGGTACGACCAAACGATTAAATTGAATGGCAAAATCAATTGGATCGGGGTTCAGGAGCTGCGTACGGTTACGGATTCGCCAAGAACGGTTACCTCGTTTTCGCGAGTGATCAAAGATGCCGATTACAAAAAAACGATTGGCATTGCTTATGTAGCGGTTAATAATGATGTATTTGCCCACTCTTTGAAAAATGCGAGCGTTCAATCGAATAATCAACTATTTCTGGTGGACAACAACGGCAATATCGTTGTTCATCCCGATGCCGAGCAAGTAAATAAACCGTTTGCGGACGTGAATAAATTAGACGGGAGCACAAGCGGAAGCTACATTTCTACGGAAAACGACCGCCAATATCTTGTCGCATATCAATACATGAGCCGTTATGGCTGGTGGGTTGTCGAGAAAATTCCATATAGTGAATTGATCAAGGATAACAAGCAAATTATTAATGCCACGTTATTCGCGTTTTTCATTTCGTTAATTTTATTCACCTTTATTTTCTTTTTTGTGTCTTCGGCCATCGTCAAACCGTTAAAAGGTCTTACGAAAGCTATGAAAAAAGCGAAAAACGGTAATTTCGAAATAAGGTCAACGTACACGGGGGAAGATGAAATCGGCATCTTAAGTCATAATTTCAACTATATGCTTGATAGAATCGGCATCCTGTTCGATACCGTCATGGAAGAACAAAAAATGAAACGAGATGCCGAATATGAAGCGCTTCAAGCCCAAATCAATCCTCATTTTTTATATAATACGTTAAATACGATTCGATGGATGGCCATTATTAAAAAAGAGGACAGCATTAAAGCCGTCGTTGATTCGCTGGGACGACTCCTGAAGAACACGACTAGCAAAATGGAGCCCTATATATTGGTGAAGGAAGAGTTAAGCAATTTGAAGGATTATGTATTTATTCAAATGCTAAGGTATAAAGATAAGTTCGATATTATTTACGATATCAAGGAAGACTGTCTGGAATGCAGATGCATTAAATTCATTTTGCAGCCAATTGTCGAAAATGCTATCTTTCACGGTATCGAACCCAAGGAAGGCAGAGGCACGATCTGGATTCATGCCGAAATTTCGGAGCATCAGCTCGTTTTTACAGTAAAAGATGACGGTGTAGGCATTTCGCCGCAGAAATTTAATGATTTGTTAAATGGGGATCGAAAAAAGTTTAACGGCATCGGCGTGAAAAATATCGACGACCGGATTAAATTGGAGTATGGGCAACAGTACGGCATTCAAATCGAAAGCGTGGAACATGAGTTTACGATATATAAAGTCGTCATGCCGGCCATATTTGAAGAGGTTGGCCACGATGAAAGTTGAAAGGGGTATTGATTTGTACAAGGTACTCATTGTGGACGACGAAGTGCTGGCAAGAGTCGGCATCAAATCATTTGTTCAGTGGAATGAAGCGGGCTTCGAAGTCGTAGGGGAGGCTGAAAATGGAGAAAAGGCGCTGGCCTTGATTCATAAATTGCAGCCTGATATCGTCATCACAGATATTCACATGCCCGTCATGAATGGAATCGAACTGATCAAAGCAGCGAAGGCTGAAAATCTATCGGTCAAATTCGTTGTCTTAAGCGCTTATAATGATTTCGAATACGTGAAAGAGGCGATGAAGTTGGGAGCCTCTGATTACATTTTGAAGCTTGAAATGGAATCCGATACGCTAACCGAGCTGTTAAATCATTTAAAGGAAAAAATCATGCTGGAAAACGCACTTCAATCGGAGAAAGAAAAGTTCTCCATGCGTTCTAAGGAAAATATATCTGCCATCAAAGAAAAGCTGTTCAAAGAAATGGTATTCGGGCATAAATACAGCAATGCGGAGTTCAAGGAACAATTGGAAAGACTTCACATCGAATTGCCGCAGCATCATTTGGGCTGCATGATCCTGCATCCGGATAATAAGGGCCGCTTCGACAAAAAGGATATCAAAGATGTGTATCTATTAGATTTTGCCATTATGAACATTATCAATGAAATTTTGATCGACTATCAGTATGGCGTCGTATTTTGTTCCCAACCCGAGGAATACGTCATTATTTTTTCGGCAGGAGAGGGACAAGGCAACAACCAGAGCTTTAAGATTTCAGACATGGATCGAATAATAAGGAGATTTCTGAAGGAATATTTGAACATTAGCGTTTCTATCGGCATTAGCAATGTATATCAGAAATATTCGAATTTGCAGTCGACGTATCAAGAAGCGCTGTATGCGGTTAACCAAAGTTTCAACTATCCGCCGGGCAGTACAATTGAATATAGGAACTGCATTCCTAATCCAGGGACGGAGGATATCTCGATTAAATTAGACTTGAAGGAGCTGGAAAAGCAGCTGGAAGCAACCGATCTTACGGGAATCGAAACCATATTCCTCAAGATTACGAACTATTTGCATGGCGCAGCCGCTCAAATCACACGGGAATATTTGAAAGCGACATGCGCGGCATTGCTTCTCATTATTACTTCCTATCTCGATGGACACAGCATTGGGAAAAGGGAAAGCTGGAACCTGGATCCTTACAAGCAGTTGGAAGAACTAAAAACGCATGCCGATTATATAGCTTGGATTGAACATTTAAAAGCTCTCCTTCTGGAAGCATTAGAGCAGACCGAGCAGCCAAAACGGATGATCGGTAAAGCGATGCAGTTCGTCAATCAATATTACATGGAGAACATTTCATTGGAGACTACCGCTGAACATATCCATATTTCCGCGAATTATTTAAGTGCGATGTTTAAGAAGGAAGCGGGCATAAATTTTATCGATTACGTGACGAATGTTCGGATCGAAGCGGCCAAAAAGCTCATTAAAGCTCAAAAGTATAAAATATACGAAGTGTCGCAGCTGGTAGGCTACGAGAATGAACATTACTTTAGCCGGGTGTTCAAAAAAGTGACAGGCATGTCGCCGATTAAGTTTAGGGGATAAATCATAAAAAAGTTCACTTTTTCATTAAAAAGTGAACTTTTTATATTTTATGAGTTGCTTAGGATCCGATGCAAACACTAACCATGATAAGAAAGGATAAGATCTTGTGAGTAATTGCATTAATAATGGAATTTGATTGATTTATACTGATGTAGCAATAGTAATCAAACATATGTCTAGGGGGTTTTTATAAAAATGAAAAGATCGTTGAAAAAAACGCTAACGTTAACCATGGCGGGCATTATGACTGTAAGTATGGTCTCCGCTTGCGGCAGCAAGTCGCCTTCCGAAACAAATACGAACGCTACCCCAGAGGAGAAGGCAGCAAATCTCACGATGTTTTTGGATTCTGGAAAGGCTAAGAGCAGCTTCTTCATAGACATTATCAAAGAATACAATGCGCTTGGCGGGGATCAGGTTGAGATCAACGTACTGCCTGGAGATGGTGTAGCAGCCGTTCAGAAGATGGATATTTTGATGGCATCCGGTGATTCGACAGACATCGTTCTGCTTGATAATCCGCTAATTCAGAAGAAATATGCGAGTGTAGGGTATCTTGCCCCGTTGGATGAGTTGGCTGCTAACACGGATGTTAATTTGGACGAACTTTATGGCCAGTTTCTCGTGAAAGAGAAGGATGATAAATCGTATTTTTTAAGAACGGATGTCGGCCAATGGTATGTGTTTTACAACAAGAAAATATTCGATGATGCTCAGGTTGCTTATCCTGCGGGAAAATGGACATGGAGTCAATACATTGAAACAGCAAAGAAATTAACGAATCCAGATAAAGAAATTTACGGATCTCTTATGCTGGACTATGACAACTATCTGTATTTCACGGCAAGGCAGAAGGATGTAACGCCATATAAGAATGACGGAACGTCCAATTATGACGATCCCGCTTATAAAGAGGCATTGCAATTCTTTTCGGATTTAGGCAACGTACACAAAATACAGCCAAGCTGGTCGGAGTTCAAAACGCAGAAGGTAGCTTGGGACGCCTTCATGACGGGTAAATACGGTATGCATCTCATTGGCGGTTGGTATATGGGGCTGCTAACGGATAAAAAAACGTATCCGATCGATTGGAAATGGGGCATCACGCAAGTACCAGTGCCGGATAGCGGCGATGGAGATCGTACACTGGCTGCTGGCGGCGCGTTCGGAGTAAACAGCAATTCCAAAAACAAAGAAGCGGCATTCAAATTCGTGAACTATCTGGCACAGAACCTTTATAAGAAAAGCAACAGCATTCCTCAGCTTCAAAACATTACCGATGCCGAGAAGACCGAGCTGCTTCAAGGCATAGCGGACTCCTCCGGCGGAAGCGTTACGGTTGATGAGCTGCGCAAAGTCATCTTTGATAGCGGCTTGGGCATTGCGGACGAAAAGATCTCGGGACCGGGAGCGACTATCATCAATCAGACCATTCTTCAAGAAGGCGAGCTTTACATGGTCGGACAGAAGTCTTTGGAAGATGCCGTCTCGGCTATTAAGAAAAGATCGGACGAAGCCATTAAGGATGAAGAGTAATCAAGCCGCAACATAAGTTAGAGTAATCAAGCGCGAATAGGATAGGACTCTTAACAGGGAGTCTTATCTTATTCGTACTAATAGTGAGGAATGAACATGAAAAATAATAAGTTATCTCTGAGAAGGTCTGAGGGACTATCCGCTTTTGTTTTTTTGTCGCCATTTTTGATTGGCTTTGTTTTGTTTAATCTTATTCCCATACTATTTTCCGTTGCATTAAGTTTTGTTGATTACAACAAAATCGGCCCATTGCAGATGGATTTCGCAGGGTTGAAAAATTATGCAAAAATCTTCTCGGATGAACAAGCTTTGAACGGCTATATGAAAAGCTTAACTTTCACGGCCATTTACGTTCCAGCGATGATCATACTATCCATGCTATTGGCCGTATTCATCAACAAAGCCTTTCATCTGAGAACGTTAACCAGAACGATGATCTTTATGCCGTATGTATCGAATATTACCGCGGTTGCGATGGTTTGGTCGTTATTGCTTGATCCTGGCAAGGGGCCAGTTAACCAACTGTTAAAGCTTATAGGGATTTCTGAGCCGCCTCTTTGGTTCGGGGGAATTGACACTTCATTATTATCCGTTGTTATTGTGAACGTATGGATTAGTTTGGCTTTCCAAACGATTGTGTTTTTGGCAGCGCTACAAGGAGTGCCTAAGGATCTTTATGAATCATCGTCTATCGATGGTGCTGGAAGGTGGAGAAGTTTTATAAGTATCACTGTTCCCTCCATATCTCCGATCACCTTTTTCTTGATTGTGACCACGATGATTGGATCTTTCCAGAACTACTCGATCGTTAAATTACTTACGAACGGAGGACCGGGCACATCTTCAAGAGTGGTAGCTATGAACATTTATGAAGAGGCGTTCAACTTCCATAGATACAGCTATGCTTCTGCGCAAGCGATGCTGCTGTTTGCCTGTATTCTCGTTATTACAATAATTCAATGGATGTGGCAAAAAAAATGGGTACAAAATTGATTTCAAAGCATAGGTTCGAAAAATACGAAAAAGCATTTTTTTCGATTATCATGCTTATCGTCGGACTGCTCATGATCATTCCCTTTATCATTATGATTTCGGCTTCGCTTAAGAACCAAGCGATGGTATTTGATAATCCGCTGACGAGCATTATTCCCGATCAAATCATATGGGACAATTATTTGAATGTTTTTCGCGATGAATATTATTTCGGTTGGTATTTTAATAGCTTTAGAGTCGTTGCTTTGACGATTTTACTAAGAGGTATATTAGTCACGATGGCGGCTTATGCTTTTGCGAAAATCGAGTTTAAGTTCAAAAATCTGATATTCATGATTTTTATATCCACGATGATGATTACTCCGGATACGACTATCGTATCTCGTTTCCTATTCTATAATACCATTCACTTGTCCAATTCGTTTTGGGCCTTGGTCATCCCGGCAGCATTCGACGTCTATTTCATTTTCATGCTGAGACAGTTCATGCAGAGCATTCCTAAGGAATTATCCGAGGCGGCAATTGTTGACGGATGCGGACATTTCAGAATCTACTACAGGATTATATTGCCGCTCATGAAGCCGCCTCTCGTGACAATGATCCTGTTCACGTTCATTTGGTTATGGAATGATTATGCGAACCCGTATGTGTTTATCAGCGATATCAAAAGCCAGACGTTAACCGTTGGTTTGACGACTTTCCAGGGGCTTGGGGGAGCAAACGTCGCTCTTCAAATGGCCGGAGCTACTTTGGCCATTCTTCCGAGTATATTCATTTTCACTATTTTCCAACGCTACTTTGTAGAAGGTATTGCTTCAAGCGGAATAAAGGGTTAGTCGCCCCAGGGGCTGAACAGATGATTCTGTTCAGCTTTTTTTTACATTAGTCATGGCTTATAAAACTGTTGGATGAAGGAGGAGGGCGGCTCGCCGAATGTTTTCTTGAACACTCTTGTGAAGTAGAACGGGTTCTGATACCCAAGCTGTTCACTGATTTCCGTAATCGTTCGCGAGCTTGTGCGAAGCAGTTCGACGGCCTTGTTCATTTTGAGCCGCGTATGCGTCTCTACAATGCTTTGGCCTGTCGTCTTGCGGAACGTTGCCGAGATGTGGCTGTAATTCATGTTCAAGTGCTTCCCAATTTCGCTGGCGTTGAAGGGCTCTTCCAAGTGAGCCGACAAATAGTTCAATACGCGATCTGCCAGTTCGGCCGCGGTCCCGCGTTTACTGGAGGATATGGCGTTCATCGAAGCTAGATCTAGAAGAAACCGGTAGGCGCTAATGCTGATCCGGGTCAGACGATAGCTGTCGCGCTGCTCGGATTCTTTAACAATCGCGGATAACCGCTCCTCCGTTCCTGGAGGTGCCAGCCCGTGCTTGGGGAGATAGATCCGGTGTTCGTAATGTTCGGGAGCGTAATAATCCGGTTCGGGAAGCGGAGCCTGATCTTTGTAATCGAGATGCCGATCATCAGCAGGATAGAAGTGAATCCAATACCAAGTCGTTCCGGCAGTCGTCTCCGGTCGCCCCCAATGATGCAACCCCTTCTCCAAAAACATAAATTCGCGTTCGCCCACGATGTAGGACACGCCATCCTCAATTAATTGCATGCTGCCTTTCGATACATAGAGAAAGACATGATAATCCAAAACCCTGTCTGGGTGGGTATAGGTCTGGTTGGTGACATTCCAGCCCATGTCCCGTACGAGCGGAAACCGGTCCGCTGTGATATGGAGCGAAGACTTCATGAAAGATGCCTCCTGAATGGTTAATGATAAAACACAAAAAAGTATAGGGATAACAAATTATTGTGCATGTTATTAGAATTAATCAGCAATTAGAATAAATAATAACACAAATATAATGAAGGTGGTAATAAGTGTGGAGAGCCGATTAAATGAGCTGCCATTGGGTAAGATCAAGCTTAGCGAAGGACCTATCAAGTCTAGATTTGAATTAAATAAAACCTATCTAATGAGCCTGACTAATGATAATTTGCTCCGTAATTTCTATTTGGAGGCTGGGCTTTGGAGCTACAGCGGGAACGGCGGGACCACAAGCGCGACGACGAACAAAATGGACGGTCCTGATCATTGGCACTGGGGCTGGGAGTCGCCTACCTGCGAGCTGCGCGGTCATATTATGGGGCACTGGCTATCGGCGGCGGCGAAAATTTACGCGCAAACGCAAGACTCGATTATTAAGGGGAAAGCCGACTATATCGTTAGTGAGCTTGCGCGTTGCCAAGAGGCGAACGGAGGCGAATGGCTGGCTGCTTTTCCGCAAACGTATATGCATCGGATTGCCAAAGGCAAATTCGTCTGGGCGCCGCACTATACGATCCATAAATTGCTCATGGGCCTTTACGATATGTATACGGCAGCCGGCAATGCGCAGTCTTTAAGGATCATGTCCGGAATCGCGGAATGGTTCTACCGATGGACCGGTCAATTTTCTGAAGAACAGATGGATGAGCTGCTTGATCTGGAAACAGGCGGCATGCTCGAGGTATGGGCGGATTTGTACGGAGAGACACGCGATGAGAAACATCTGGCGCTTATTCGGCGATATGATCGGAGACGTTTTTTTGATGCGCTTCTTGCAGGTGAGGATTGTCTGACGAACAAACATGCCAATACGCAAATTCCCGAGATATTGGGTGCCGCAAGAGTATGGGAAGTAACGGGTGAGGAGCGTTACCGTAACGTCGTGGAGGCGTTCTGGCGCTGCGCGGTAACCGAAAGGGGGCACGTTGCAACGGGTGCGGGCGATAACGGGGAGTTGTGGATGCCCAAGATGGATATGGCCGCACGACTTGGAGTCGGGCAGGAACATTGCTGCAATTACAATATGATGAGACTTGCTCATCTACTGCTGCGCTGGACAGGCGACGCTTCTTACGGGGATTACTGGGAACGTCGGTTTATCAATGGCGTTCTTGCTCATCAGCACGGTGGTACCGGGATGATCTCCTATTTTCTTGGTATGGGTCCTGGCAGCCAAAAAACATGGGGATCCGCGACACAGCATTTCTGGTGCTGTCATGGAACCTTGCTGCAGGCTAACGCATCGTATGAACCGCAAATATTCATGGGGGACAAGGATGGCATATCCATCTGCCAGTGGATTCCTTCCGAGCTTCATCATCGCCAAGCTGATTCTAAATTGACCATTCGGATCGAGCAGGATGGACAATACGGAATTTATCCTTTAAACAACTGGTCCGTAAGCGGGATGACAGCCATTACCAAAGTCGATATGCCGCCGATTCCGGTGCATCGTCCTGACCATTTCGTCTATAACGTCAAGATCAGTCTCGACAGCCCATCAACCTTTGATCTGAATCTTCGTCTTCCGTGGTGGATAAGCGGTATGCCGAGAATCAGTATTAACGGTGAAGGGCAACTGGATGTCCCTATGAAACCGTCTTCCTTCGTTCAAGTGAGAAGAGAATGGAAGGATGGCGACCTTGTAAAGGTTGAGCTTCCGAAGATGTTGAAAACCGAGCCGCTGCCAGGTAATTCGGGGATGTTCGCCTTCATGGATGGCCCGATCGTGCTTGCTGGTTTAACGGATGAGGAACGAATTTTGGTTGGAGAGCCATCGCAGCCGGAAGAGCTGCTCCAGCCGGATCGTGAACGAAATCACACTTGGTGGAACCCAGGGTATTACCGGACGAAGGGGATCGATCGCGGATTCCGATTCATCCCCTTATATGAGGTAAAGGACGAGATGTATGCCGTTTACTTCTCTCATAAAAGTGCAGGAGAGAGGACGGAGTAAAAACGCGTCGTAAAAAACAACGGCAGCTGGTCATACGACTCGCTGCCTGTTCGTTATGTTATCAGGCGACGACGTTTAAGTCCCTTTGTGCGCATCGAATGTCGGGCGGGGGAGATGCTTCCGTATTTATAGAACGATATCAGCGATAGAGTTTGCAATCTTAATTCGGTTTGGCATGTTGTTTTTCGTGTAGGCTAATGCTCCTTCGCCGCCCATATAGAAAGAAATGGCGGGCAGACTTTCAGCAAACCGGTCAAGCTTATCGAGCAGCTCGGGATCATGCTCGAACGGAATCGTCGTTGAGGCAGAGAGCAATACGATTTTCGGTTGAAGCCTCGTTACGAGCGCTTCAATGGAGCCGGGGGCAGGAGAAGCGCCAATCTGGAAAGACTTCCAGCCCTTGAGCAGAAATTGCAGCAGTAGATAATGGACAGGAATTTCATGCTGCTCCATGGGGAGGCAAGCGCCAACCACTAACGGAGCGTTTTCCGTATATTGAAAGTTGCGCCGAATTTGTACGAGCATGTCCCGTACAACAAGGCTCGATACGGATTCTTGATATTCATCCCATTCCCCGGCTTCCCACTTGTTCCCCACCTCCTGCAGAAAAGGTGAAACAACCTCCGTTAAAAAAGCGCTTAGTCCATAGAAGTGATACGCCTGCTTCAATATAATGGCTAGCTCCAATTCATTGCAGGCAATTCCGCGCTCCAGCAAAGAGATGACAAAGTTGTTTAGCTGCGGCTCTTTCTCAATCGGTGAGTACGCAAGTTCTTCAGCGTCACTATCATCCTCGTATTCCTTCGTGTTATCTGCAGCTAACGATAGGGCCTCCTTAATCGAAAAGCCTTTCTTCTGAAGCGCCTTGATCGTTAACAGCGTATTGACATGCTCCTCGTTATATATTCGATATCCATTAGGCATCCGGAGAGGCTGGATGAGCTGGTATCGTTCTTCCCACTTGCGGATCAACTGGGCCGATAGTCCAGTCACATTAGCAACCTGCTTGATGTAATATTGCTTGCCTTGCTTCATGGATACTCATCCTTTTAATGATGTCAAATCGTTTTGTACAACGTTACCAGTATAACATCATACAGAACTTTTTAGAATCGTGAATTTGTATAACGTTTTTGAATAAACGTTATACAAAAGGATTGACAAATATGTCTTCCGTACAGATAATTAACCTTATAGTATAATTAATGATCGCTTCCCAATGACTGGAGGATTTATGGATATCAAAAAGAAAGTAATCGTGATCGGAGCAGGTGTAGCGGGGTTGGCGAGTGCGATTCGTATGCAGCATGCAGGCTACGAAGTTGAACTGTTTGAGAAAGAATCCATTCCAGGCGGGAAGATGCATCGGTTTGAGAAAGACGGCTATCAATTCGATATGGGACCTAGCTTAGTCATGATGCCCGAGTTATATCGAGAAGTATTCGAGCTTGCGGGGCGCAACCCCGACGATTACATTCCGATGGAGAAGCTAGACCCTATTTATTCTGTCTTTTTCGGAGGCGGCGAACACGATAAACATGAAATATCGACTGATCTGGTAAAGCTGCTGGATACCTTGGAAGGGATTAGCGATAAGGATGCGCAAGGATTTCTTCAATATCTCCAAGTCATTTATAAAAGGTTTCTCGTAGCCAAAAATCATTTTCTTCAACGACCGTTTCGGAAGTGGTCGGACTTCTACAATCCGTATATGCTTTGGCAAGGATTGAAGCTAAGAACATTCGACACGGCTGATCGGTTTATTGGCAAATATATAAAGCATGAGCGGCTGAAGCAGATGCTCAGCTTCCAAACGCTATATATCGGTATTTCTCCTTACAACGGCCCATCTTTATATTCCATCATCCCGATGATTGAGATGCTCTACGGTGTTTGGTTCATTAAAGGCGGCATGCATACGATGGCCCGGTCGATGGAGCGTTTATTTGTAGAGTTGGGAGGCAAATTGCACTACAACGTTAACGTACAGGAGATTGTAGTCCGAGACGGAGCGGCAGTCGGAGTGAAGGCGGATAACCGGGAATGGGCTGCTGATTACGTGTTATGCAACGCCGATTTCCCTCATGCGATGAAGCATCTCGTTCAGGATAAGAAAGCGAAGGGCAAATATACGGATAAGAAAATAGACAGTCTTGACTATTCCTGTTCATGCTTTGTAATGTATCTCGGCATGAACCGCAAATATGATTCAATCAAAACGGTGCACAACTTTTTCTTCAAGGAAAAATTAGAAAAAAATATCGGCGATATATTTGAAGGCAGCCGTTTGGAGGATCCCTCCTTCTACGTATACATAGCCTCAAAGCTGGATGCCTCGATGGCGCCGGAAGGAAAAGACGGCTTATACATTCTTGTTCCCGTTTCCGACCTGTCAACGGCCAAGTACGAGTGGAATGAGGAAACGATTCACGATTACCGGAACCGCGTGCTGGAATCGCTGGAGCAGATTCCGGGATTTGAACGGGCTCGCGAGGATATCGTGTCCGAGACGTACATGACTCCGCTCGATTTTCAGCAGAAATATAATGCCTATAACGGTGCTTGCTTCGGTTTAAGACCGACGTTAACCCAAAGCAATCATTTGCGTCCGCAAAGCAAGTCGGGAAGTTGCCGCAATCTTTATTTCGCGGGAAGCTCGACCCATCCTGGTGCAGGTGTTCCTATCGTATTGTTATCAGCCAAAATCGCTGCGGAAGAATTGATGCTGGATGATCGGGGGATGAAAGCCAATGAAGCTGTCTCTTTCTCTGCAAGCCTATAAGCCGAATAGGCTGGAGATGGATTACCGTTATTGCGAGGACATTATTAAACAAAACTCGCGAAGTTTCTACTATGCTTTCTTGCAGCTACCGAAGGAGAAAGCGAATGCGGTATTTGCGCTTTACGCTTTTTGCAGATTGGCCGATGATGCCGTTGACCGGGAAGGCAACCGGGACGAACGTCTTGAAGCGCTTAATGCTTTGGAGCATGAGCTGATGCTGTTCGATGAAGGCAGAGAGGTCGATCATCCCATATGGAGAGCGCTGCGGGATGTGTTTAACCGTTACGATATGAGTGTCGAGCCCTTCTATGAACAGCTTAAGGGACAAAGAATGGACATTTCCTTCGCCGCCCCGAGAACGATGGGCGAGTTGGAGAAGTACAGCTATTATGTTGCGGGTACAGTCGGGCTTATGCTGCTGCCGATCGTTGCCTCCCAATCGAGACGCAATCTCCGCCAGGCGGCTATTCAATTAGGTACAGCCATGCAGATAACGAATATATTGCGCGATGTGGGTGAGGACGCTGCTAGAAACAGGATCTATCTTCCCTCCTCCTTTATGGATGCCGAAGCGTACGGAGAGTCTGATATTAGGCATGCGGTGATTAATGAAAGCTTCATTCGAATTTGGGAGAAGCTCGCCCTTCGCGCGGAAGAGCTGTACGACGGCTTTAAGTCGGATATCCATGAGTTTGATACAGACAGCCGATTCCAAGTGCTGCTGTCAGCGCAAATATACAAAGGTATTCTAAATGCGGTCCGGAATAAGGGGTACGATTGTTTTTCGACTAGAAATGCGGTATCCAAGCCGGAGATGAGAAACATCTACAATCAGACGAAACATCTCTTACAGCACGGATCAAGTATGGATAGTTATACTAACGCGAAAGTGAAGTGGAACGGTGGCGAATAAATCGGTTGCGGTTATCGGAGGAGGTCTTGGAGGACTTTCGGCGGCGATCTCATTGGCTCAGAGCGGGTATGAGGTAAGTCTTTTTGAGAAAAACGATCATTTAGGCGGAAAATTGAATCGGCTGGAGCAGGATGGATTCGGGTTTGATCTTGGGCCGTCTATTCTGACCATGCCGCATATTTTCGAGAAGCTGTTCACGTCCAGCAATCGCGAAATGGCTGATTATATTACCATCAGGCAGGTTGAGCATGAATGGCGCTCCTTCTTCCCCGATGGATCAGTCATCGACCTCTATGGCGATCTGCAGCGGATGGCCGAGAGCAACAGCAGCCTGGACGATAAGTCGATGGAAGAGTATAAGCTTTTTCTGGACTACTCCAGACGTATTTATCATATTACGGAGAAAGGGTATTTCGATAAAGGACTGGATACCTTTACGGACATATACAAGGAACATGGATTGATTGCGTCCATTCGGGATTTCGACTTCTTCTCGACGATGTACGGCGCTATTCAGAAAAGAATCAGCCATCCCAAGCTTCGGGACATGCTGGCCTATTTTATTAAGTATGTGGGCTCCTCGCCGTATGATGCGCCTGCTGTATTGAACATGATGATTTATATGCAGCATATGCAGGGCATTTGGTATGTGCCGGGAGGCATGCATCATATTGCTGCGGGAATGGTTAAGCTGGCAAAGGAAATTGGCGTTAAGCTTCATACCGGGCGAAAAGTTGAGAGACTTGTCGTAGGTGAGGACAAATGCATCGAAGGTTTGATTCTCGCTGACGGATCTTCGGTTCGCGCAGATTATTTCGTATCGAACATGGAGGTGATTCCTGCCTACGAGCAATTGCTCGACGAGGAGCCGGCATTTGTAAGCAAGCTGAAGAAGCGCTTCGAGCCCTCAAGCTCGGGTCTTGTGCTGCACTTGGGCGTTGCTAGGTCCTATCCGCAGCTGGCTCACCATAACTTCTTTTTCTCCGAGCGATTGAAGGAGCAGATGGACAAAGTATTCCATCGTTATGAGCTGCCTGATGATCCGACGATTTATGTCGTGAACGTTAACAAAACAGACAAAACGCAAGCGCCTATCGGTCATGAAAATATAAAAATACTGCCGCATATTCCATACATTCAGGATCGGCCCTTCTCTTCCGAGGACTATTCGAGGCTTCGGGAGCGGGTACTGATTAAGCTGGAAAATATGGGCTTGACTGACCTGCGGAAGCATATCGTTACGGAAGATATGTGGACTCCGCATGACATCGAGGCCGCCTATGGATCGCATCGCGGAGCTATCTACGGAACCGTATCCAATCGCAAAAAAAATTACGGCTTCAAGCATTCCAAGCAAAGCAGCCGTTACGACAATCTGTATTTTGTCGGTGGAACGGTTAATCCAGGAGCGGGCATGCCGATGGTTACGTTAAGCGGACAACAGGTTCGGGACAAGATTGTAAGAAGAGATGCTGCGCAATCAGCTCGCGTATAGCATTCTGATGGGGGATTAAAGTGGCGAATCTCATTTGGAACATTAGTTTTATAGTCATAGCTGCGGGGGTTGTTTGCGGGTTTCTTATGTTATGGAAAATTCCCCGTGCAGCGGAAGGCACTGCGGAGCTGAGAGACTCGCTTAGCATCTCGGTCATTATTCCGGCTCGCAATGAGGAGAGAAGAATTGCGCCTCTTCTGCAATCTTTGCAATACCAGAATTTGAGACCGTATGAAGTAATTGTCATTGATGATGACTCCAGTGATCAAACTGCGGCAGTCGCAATGAGCAATGGCGCACAGGTCATTCGCAATCCGAAGCTCGATACTGATTGGATAGGCAAGTCCTCCGCTTGCTGGGAGGGTGCTAAGGCGGCAAGGGGCGAATGGCTGTTATTTCTTGATGCAGATACGAGGCTAGTGCGAGAGGATAGTTTAAGAAGAATGGCCCTTACCTACTGTATTGCAGCACAAGAAAGCGGGATCCTCTCATTCCAGCCTTATCACACGGTACGGCATGGATATGAGCATTTGTCGGCAGTGTTCAACATCGTTGTTATGACGGGGATGAACGTGTTCTCCTTCCTCGGCGATCGAATAAGAGGAGCAGGCTCGTTCGGGCCTTGCATTCTGACGCGAAGAGATCACTACTTCGAAGCGGGCGGACATGAGGCTGTGAAGGATGCGGTCATGGACGACCTGGCGCTTGGCGAGCGCTATATGCAAGCGGGCTACCCGGTCCAATGCTTTGGCGGGCAGGGATGCATCGATTTTCGAATGTATCCCGAGGGATTGCGCCAGCTGACGGAGGGCTGGACGAAGAGCTTCGGGACGGCGTCCCAATCTACGCATCCTCTTATTATGGCGATGATCATCGGGTGGATCACCGCAGGATTACTGACGACTCCATTACTGGCGGCATGTCTTTTGATTTCGGGTCCCATTATTGCCGTGGCAGTTGCCTATGCTGCATATATGCTTCAGCTGTTCTGGCTTGCTAGACGAACGGGTGATTTTCGCTTCGTATATTTTTTGTTTTATCCGGTGCTGTTAATGTTCTTTTGCGCTTTGCACTTTTGGTCGCTCTACTTGGCAAGGGTGCTCCGAACTGTTCGTTGGCGCGGACGTAATATTAAAGTGTGACGGAGGCGATGCGTATGCGAATGATTGAGCTGTCGATTACAATGACCGTGCTCGTGGATTTTGCGGCGTGGTTCGTCATTCATCTTGCCGTTTCATGGTGCACCTTAAAGCTTCCGCAACGTTTTTTTGCAGTGGACAACTTTCTCTTTCGAATAAGAAATTGGGAAACTTCGGGGAAGCTTTGGCATGATGTTTTCCGAATTAAAGCGTGGAAACATCATATTCCCGACGGTACGCTGTTTTTGAAATACGGCTTTAATAAGAGTCGGCTGAGCGGCAGAGACAAGGCTTCAATGCTTACCTTCATTCGAGAATCTAGGCGTGCTGAATTGACGCATTGGCTGTCGATAGCCCCAGCTGTACTATTCTTTCTATGGAATCCTGCATGGGCAGGCTGGCTGATGGTGCTCTATGCCGTCGTATTTAATTTGCCGATTATTATCGCGCAGCGTTACAATCGCCCTCGCTTTCAGCGTATGGTTGATCGAAAGCGATCATTAGTGTGAATAAAGACGACCAAGTGCATTATGACCTGCGCTTGGTCGTCTTTAATTATGGTTTTATTTCAAGATTTTATGTGATGTTTATCACAGTTGCCCGTACCGTTTGATTGATATAATGCAAACGACGGAAGTTTAGGCAGCAACAGGGAGGCGAACCAATGAAATCAAGCCTGATTACTAAAATTGTGTTAGGCATTTCGATAGTAGCTACAACTACGTATGGAACGAGCGCCTTTTTTATTTTCGTGTTAAAGGATTATTTGGCTCCGAACATGGAGTCGTGGATTTTTATGCTGCTAACCTTCGCATTAGGCGTGTTTTGGACAGGGCTACTCGGATGGCTGACGGCAAGGTGGCTGGTGAAGCCGCTTAACGACCTGCACCGGGCAGCGGGATTAGCGGCAGGAGGGGACTTGAAGGCTGGCGTTGCCATTCCGAAATCCAAGGACGAGCTGAAGCAGCTTGCGACTTCGTTCAACCAGATGATTGCCAGCCTGCGCGGGATTGTTGTCGATATCGACGCGCATTCGAAAGCGACAGGCACGGAAGTGGAGCAGCTGCGAATGGCGGCTGAGCAAGCGGCTATGCTGCTGACAGCCATATCGGAACAGGTGGACGAAATATCGGGCAATACCGATACTCAGGCGCACCTGTCGCGAACGATGTACGCGTCCATCGGAGAGATAGCCGGCATTTCCGCCGATGCGGCGGCATATACGGTGGAGGCTCAGCAGGATGCTGAGCGGATGGAGAACTCGATGGCCAGCAGCAACGATGCTATCGATTCGTTATCGGCCGCGATGCAGCGACTTGCCGAAGAAGGCAATGAAACGTTCGGCATCGTCAATAAGCTAGAAAAGCATGCGGAGCAAATTCAAGGTATTATCCGCGTCGTGGAGGACATTTCGGACCGGACCCATCTGCTGGCGCTGAACGCTTCAATAGAAGCGGCCCATGCCGGCGAACATGGTCAAGGGTTTCAGGTGGTAGCGGTGGAAATAAGGAAGCTGGCCAACCATAGCTCGATGGAGGTCAAGCATATCGGCGGATTAATTGAAGCGATACAGACCGACCTGACGGTAGCCGTCGGCCGAATGGAGACGCAAGCGCAGCTCATCCATAATGAATCGTCCAAAACAACCGAAACGATCAGTCATTTGCATTTGATTGCGCAATCGGTGAACCGTACGGTTGAAGCCATCCATAAAATTGCCGCTTTAATGCAAATCCAGTCTGTAAAAATGGCTGCTATGCTGGAGGGGGCGCAGCAGGTTGCCGATGTGGCGGAGGAAAACGCGGACAAGCTCAGCACGATAGCGTCTTCCGTACAAGAGCAAAACGCGATGGTCCAGGAGGTGGCAGCAGCCTCCAACGAGCTGCAGAATATGACTCTCGCTTTACAAAGCGGGATTGGAAAGTTTCGTTTCAAGTAAATGAAATATAGTAGGACGTGGAAAAGTCTCCTGATTGAATCAGGAGACTTTTTCGCCGTTATAGGAATAATAGAGTTCCGAATAAAGAGAGCAATTAAGCGTTTACTTTGGCGAGTATACATCACATTTTCGCGGCATTACATACTTCTCTTCGCCAAGCAACTTCTCTAGTATGATAATAATAGGTCAGGTGTCTACTTTCAGTGGGGAGCGGGGGGAGCGAACGGTGAAAATATTGGTTGTGGACGATGAGCCGCGCGTAAGCGCCGGGATCAAACAGTTTTTGCTCGATTCCGATCACGCTGACGACGCTGCCCAAAGCGGTCGAGCTTTACCACCTTGCAAACGAGGTGACAGCGCCCATGTACATGCTAACCCGAGACACACAGGTCAGGCCCTCAAGCTAACCATGCCTCTTGGTCGGAATGGAGCACGAGGAGCATCCGTATTTTCCAGACTTGTCACGACCGGAGCTTATCGTTCGAGAAGCAGGCGGGAGTGTGCTGCTCGACGAGTAACACCCTGAGCTCAATTTTTGAAACCCTTGTGCATCAAGGGTTTTTCTGTTTTTAAAAAGCTGTATTTTGCCGGCAACCTCACCCTGCGGGTTCGCTGTGAATTGGAGCGGAGGACAAATGTGTCATTTCTAAAAAGTCAGCAAAGCGATAACGGAAAGTCAGTAAACCGTTAGAGACGATTTCAGCAATGCTTTATGATGAATACAGTTGGAACAGAAAGAAGGAACGAGGGGATTTATTTGACAGAAGCGACAGTCACCATTAAAAAGCCGGCAAAGTCCAAAACGAAGGGATTCAAAAAGTTTATTCCGCTTACGCTGATGGCGATCCCGGGCTTGCTATATCTCTTGCTTAATAATTACCTGCCTATGTTCGGAATTGTTATTGCTTTCAAGGATATCAATTTCTCGAAAGGGATATTGGGAAGCGATTGGTCGGGACTCAAAAATTTCGAATACTTGTTTAAGACTTCGGATGCTTACATCATTACGAGGAATACGATTTTGTACAATGTGGTGTTTATCATTCTAGGGATGCTGCTAGCTATCGGAGTCGCGATCCTGTTGAACGAAATCAAAAATCGGTTCATGTCCAGGCTGTATCAGAGCATTATATTGCTGCCATTTCTCGTATCTATGGTCATTGTCAGTTATTTGGCTTATGCGGGACTGAGCTTGGAAACCGGATTCTTCAACAAGACGCTGCTTCCGCTTCTGGGGCTGGAGGAAATCAATTGGTATCAGGAATCCAAGTATTGGCCGTACATTCTGACAATGGTCCATATTTGGAAAGGCATCGGCTTCAACAGCATTATTTTCTTCGCTGCCATCATTGGCATCGATGAAGAATATTATGAAGCGGCGAGATTGGACGGGGCCGGCAAATGGAAACAAATTCGGCATATTACCCTGCCATCGCTGACGCCAACGATTACCATGCTGACATTGCTTAGCATCGGAAGAATCTTCTACTCCGACTTCGGCCTGTTCTACCAGGTGACGATGAACTCAGGCGCCCTCTACTCGACGACTAACGTAATCGATACGTATGTGTATCGGGGATTGATGGGACTCGGAGATATCGGAATGTCCGCGGCGGCCGGTCTGTATCAATCGATCGTGGGTTTTGTGCTCGTGATTGCTTCCAATTATTTAGTACGCAAAATCAACAAAGACAACGCGTTGTTCTAACAAAGTGAGGTGACTTCCATGAAAAATGAAAATAAAGCGATGCAGTGGTTCGGACATATCTTCATGATTTTGCTTGCCTTGGCTTGCGTCATTCCTTTCGTGCTCTTGTTCCTTTCCTCCATTACGTCGGAGACCGAGATTATTCGCAGCGGATATTCCTTTTTCCCGCAGGAGTTCAGCATGCAGGCATACCGGTATTTGCTCGGGGAGGGCACGGACATATTTCGGTCTTACGGGATCACGATACTGATTACGGTCGTCGGAACGGCGGTGAGCCTTGTGATTACGTCTTTATTGGCTTATCCGATTTCCCGCAGCGATTATCCGCTTCGCAACCCGTTGGCATTTTTCGTTTTCTTCACGCTGCTGTTTAACGGAGGACTCGTACCGACTTACCTGGTTTATACGCAAATGCTGGATATCAAGAACACCATTTGGGCATTAATAATCCCGGGTCTGTTAATGAACGGCTTTAATATCATGCTTATGCGGACTTACTTTCAAACATCGATACCGATGGCTGTCATCGAATCTGCGAATATTGACGGAGCCGGGGAGCTTAGGACGTTCGCATCGATCGTGCTCCCGCTTTCCATGCCGATTCTGGCGACAGTCGGTCTTTTCCAAACGATTGCTTATTGGAACGACTGGATGAACGGGATGGTTTATATAACCGATCCGCAATATTACAGCATCCAGAACTTGTTGAACCGGATCATGCAGGATGCCCAGTTTTTGGCCAGCGGCCAGTTCAACAGCTCAGGCGCCAGCGCGTCAACGGATGCGCTTCCTACTTCAACCGTTAAGATGGCGATCGCGGTCATCGGCATTATTCCGATTCTTGTCGCTTACCCTTTCTTCCAGAAGTATTTCGTGAAGGGGATTACGATCGGAGCAGTAAAAGGATAGTCCATGCGCTATAATTTAATGAACAAGTCCATTATGATCAAGCTCGCGCGAGCTTGGTCATGATGGGCTTTCTTTCCATTGGGAGTGAGATACGATGAACACGGCGGAGCTAAAACGGAAATATTCCATGAATTCGATCCGAACAAAACTGATATTGGGTGTCGTCATATTGACGTTGCCGTTGATCACGATATTGATTTATTACAGCGAGTATTCGACGGATGTGGTTCGTAATCAGGTGGCGGATTCCTATAAAAACATGATGATTCTCTATATGAGCCAAGTGGATAATTCCCTGGAAGATATCGACAAGTATATGAATAATACGATGGCGGTCGATTCTGATTTTGTCGCGTACCAATTGGCTAATACCGATTATGACTTCTATTACCGCAAAATACTCATGTACAACAAATTATCGAATGATATCAGTATGTTCAAAACCATCAATTCCTTCTTTCTGTATGCGCCGGAGCGGGATGATCTGATGCGGGTTACGAGAGGGACAAGCACGATTGCGGAAGAAGAGGCGATCTTTGACGTCATCCGGCAGACGGTGAACGACAACGAGCAGTCCAATCGTTTCTATTCGGGAAGCTGGCAAGTTCAGAAGATCGACGATACGTATTATATGATGCACATTCTGAGATCCGGCGATGTCTATCTGGGCGTATGGATCAGTGCGGACAAGCTGATGATTCCGTTCAACACAACCGACTTCGGCATGGACGGCGGCGCTTTATTCGCTACGCAAGACGGCGAGCCGATGACGGGCAGCGAGCTTGTCAACCGCGACGAGGTTCAGTTGAGAGCAGGCATGGACAACTACTATTTGTCAGGTAATCACCGCAATTATTTGGTTGTCGGACAATCGTCCTCCAAGGGTCCGTTCAATCTGGTTGCTCTCGTACCCGACGAGAAGATACTCGAGAAGCTGCCCTATTTGCAAAAGATAGTTGGGTTGGTCGCACTGGCCTGCCTCGTCTCGCTGCCGTTAGGGATGTATACGCTGCGAAGAACGATCCTGCTGCCGCTTAACCAATTGATGGCTGCGATGAGACGTATTCGAAGCGGGAATTTGGAGGCCAGAATCGAAGCCAGTCGCACGTCCGATGAATTTGTGCTCGTGAATGAGACGTTCAACAATATGATGTCGCAGATCAAGGAGCTTCGCATTAACGTTTATGAAGAGCAGTTAAGCAAGCAAAAGGAAGAGCTTCTGAGGCTTCAGCTGCAGATCAACCCTCATTTTTTCATGAATGCATTGAATGTATTGTACAACCTGGCCAAGGTGGGCAATATCGAGTTGATGAGGACGATGACTCTATCTCTCATCCGGTACTTCAAGTATATGTTCAGAAGTAATCTAAGCTTCGTGAAGCTGAGGGAGGAGCTTGAGCATACGAGGAACTATTTCCGCATTCAGGAGCTGCGGTTTCCGGATAGTCTGACTTGCGACATCGGGGCGCCGGAATTTTTGGCAGATACCAATGTGCCGCCGCTCGTTATTCAGACCTTCGTGGAGAACGCGGTCAAGCATGCGGTTACGTTGGACGAGCCGACGCATATATCGATCCATATCGATGTCGTTGAGCATGATGGCGCGCCTTGCTTGACAATCGTTATTCGAGATACGGGCAAGGGCTTCCCTGAAGAAGTGTTGGCCGTGCTGCAGCGGGGCGAAAGTCTTTCTACGGAACAAGGGGAGCATATCGGCATATGGAACGTACAACGGAGACTGCGGCTGCTGTACGACGATGCAGCGCGAATCTCTTTTTCTAATGGCAATCCGAGCGGGGCGGTTATCGCGATCACGATGCCGATTCATTCCAAAATATAAACGGGGAGGCGCGGACGATGTACCGACTGCTAATCGTTGATGACGAGAAACACGTCATTGAAGGCATAAAGTTCGATTTGGACTTGGTTAGTAACGAAATATCAGAGCTATATACGGCAAACAACATGAGGCAAGCCATCGAAATATTCGCCGAGCACCCGATCGATATCATGCTTTGCGATATCGAAATGCCGCAGGGCAGCGGCTTGGAGCTGTTGACTTGGGTGCGGGAGAATCACCCGGAGACGGAGACGATCTTCTTAACCGCTCACGCCGATTTCAAATACGCCAAGCAGGCCATTCAATTGGGGAGCTTGGAATATTTAATCAAGCCAGCGCTGGTCGATGAGCTGGAAGCGGCGCTCTCGAAAGCTAGGATAAAGATCTCCGAGCAAAACAAGCTTCATCATGTTAATCAACTGTGGTCTCAGAATCATCCTTTGCTGGTGGAACGGTTCTGGATGGATTTGCTCGATCAAACGATACCTTCTCATAAGACGGTTATCCAGGAGGCGGCAGAACAACGAAATCTCGTGTATACCGAGACGATGACGTTCTTGCCCGTGCTTATTAGCGTACAACGCTGGCATAAGCCATTGAGTATTCGCGAAGAAAAGATTATGGAGTACGCCCTCAAGAATACGGCGCAGGAAATGATTGTGCAGCAAGCAACGAACGGTCAGATGATATCGATCGACCGGGGGAAGATTCTCGTTATCCTTTATTTCGATACGTACAAAGACGACACATTGGATCAACTGGCCAGAAGCGCCGAAGATTATATCGCGTCTTGCGTTCAATATTTCTATTGCGATCTATGCTGTTATATCGGAACGAACGGCTACATGCATGAGGTGCTGTCTATCGTACAGGGCCTGATCGCCCTGGATAACAATAATGTTGCATTTAATAATAAAGTGTTCTCCCTTAAGGGGAAGACCGTTTCGCCTGTGCAGATCAAATTGCCGAATATGGCCGTCTGGTCCGCTATGCTTAAGAAGGGAACGAAGGAGAAAATCATTTCCGAAGCGACGGAGTATCTAGAACATTTGGTCCGAACGGATGGATTGGACGCGAATCTGCTTCGTCAATTGTATGAGGATTTCCTGCAAATGACATACTTCGTATTGAATTTGAAGGGGATACAAGCCCATCAATTATTTTGCGACGAATTATCCTTGCAGCTGTCCCGGAACGCTACGCGATCGGTTACGGATCTAATAGCCTGGATGCGGCATACGGTTGAGAAGGCCAAAGATCAGGCGGAAGCAGTTGAAGAGGCCATCTCCGTAATCGATAGCGTCAAAAAATATATTGCCGTTCATTTGTCTCAATCCGAGTTGTCCCGTGACGAATTGGCCGAGCATGTCTATTTGCACCCCGACTATTTGTCCCGATTTTTCAAGAAAGAAACGGGCATATCCATTACCGATTATTTGCTGCAGGAAAGAGTCAATCTGGCCAAGGGGCTGCTAAGCAAGAGCGACATGCCGATCGGAAACGTGGCGTTATCCGTCGGTTTTTCGAATTTCTCGCACTTTTCCAAAATGTTTAAGAAGGCAACGAACATGAATCCAAATGATTATCGGCAGCAGAATGGCGTGCAGTCCGAAAAAAAGTCAGGAAAGCGTTAACAAGAAAGTCAGCAAACTGTTAGAACGCTTTCGATTGAGAGTCTATGCTTAATACAAGCAACGCCACTATCTTTCGAAAAGGGAGTCATATGATGAGAAAAAAGACAAAACTTATTACGATGCTACTGGTTGTGATGATGGCAACGACGCTTCTGATCACGGCATGCGGCAATAACAACAACGCATCCACGAACACGGATGCAGGCAAAGCGTCACCGAACGCGAATGCGAATACAGGGGAGAACGGGGCAACCGATTCAGCTACGAAAGAGCCGGCTGAGCTCACGCTTGCATTCCCGATATTCGGGGCTATGCCAAAGGATATGAATCTGATTCAAGAAGAAGTGAACAAAATCACCAAAGCGAAAATCAACGCAACGGTAAAGCTTATGCCAATCAGCTTCGGCAACTGGAATCAGCAAACGAATCTGATGATGAGCAGCAACGAGAAGCTGGATCTGATGCTGGTTCTCGGCACGTACAATACGCAAGTGGCTAAAGGCCAATTGCTCCCGATCGACGATCTTATCGAGAAGTATGGCGCAGGCATTAAGAGCGCCGTAGGGGAAGACTATCTCAAAGTTCCGAAGGTGGAAGGCAAGACGTACGGCGTTCCAACCGTCCGTGAATTCGCGCGAAACTTCGGATTTACGATGAGAAAGGACATCGCCGAGAAGCATAACATCGATGTCAGTGCGATCAAAACGTTGGACGATGTCGAGGCGGTATTGAAAGTGATTAAAGAAAAAGAGCCGAATATGACGCCAATCGCGCCAGGCGGCGCCAACTCGACTTTCATGCAAACGTACGCCCCGTACGATGGTCTGGGCGATGCTTACGGCGTATTGCCGAATTATGACAACGATCTGAAGATCGTCAACAACATTGAAACGCCGGAATATGCGGCTTTCATGAAAAAATTCAGAAGCTGGTACACATCCGGTTACGTGCTGAAGGATGCCGCGACGAATCAAACATCTTCGGTTGATCTTGTGAAAGCCGGCAAGCTTTTCGGCTACTTGACACCGATGAAGCCTGGTTTCGAAGGACAGGAATCAAGAGCTGCCGGTCACGAGATGGTATCTGCTGAGCTGATCGAGCCCGTTGCTACGACATTTACGATTACCGGCATTATGTGGGGTGTTCCGCATCATGCAACGAATCCTGATCGCTCGATGATGCTGCTCGACTTGCTCTACACGGATAAAGATCTGGTCAACCTGCTCATTTGGGGTATTGAAGGCAAACATTATGTGAAGGTAGCCGATAACGTTATCGACTTCCCGGAAGGTGTAGACGGAAGCACGAGCGGTTACTACATGGGTCTTGGCTGGATGTGGGGCAACCAATTCCTGTCGTACGTATTCAATGGTGATGACCCTGAAATTTGGACGAAGATGGCGGAATTCAATAAGAACGCCAAGAAGTCGAAGGCGCTCGGATTCAGCTTTAATGCCGATCCGGTCAAGACGGAAATTACTGCGGTAGCCAACGTCGTCAACCAGTATCAGAAGGGCATTGAAACCGGTACGCTGGATCCGGACAAGGCGCTTCCGGATTATATCTCCAAGATGAAATCGGCTGGCGTTGATAAAATCATTGCAGAAAAACAAAAGCAATTGGACGCTTGGGCACAGGCGAATAAATAAGATTGTCATAACGACCCCAATCAGCGGCACAACCGTTGATTGGGGCTTATTTTCAACATACAAGAATTACAATCCAAGGAGATAGCTATCAATGAAGTATACCAATCCTGTTATTCAAGGCTTCTACCCCGATCCTAGCATTTGCAGAGTGAACGAGGATTATTATTTGGTCAACAGCACTTTTGGATATTTGCCGGGAGTGCCGATTTTTCATAGTCGGGACTTAATCAACTGGAATCAAATCGGTCATTGCTTAACAAGGGAAAGTCAGCTGCATCTGACAAGCGGTACAGGTCACAAATTTACTTCCATCAGCTTTACGGGTATTTTTGCTCCTACTCTTCGCTATCATCAGGGCAGATTTTATATGATTACGACGCTCGTGACGCATGTGGAATCGAACAAAAACTTTATTGTATGGGCTGAGAAACCGGAAGGACCTTGGTCAGAGCCTGTTTATTTGGATTGGGATGGCATCGATCCGTCGCTGCTGTTCGATGAGGATGGCAAGGTGCATATAACAGGGACAGCCAAAGACAGCGAACCGACGGGCATCTATCAAGCTGAGATTGATCTGGAGACAGGAAGTCTGCTCTCGGAGCGCAGGAACATATGGGAGGGTACAGGCGGAAGATTTCCGGAAGGTCCTCATCTGTATCGGATAGACGGCAAGTACTATCTGTTGATCGCCGAAGGCGGCACGGAATACGGACATATGGTGACGATAGCGAGAAGCGACGATCCTTATGGGCCGTTCGAAAGCTGTCCGCATAACCCGATACTAACTCAACGCAGCACGGATAATAAGGTTCAAGCGACCGGACATGCCGATCTGGTACAAGCGCATGACGGCAGTTGGTGGGCGGTATTTCTGGGCATTCGGCCCGTCGGATACCCCTACCACCACCATTTGGGACGCGAGACGTTCCTGGCGCCGGTCGCATGGACGGAAGACGGCTGGCCGATCATTGGCCGGGGCGGTCGCGTAGACATGGAGATAGACGCTCCCGCATTTGCATCGACGCCGCAACCATCGGGAGAGACGGTGGATAGAGACGATTTCGATTCGCAGCAGTTAGGCAGGCAGTGGAATTTCATTCGAAGTCCGCGCGAGGGCTCGTGGTCGCTTGAAGAGCGACTAGGCTGGCTGACCTTATACGGGCAAGAAGTGACGCTGAACGAGCAGAATGCTCCTGCATTCATTGGACGAAGACAGCGGGATATGGATTGCGAGGTGTCCGTGTTCATGGAATTCGATCCTGCCCAGGACGGCGAGGAAGCTGGCCTTACCGTCATCATGAACGAATCGTCGCATTATGAGATAGCGGTCACGCGATCGAATGGCAGCAGAAAGCTAATCTTCCGCCGCCGGATCGGAACGCTATGGAAGGTGGAGTGCGAAGTCGATTATGCGCACTCCAGCATTCGTCTCGGCTTGAAGGCGGATAGACAGCAATACGTGTTTACGTACGAGCAACCGGGCGGGGAGACGGTCGAATTCGGCAGGGGCGAGTGCGGCTACCTTTCGACAGAGGTCGCTGGCGGATTTACCGGCGTATACATCGGCATGTATGCGACAGGCAACGGCGCTCCGTGCAAGACGCCGGCGCGCTTCGACTATTTTGAGTATCGTTCCTTCTAACCTTATAACCTATTAACAAGATAACGAATCTATGAAAGAGGGAGAGACTATGCCAGAAAATATGTTCTTTAACGCTCATCATTCTCCTATCGGCGCCTTTGCCAGCTTTACGCTCGGGTTTCCCGGGAGCGGGGGCGGACTTGACCTTGAACTTGGAAAATCACCTCGTCAGAACGTATTCATCGGCGTGGAGTCGCAGGAGCGGACCGGGATTTACGAGGCGCTTCCGTTCTACGCATCGGCTGAAGACGAGAGCAAGCGGTACGACGTCGAGAACCAAGCATCGAAGCTGAACATTCCGCGAATTGTTGTACCGTTCGCGCGAGAGTCGATTCGGCGCGATTTTCGATTGGGAACGGATACTTGGCAGGCTGGCGATCTGACGTTCACCGTCTATACGCAAGCCCAGTCCGTACCGGATCCCGCTGTTGCGACAGAAGAAGAGCTTAAGTCTACGCTGATGCCTGCGGTTCTCGCAGAGCTGACGATTGACAATTCACGTGGCGACAGAAGCCGCCGGGCGTTCTTCGGCTATCAGGGCAGCGACCCGTACAGCTCGATGCGACGTATGAACGATACTTGCGACGACGGGATCGTGGGCATCGGCCAAGGGCGGCATTCGGCTATCGTCTCGTCCGATCCGGGCGTTCGCTCAGGGCTGCATTTCACGCTGGAGCATATTCTGTCTGTTAAGCATGAGGAGAACTTGACGTTCGGATTGGGACCGGTCGGCGCAATGGTCATGGATGTTCCTGCCGGCGAACGCCGGACGTTCCGGTTCGCGGTATGCTTCCATCGCGCCGGCGTCGTGACGGCGGGAATGGACTCCTCCTACTGGTATACGCGTTACTTCCGGAATATCGAAGCGGTCGCCGCTTATGCGCTGTCCAGCTTCGAGACGGTTGTCAGCCGTTCCCGCGAGGCGAACCGAATGATTGATGAAGCTGTGCATCTGTCGGATGAGCAGAAGTTCATGATGGCGCATGCGATTCGCAGCTATTACGGCTCTACACAGCTGCTCGATGCGGAGGGCGAGCCATTCTGGGTCGTGAACGAAGGCGAGTACCGTATGATGAATACGTTCGACCTGACCGTCGATCAGCTATTCTACGAGATGAAGATGAATCCGTGGACGGTCAAGAACGAGCTGGACATGTTCGTCAAGCGGTTCAGCTACGAGGACCGGGTTCGGTTCCCCGATGATAAGACGGAGTATCCGGGCGGAATAAGCTTTACCCACGATATGGGAATGGGCAATACGGTGTCGAGGCCGCATTACTCTGCATATGAGCTATACGGGCTCAGCGGTTGCTTCTCGCATATGACCTATGAGCAACTGGTCAACTGGGTGCTCTGCGCGTCTGTATATGTGGAGCAGACCGGGGACAGGCATTGGGTCGAAGCGAACATGGACGTGTTCGTCCGCTGCTTCGAAAGCATGCTGAACCGCGATCATCCGGATCCGGCTCAGCGTAACGGCATCATGGGTCTCGATAGCACGCGAGTCATGGGCGGCGCAGAGATTACGACCTATGACAGCTTAGACGTATCGCTCGGTCAGGCGAGGAACAACATTTATTTGGCCGGCAAGAGCTGGGCTTCATACATCGCGCTGGAGAAGCTGTTCGCGAAGAACGGCAAGCCGGATCTGGCACGGGCGGCAGGCGGTCAGGCGGAGAAATGCGCGGAGACGATCGTCGGCCATATGACCCCGAACGGCTACATTCCGGCAGTTATCGGAGAAGGCAACGACTCCAAAATCATTCCGGCAATTGAGGGACTTATTTTCCCGTATATCATAAACAGCCAGGAGGCGCTTGACCCGAACGGCCGATTCGGCGCTTACATTCGAGCGCTCAAGCAGCACCTCGATACCGTGCTGCGGGAAGGCATCTGCCTGTTCCCGGATGGCGGCTGGAAAATATCATCGACAAGCAACAACTCTTGGCTTAGCAAAATTTATCTATGCCAATTCATTGCAAGGCAAATTCTCGGCATGCCATGGGACGAGAGCGGCGCAACGGCGGATGCCGCGCATGCGAAGTGGCTTACGCATCCGACTCTGTCGGTATGGAGTTGGAGCGACCAAATCATGTCCGGCGAAATCGTCGCAAGCCAATATTATCCGCGCGGCGTTACCAGTATTTTGTGGCTGGATGAGCACAGAGAAGGAGGAAATACGATATGACGCGAGACATTAAGGCAATCATTAGTCAAATGACGTTGGAGGAAAAGGCGGGCATGTGCTCCGGTCTGGATTTCTGGCGGTTGAAAGGGGTCGAGAGGCTGGGAGTCCCTTCGATCATGGTAGCGGACGGCCCTCACGGCCTTCGCAAGCAAAATCCGAAGCCGAACGCCGAGGGCGATCATCTTGGCCTGCTCGCAAGCGTACCGGCGACATGCTTTCCCTCCGCTTCCGGACTCGCCAGCTCATGGGACCGCGAGCTCGTCGGCAAAGTAGGCGTGGCGCTCGGCGAAGAATGCCAAGCAGAGGACGTCGCGGTGCTGCTCGGACCCGGAGCGAACATCAAGCGCTCACCGCTTTGCGGCCGCAACTTTGAATATTTCTCGGAGGATCCGCTTCTAAGCTCCGAGCTTGCCGCGGCTCATATTAATGGCGTCCAGAGCCAAGGCGTAGGCACTTCGCTCAAACATTTCGCCGCCAACAACCAAGAGCATCGCCGGATGACCGGCAATTCGGTTGTCGATGAGCGAACGCTGCGCGAGATTTACTTGACAAGCTTCGAAGGAGCGGTCAAGAAGGCGCAGCCATGGACCGTCATGTCTGCATATAATCAGGTGAACGGGACATTCGCATCGGAGAACCGTACACTGCTTACTGATATTCTGAAGGACGAATGGGGTCATGAGGGCTTCGTCGTCTCCGACTGGGGCGCCGTTAACGATCGGGTGAACGGTCTCGCCGCAGGTCTGGAGCTCGAGATGCCTTCGAGCCGCGGAATTGGCGAACGCAAAATCGCAGAGGCGGTGAAGAGCGGACGATTGGCGGAAGAAACGCTGGATCAAGCTGTCGAACGGCTGCTTCGCATCATCTTCAAGTCCGTCGACAACAAGAAGGCGGATGTCAGCTTCGACGCGGACGCCCATCATCGGTTAGCGCGCGAGGTCGCGCGCGAATGTATGGTCTTGCTGCGCAACGAAGACAGCTTGCTGCCGCTTCCGAAGTCGGGTCGCATCGCCGTCATCGGCGCTCTGGCGGAGGAGCCGCGGTATCAGGGTGGCGGCAGCTCTCATGTGAATCCGACGAAGGTCGACCGCACCCTCGATGAGCTTGCGAGCGTTGCCGGAGCGGAGGCTGCGTTCACGTACTCGAAAGGCTACGATCTGGCGAGCGACGCTTCCGATGAGGTGCTTGTTCGGCAGGCGGTTGACGCTGCCCGCGCGTCCGACGTCGCCATCGTGTTCGCCGGATTGCCCGAGCGTTACGAGTCGGAATCCTTCGACCGCACACATCTTCATATCCCGGACAATCAGACGAAGCTCATCGAAGCGATCGCCGAGGTTCAAGGCAACATCGTCGTCGTTCTGAGCAACGGCGCGCCGATTGAAATGCCATGGCTGAACAAAACGAAGGCAGTGCTGGAGGCTTACTTGGGAGGACAGGCCATCGGTGGCGCAATCGCGGACATTTTGTTCGGCGATGCCAGCCCTTCGGGCAAGCTGGCCGAGACGTTCCCTGTTCGAGTGGAGCATAACCCTTCGTATCTGAATTTCCCGGGCGAGGGGAATGCAGTCGAATATAAGGAAGGGCTGTTCGTCGGGTATCGGTATTACGATGCGAAGCGCATAGAGCCGCTTTTCCCGTTCGGACACGGGCTCAGCTACACGAGCTTCGCTTATTCGGACCTGCTGATCGACCGTAAGAGCATCACGGACGAAGAGACCGTTCGCGTCAGCGTCAAAGTGCGTAATACCGGCGCGCGCACGGGCAAGGAAATTGTACAGCTCTACGTTCGGGATATCGTCAGCGAAGTCATTCGGCCCGAGAAGGAGCTGAAGGGCTTTGCCAAGGTCGAATTGCAGCCCGGTGAAGAGAAGGAAGTAACGTTTGAGCTGGACAAACGCTCATTCGCCTTCTATGACGTAGAGTTGAAGGATTGGCGCGTCGAGACTGGCGAGTTCGCCGTCCTGATCGGCCGCTCTTCGGCGGATATCGTCTTGTCGGACACGCTTGTCGTGCAGTCGACGACGGTCATTACTCGCATATATACGCGCAATTCCACTATCGGGGATTTGATGGTCGATCCAAACGCTAGAGCGGCGGCAAGGGAGCTGTTGGCGAATACCCCGTTGCCGATGCCTGCTGAAGGGGAAGACGCTAAGAACGACATGTGGGCGGCATTTACCAAATACATGCCGTTAAGAACGCTGGTGGGCTTAAGCCGCGGCGTTCTTACGGAGGAAATATTGGATGGCTGGATAGACAAACTAAACGGTTCCCAAGCCGAAGGTTGAGGAGGTGCCAAGAGCCAAGTAGAGGTGAATGGTTGGATCGTATATCCGTCAGCTATCCCGGCTTCGCCTACGCGGCAGGCGCGGGCTGGCAGGTGGAGAACAACCTCGATCGCATGGAGCCGCTCGAGCATCATGTCTCGTACCGAATGCTGCAGGATCGAAGCGGCGGCGGCGCTCGGTTTCTGATGGACATGGGCCGATACTATCATCTGGAGCGCAGCACAATAGAAAACACAACGTATACGAGCTATCTTCTGAGCCGCGGATTATCCGAGCTGCAGCAGTTGGAGCGGGAGACTGCGGTCATGGTGGAGTTAATTAAGCTTCTAGGCGGCAGCGGAACGCCGTTTCAGATGGACTACCGCTACACGGAAATGGATGAATGGCTGCAGCGTCGACGCGGCGAGCTTGATCGTCTCGATCTCGCAGGCGCGGACGCCGACATTCTCCAAGCTGAGCTCGCTAACACGCTAAGCTTGATCGGTCAGGGCGCCGGTCTTCACCGCTACATTTACCGTCAGGATATACCCGATACAGCGACGGAAGTTGTTTGGCTGGAGCGGCTGCAAGAGCAGTTGAAGACGGCGTCCTCGGAGTTCAAGCGGCTGTGGCTCGCGCGCAATCGCGAGGGCGGACTGGCAGCAAGCTCGGCGGCATTCGATAAGCTGCTTGGGCAGTACGCGGAGCGACTGCGGGAGCTTAAGTCGACCGCAAGCCTGATTCATAATAACGACACTACTGATCTTGGAGGCAACGATGATGAAACAGGCATTTAATCCTTATTTGCCAAGCTATGAGTATGTACCAGATGGTGAACCTTACGTTTTCGGAGATCGCGTATATGTGTATGGTAGTCATGATAAGTTCAATGGCAAGCAGTATTGTGAAAATGACTATGTATGTTGGTCTGCCAAGGCGGATGATTTGAGCAATTGGAAATACGAAGGCGTCATTTACCGCAAAACGCAAGATCCGATGGGGCAAGAGGATAAGCGGATGTTATATGCACCAGATGTGCAGCAAGGCCCTGATGGAAGATTCTACTTATATTATGCATTTGATTTCCTGGGAGTCATGGCGGTTGCTGTCTGTGATTCTCCTGCTGGTAAGTATGAGTTTTACGGTCATGTTCATTATAAGGATGGTACATTACTTGGGGAGCGAGAAGCGGATGCATTCCAATTTGACCCAGGCGTACTCGTAGATGATGATGGCAGAGTGTACCTCTACTCCGGATTCTGCCCTGTAGCTTTCCCTTGGAAGTACTTGGGTTTCCCAGACCGAACGATTAAAGGCGGTATGGTAATCGAGCTCGAGCAAGATATGATCACGGTAAAGGAAGATCCGAAGGTTATCTTCCCGGACAAGGCTCGCGGCGCGGGGACAGATTTTGAAGGACATGAATTTTTTGAGGCGTCTTCCATTCGAAAAATAAACGATACGTATTACTTTATTTATTCTTCTTTTAACGGACATGAGCTATGTTATGCAACTTCGAAGAGTCCCACTGGCGGATTCAAATATGGCGGCACCATCATCTCGAACGGGGATATTTACCTAGACGGCAGAACAGAAGCTGACGCATTGAATTATACGGGAAATAATCATGGCAGCATTGTTGAGATCAATGGAAAATGGTATGTGTTCTATCATAGACAGACGAATAAACATCAATGTTCGCGCCAGGCATGCGCGGAGGAAATCACTATTGAAAGAGATGGTCGGATCCAACAGGTCGAGATGACAAGCTGTGGTCTGAATGGCGTTCCTTTACTCGGTAAAGGCGAATATCCAGCATATATTGCATGTAACTTAATGAGTAAAACAGGCGCCTTCCGCTATGAATTTGGACAAGCCGTTGACCCGTCACATCCATTCTTCACACAAGATGGAGAAGATAGAGAAGACCATCCGAATCAGCATATTGCTAATCTAACAGATGGGGCGCTTGCGGGCTTCAAGTATTTTGATATTGAAGAAGCTTCAAGGATTTCCGTAAAAGTAAGAGGTGCAGGGAACGGCATGCTTCAAGTAAGCACAGCCATTGGCGGCGATTCACTTGCAGAAATATCTATTTCTGCTGCCAGTGAATGGAGGGATTGGCATGCTCCGTTGACAGTGGAGCGCGGTGTCCATGCCTTATATTTCACCTACAGGGGCGAAGGGGCAATTGATTTGTTCTCATTTACATTAGAATAGAGAAATGTTTTGGGTGGCCGGGGAACTGGCCACTTTTTAAATATACTGAGAACCTTGCCTCAAAGAAGGATAAACACGCCAAGCGGCGAATATTGCTCCATACTCGTTGTGAGGTGGTGGAGTTGCTCAGCAATCGCCAGGTAAAGCCTGCTAGAACGGAACGTAGGAAGACAAGCTTCTTGAATATTCTTCGCAGCCGGTTTCAATTCTCCTCTCTTCGCAAACGAATTATGGTGTTTCTGACTGTCGGGTTTGTGGGATGCGCCGTCTTAATGGCGTCTGTTTCCTACAATGCGATCTACACGATGCAGCGCGATAAAATCAAGACCTCGATGGCTTTTGATCTGTACCAGCAAACGTCAAAGTTGAATCAGATGTACAATAACCTGCTTCAGGTTACGCAGCAGATGACGCCGGAAGGCACGGTGGGCAACCTGATGGAAACGTATATCTCTACCGCTGACCCATATAGTCAGCGTCTCCTCTCTCGCGATATTTCCTACAACATTGGATTGATTACGTTTTCGAATCCGGCTATGCAGCTGGTGATGTATTTTAACCCCGTAAGCGGTAAGCCCTTTTTTTCAAATTTGCCGTTGCGCGGCGACTTCAAGCTGCAATCTTTGCCTGATGTCGCCGGTATGGGCGAGCTCAGGTATCAGTCCCCGCATAAATCTTTATGCCGATTCAGCGATGATCTGGTTGTGTCGGTGACACGGGAGGTTACCTTTTCAGACGGAACGCAGCTAGTCGTTTACGTGGAAGCCAAGTCGGATATTACCACAGACATGAATTCGCTAGCAGAAAACTTGTACATGCCCTATACGCTTGTTTTCACCGATACCGCGGACTTGGTGACCTATAGCAGCAATCGGGCTGCTTTTGCGGCCGGCGGGCCTCTCAAGCTAAGCGGGCAATCAGGCGTGACGGGCGATTATGTATGGAATCGAATGACAGGCGATTATGGCTACGGTATCACGCTGCTTCTGCCCGTCTCCTACTACAATCACGAGCTCTATACGTGGAAAAATCATATGTATTGGATTCTCGCCGTTGCACTTCTGATGATGTTCATGCTTACTCTATTATTGCGGAGGCTCATTAACAGGCCATTTCGATTGATAGAGAAGGAAATGAGGACGTTTGGCAAGGGATATATGGGCACTAGCCAATACCATACGGGGATCGATGAATTTGACCGGATATTCGATCAGTTTAATATTATGAAGCGGCAAATCCAGCAGCTGATTGTGGATGTGGAGCAGAAGGAAAAGCGCCGTCATCAGCTAGAGATAGAGAAGCTAGCCTATCAAATCAACCCGCATTTTCTAATGAATACGCTCAATTCGGTACGATGGCTGGCAGTTATGCATAAGCAGGCGGAGATTGAGAAGTTTGTTTCCTCGTTAATTTTTTTGCTGAGCTATAACTTGGGCAAGTCGGAGGGAACGGCTACTTTCAGATCGGAAATAGACGTCATGCGAACGTATCTGGAACTGCAGCAGATGAGGCATGATTTCGAGGTGAAGCTGGATATTGCCGAAGGAACCTATCTCGATAGTCCTGTGGCAAGGTTCATCCTGCAGCCCATCGTGGAAAATGCCGTTTGTCATGGCCTTGACGATCACGGCAAACTGGAGATTTGCATTTCGCCTGACGAAACCGCGCAGATGGTGCGCATCATGATTCGCGATGACGGCAAAGGGCTGAGTCATGAGACGCTTGCCTTATTGCAGCGCGATACGCCGGATCAGCAGCAGACAGGCTGGGGGATTGGACTTCGTTATGTCCGATCGATGCTGGAATCCTTCTATGGCTATAAGGCTCGTATGGGTATAGAAAGCACTCCGAATCATGGCACAACCGTTACGTTAACCCTTCCTATTCAGCAGTATAGAAAGGAGAGAGCGATTTGATTCGTGTATTAATCGTTGACGATGACAAGCTTGCCCGCAAAGGCTTCATTTCGATTATGCCTTGGTCCAATCACGATATGATTGTAGTCGGCGAAGCGGCGAACGGCGCGAAGGCGCTGGAATTTATGGAAAGGCATGAGGTTGATCTCATGTTCGTCGATCTTTCGATGCCTGTCATGTCGGGAATGGAGCTGCTTCAAGTCACGCGGCAAAGATTTCCCGGGCTGCGCTCCGTTATTTTATCTTTTCATGAAGAGTTCGAGAACGTGCAAACGGCTTATCGCATGGGGGTGCTCGATTATATATCGAAGGTGCGTCTGGAATCGGAGGACGACGAGCAAATATTGAAACGAATCCAGCAGCAAATGACAGGAGAAAGGCCTCACCACTCAGCCAAGCCTCTCGTGGTATCCGCGCCTGCGCCTGCCCCCGATCAAAACGTCTGCTCGCAGGAGGAAGAAGAATGGAGCAGGCTGGAGCAGGAGTGGCGCTCGCACTACTGGCTTTATAATGAATCGGTCTTCCAGCGCTTATGCAAAAGGACCTTAGAATCCAAGGTTTCTTTTCGCCGTCTGGAAGGTCTGTTCATGCGGGTGTTGTCACATATGGAGACCGTTATCACAATGGATGCCGAGCTCCGGTCAGATGCCGACGACGTCAGCTCGGCGGTTGAATGGCTGCGCGATTACAGGAAACGCGTGTATGCGCACGTTGCGGGATCCTCCGATTTCACCAATACGTCGACCAGCATTCTAAGGGCTGTGCTGTATATTCGCGAGCAGGCTTCGAATACGCTGCATGCCGAGGACGTCGCCGATCATGTGCACATGAGCCGAAGCTATTTTAGCCAATGCTTTAAGAAGCTGACGGGCACGACGTTCAATGATTACTTAAGACAAGAGCGAATAAGAGCGGCCGAGCGTCTGTTATGCGAAACGAATCAGTCGATCGCGTGGGTTGCTCATGCTGTAGGCTACAACGACTCCAAGTATTTCTCCCACCTCTTCTATGAACAGACTCGCCTCTTGCCCTCCGAATTTCGGGCTCAGTTCCACAGGGGGGAAGAATGATTTCATCTTATCGAACAAACATCTACCTCGGTCCCTTATCCGTCGCAAAACACGGCACAACCGTCCGACTTTTTTTCTCCGCTTCCCATGTACAATGAGAAGGCAAGAAACGAAGCAATCGCTTACAAGCAAGAATTGCTTCGCCATTCTTCTAGGGAGGGATTAGATGAAAAAGAATATGGCAATGCTGCTTTCCGTCGTATTACTTGGTCTAAGCTTGACAGCATGTACTTCTTCCAATGATTCTTCGAATAATTTGAAAGCGTCTTCAAGCCCGGACTCAAGCTCAGAACTTTCGGGAGATGACCTGGCCTTCTCCAAATTTGCGAAGCCTGTCGATGTTCACATTGGCATGGTGGTAGATCCGACAGACAAAACGCTGCCGGAAGGCGACAGCGTAAGCAACAACCAATACACGCGCTATCTCAAGGAGAAGTACAACATCAACGTCATCGTGGATTGGACTGCGGCTACCGGCAACGATTTCAAGCAGAAGGTCAGCTTGACGATCGCATCGGGCAAGTTGCCGGACGGTATGGTCGTCGACGACCGCTCGTTCATGACCAAAGCGGCCAGCTCGGGATTGCTCTATGACATCACCGATATATTCCAGCAATATCAGTCCTCGCAGGTGAAGGACATTATGGCGAGCACCGAAGGCCGTGCATTGGAAAATGCGAGCTACAAGGGCAAGATGGTTGCCCTCCCGAACATTACGGTGGATACCGACGGCGTTCACGTCTTGTGGATTCGCAAGGATTGGCTTGATAAGCTGCAGCTGCCCGTGCCGAAGACGGTGTCGGATGTCGAAAAGGCGGCGAAAGCTTTTATAGATAATAAGCTTGGCGGGGACAAAACGATCGGTATTGCCGGTCCTTCCAAAAATACATTCCCGTATTCCACGTTCCTTGTTTCCTCTAACAATATGGGCGGATTCGATCCGATTTTTGGCGCGATGGATGCGTATCCGGGCTACTGGCTTGACAATGGCGACGGATCGGTATCGTACGGAACGATTTCGGACAATACAAGAAAATCATTGGCTTTGCTGGCTGATTGGTACAAAAAAGGGCTTATCGATCCCGAGGTAGGCACACGCGACAACGTAGGGGATCCGATCAATGCCAATCAGACGGGCATTTTCTTTGGTCCATGGTGGAATGGCGGCTATGGCAACGGGGACTCCTTCAAGAACGATCCGACGGCGAACTGGCAGGCCTATCCGGTCTATTCCGATGATAACAAGTGGAATGCGCATATGAAGACGACGGGCAGCACCTACACCATTATTAGCAAAAACGCCAAGCCGGATGTCGTCAAAGCGATCATGATCATGAATAACGCTCTTGTGCGCGATGAAGCGACCTTTGATTTATCCGTTGCCGTGGGCTGGTATCCGCTTCGCAACGTTATGGCTGCAGCTAATGAAACGGAATACGAATATGTCGAGCTTCTGAAAGTGCTGAAAGGCGAGACGGATCCAGAGGATTACAATAAGCCGAACAGCCTGTACAAATTAATGTATGCGGATGCGAAAAAGGTGAGAGACGTCATTAAGCCTCCGTACGACGATCTGAATGTGAGCAACTTCAGCACGGCTAACTTCGGCGATTTCCAACGTTTGTACTCCATCATGATCGGCGATCGTCCGTTCACGACGATTCCTATCGACAAGAAGGTATTTAGCGTCACCTACAACCAGACGCCGACGATGGAAACGAAATGGGCCAACCTGAAAAAGATGGAGGACGAAACCGTAATGAAAATCATCCTTGGCCAAGCGTCCATCGATTCCTTCGACAAATTCGTGAAGGACTGGAAGTCCCAAGGCGGAGACGAGATCACGGCGGAAGTCGCAGAGCTCTTGAAGAAGTAACCGGGCGGAAGCTTGCGGAAGGCACTGGCAGTTCAAGTGCTTTCCGCAATTTGCTATACGGATAGGGAGACGGGAGGTTAGCGCTAGTGAGGAAATTAGGCCATCAGAAACACTATTATTTGATGCTGCTGCCGGGCATGGTCTGGCTAGTGATGTTCAGTATTGTGCCTATGACAGGAATTGTGATGGCTTTTCAGAACTTTAACCCGGGAGCGGGGATGTTCAAATCCGAGTGGGTCGGACTCGAAAACTTCAAGTATATGTTTCAGCTAAATGATAGCAAGACGGTCATCATCAATACCTTTATTATCGCAGTCGGCAAAATCGCGCTCAATTTGCTTGTTCCGCTCGTCTTTGCCATTTTGCTGAACGAGCTTCGCAGCTTGCGCTACAAAAAGCTGGTTCAGACCGTCGTTTACCTGCCGCACTTTCTGTCGTGGGTTATTATGTCAACGATTGTCATCGGGATCTTCGGCTATTACGGCGTCGTCAATACGGTTATTGGAATGTTCGGCTTCGATCCTAAGCTATTTATGGCGGATGCGGGTATATTCCGGCAGCTCGTCATCGGCACCGATGTGTGGAAGGAGTTCGGCTTTAACGCCATTATTTATCTTGCGGCGCTAACGGGCATTAACCTGAATCTGTACGAGGCGGCCGCCATTGACGGGGCCAATCGCTGGCAGTTGATCCGGCACGTTACGCTGCCTGCGCTGTCGACCACGGTTGTGTTGCTGGGCGTCTTAAGCTTGGGCAACGTGCTGAACGCCGGATTCGACCAAGTGTACAACCTTTATAACCCGCTTGTGTATTCAACCGGTGATATTTTGGATACATGGGTTTACCGGCTGGGCTTGCAAAATCTGCAATACTCGCTCGCAACGGCTGCCGGATTGTTCAAGTCGGTCATTAGCTTTGTGCTAATTTTTATATCCTATCGTCTAGCGTATCGTTATGCCGATTATACGGTATTCTGAAGGAGGACACTGCATTGGTCAGAAATATAACGGTAGGCTCACGGACGTTTGAGATTGCCAATATCGTCGTCCTCGGTCTTCTGCTCGTCAGCTGCATATACCCGCTTTGGTACACCTTTTGTGTATCGATCTCCGAGAAAGCGGCCGCCAATGCGGGTTTGGTTACGATTTTTCCTATCGGCTTTTCCTTGGCGTCGTACAAGGAGATTATAAGCGACAGCCTATTCTTTAACGCGTTCTGGATTTCCATTCAGCGCACCGTGCTCGGTACGGGATTCGCCTTGCTGATGACGGTATTAATGGCTTATCCTCTGGCAAGGCCCAAGAAGGATTTCAAAATGCGCAATACGTTCATGTGGGTGCTTGTGTTCTGCATGCTGTTTAACGGGGGATTGATTCCTTGGTATCTCACGATTCAAAACTATCATTTGATCGATACGATCTGGGCGTTGGTGCTTGGCGGTGGAGTGCCCGTATTCGACGTCATTCTGATCATGAACTTCTTCCGCAATCTGCCGAAGGAGCTGCATGAGGCGGCCGTAGTCGACGGAGCCGGTCCTTGGTCAGTCCTGTTCCGGGTGTATATCCCATGCGCTATTCCCGTACTTGCCGCAGTTGCGTTGTTCCTTAGCGTATATCACTGGAACGAGTTCTTTAACGGATTGGTGCTCATGAACACTTCCGCTAAATATCCGCTCCAAACCTATATCCAGCAGCTTGTCGTCAACATTCCGGTTGGCACGAATCTAACCCCAGAACAATACAAGAAGCTGTCGGAGCTGTCTAACCGGACGCTGAATTCGGCGAAGGTGTTTATCGCTATGGTGCCGATGCTGATCGTATATCCATTCCTGCAAAAATACTTCGTATCCGGTATTATGCTAGGCGCAGTGAAGGAGTAAAGCGTGCGCCGTCAATGTGAAAAAAGCAAGGGAATGAGCCAGTGTAGTCCTGTGCTCATTCCCTTCTTTCTCAATTTAAGAGAGAAAGAAGCGGTTGCTTGCAAATGAACGCTCCTACTATCGTGTTATTGTGGCTAACTAACTAACGATTGCACTCCTTTCCTAAATGGGTTATTCTTCAATGAGCACAATCTTCGTAGAATCTAGCAAGTTGATGGCAATTACAAGGAGGAATAGTCAGTACGCACGCAGTATTCACCTACAACTTCATATACTTAGGTAAATTGGTGCTGTGTTTACACAGCTTAAAATGGAAGATCAGTGCAAATCTGACGCGGTCCCGCCACTGTAACGCTGAGCATGCTAACGTGTTTCCACTGTATTTGTATACGGGAAGGAGCTAGCCATGCGATGAAGCAAAGCCAGGATACATGCCATTTACTTTATTCTACGATTTCACGAGGATGAAAGGAGAGATGTTTAACTGTGCATTTATTCGGGCATTGGTATGCCCTTATGTCCGTTTGTCAAACACCTTTCACAATGACTAGTGAGAGGTGTTTTTTTGTTTCACAAAAATAAATCAAGTTGTAGGAGATGGATTATGTTGCTTCAAAAAGCAGGAAAGAAATGCATGGCCTTATGCTTAACCTTACTGATGGTGTTTTCGTTATTCGGCCCCGTAACTGCGATGGCGGCGGGAGAAAGTTCAAATACCGAGGGTATCGATGGATATGTGACGGTAGCTGTCGAGAAATTCACATTGGGACAAGGCTATATCGTTGAGCCGGTACGTGTTCCTTTTCAAGAAGGGGACAATGCGGCAGCCGTTATTTCAGAGCTATTGGGAGAAGGAGGCTACGATCATGGCGGCAGCGTAGAGGACAAATTCTATTTGTCCAGCGTATACGATCCGGGCGCCGGAGAAATCGATATTCCTTCTTATATCGTGCAAGCCATTGGTGGAGCGGCGAATATCGGCGAACGGGCGAATACGGATTGGTTAGGCGAATTTGATTACTTCAACCAATCGGGATGGATGTATGCGGTCAATGATGCCTTCCCGAATGTCGGGTCTTCTGAAACCCTTGTTGAAAACGGCGATGTCGTTCGTTGGCAATTTACCGTCTACGGATTGGGAGCGGACCTGGGAGCCGGCGGTAATCTTATTGATACTGCCGACAAGGATGCATTAACCGAAAAAGTAGCGGAGATTAACAGCAGCACGGAAAAAACAGAAATTCTTGAAGATGATGCAGTTCAATTAGCGTATGATAACGCTTATGACGCGCTCACGGATATGGAAAGCAGCCAATCCGTTGTAGACGATGCACTGAATCAATTGGTAGAAGCGTTAGGCGAGAGCGAAGAACTGAATACGGCTGAATTGACAGCTTCCATTGAAGCGGCAGAGTTGAACAAAGCATCCGTTAAGGTAAGTTTAGACGGATCCGATGTAAGCACATCGGAATATTGGGTTGTTCAAGCTGAGCTCGACTCATTGGTCGAAGTCATTGTATCGGCTCAACAGCTAGTCGTTGATTCCAATGCGTCGCAAGAAGAAGTGGATGCAAAGGTATTGGCGCTTGATCAAGCTCAAACGGCCTTCAATGAAGCCAAAAAACAAGGCTTATGGGAAGAAGTCTCGCAGCCTGCATTTAATGTTACGTTTACAGCAGCGCCAAAAACAACGAAGTTAGAGATTTATAATTCCAAAGATCAGCTTGTGGATATCGGCGAGGGCGTAGAGGGCACTTATAAAGTATATACTGCTTCCTTGCCTGCAGGCGACTATCGCTACAAAGGGATTGACGCTAGCGGAAACAGCATTGGCGGAGGCAAGTTGACGGTAACGACGCAGGCGGAACAGGCCTTTCAATTCCGTCAATTAAACCTTAAAGCCAATAATGCGGGATGGAATGTCGATGTCGATTATACGGTAAAGATCGGTCAGGACAGTCCAAGCGACACCTCTCTACATTTGGGGACGAAGACGGCTGCAGGCCAATATCCCGTACTTGTTATTACGGGAAATACGTATTTTTATTCTTTTGAGCCAAGCGAAGCCCGAGTGACTGCAGGTTACATGGCGCTTAGTAACAACGTCACGGTTACGATATCCACTTCAGCACAATCGGTTACCGGAGCGATTCCTCTAGCGCGAATCATTACTCTTACGGTACCGGAGGAAGCTACGCCTTTTGTGGGCCGAAAAATCAAGCATTTTGTATCGTTTGAACAGGTCGAGCCTTTGGAAACGATATATCAGGACGGCAATCGTGTGTCAAGCTACAAGCTGATGGACAACCAGGAGTATAATTACCGGGTCAGCCAGGAAGGCAAGCTGACGAATACGGGAACGTTTAAAGCGACCGCCGCGAATGCAGCCATGGCAATTACGGAACAACAATTAAATGTTTTGTCGCCGAATTCGATATTGAACCGGGGCACCTATTTCGAAGGGAATATTTATCTCAATATTAATGAACAAAATCACTTAAAGCTATCGGCGCCGGGAGACGAGTTCAAGCTATTAACCTTGCGGAGCTGGCAGGCCTTAATTGAAGGAATCAGCAACTACTTCTTTGAACCGGACTTCCATTATGAAATCATTTCTGGCAGCGACGTCATAGATATCGAAGAAGGCGAGCCGGGCAGCTATTCAACAATCACAGCGAAAGAAAGCGGAACGGCGATTGTTAAAGTGACTTATGATGCCCTTAAGGTAAACGGATCTTCTTATATTACGAAACCGGATGATGCTTTTAGCGCCATTTGGCCGGAAAATGTCGGCTTGTTCGTTGTCACGGTTGGTCAAGGCGAGACGGACATTGTCACTGGCATCGAGAGCAACAAGGCACTTAACCAGAAGGCTAATGAGGGCAAGACAGGCAATGCAGTCATGAACCTTCAAAACGGCGCATTCGATGCGGATATCGACAGCGTCTACTACATCGATACGGAGCCTGGAGCTATCTACTCATTTACTCCTTCCGAGGGAAGCGATGTCAGTGTTATTCGACCTGAAATCAATCATGATGCGGGAACCGTCTCCTATGGAGACGGTACATTCTCCTCTGAGGATGTGACCGAGAATCCTAACGGATCGTTCAGCGTGCTGCTGACGGAAGGCAGAAACATTGTCAAGATTGAAAGAGATGGTCAGGCCGAATATCAGGTTATGACGGCAAGACCGCTGGCAGTGACCATCGACAATATAACTCGTCCGGGGAAAGAAATTGGTCCCGGGGACCGAGTCAAAGTCGTATTGGGAGGGTTATCGTTCCCAGCTAACAAGCTATCTGGTATTTATAATTTTAACGCGCAGCTCAACTTTCTGGCAGGACCGAATCAGGCATTAGTCTCCGGTCTTGTGAGACAGTACAATATTACGACACAGGCTAATAGCGTGGAGTTCCAGGTACCGCAGGATTGGATAGGCGGCTACAGCCTTAATGATGGTTATATTAAATTGGGCTTCTTCGGCAGTCCTATCGGCGATCATCGCAATATTAATCCGGTAGTAGGGGCCAATCCTAATTTTACGGCGGGGACTAGAGAAGGATACTACAGTATTTTCCCTAAGATCGTCATAGTGAAAGAGGCGGATAAGTCTGCTTTGCAGCTTGCCGTTGATAATGCCAAGGAACAGCTTGGGGCCGTCTCCTCGAGCACAGACGGTAGCGATATTCTGCAAAGCGACTATTGGGTAACGGAAGAAGTGCACAGCCAACTGGCGCAGCTTATTGAGTCCGCCCAATCTTTAATTGCCGACGAAAATACCAACCAAGATCATGTCGATGCCAAGGTGCTCGCGCTTAATCAAGGGATCGACTCGTATAACAGCGCCAAGCAGCCGGGTTCGAAAAAAGTAGCCGTTCTTGTAAACGAACAGCTCGATAAGCATTTGGCATATTTGGCGAACGCTGTAAGCAATCCTACATTTGGTACGAGTGACGGAGAATGGAGCGTTCTTGCTCTTGCCCGCGCGAATTATGAGGTTCCGGAAGACTATTACGCCACTTACTACAACAATGTGGTTCGTGCAGTCCAAAGCTTAATGCCTTCAGGAAAGCTGCATGCCTCCAAGGGTACGGAGCATTCCAGACTGATTCTAGGTCTTACGGCAATCGGCAAAGACATCCATGCTGTGGCTGGTTATGATATCGGCGCTGCGTTAGCCGACTTTAATTACGTGACCAAGCAAGGAATTAACGGCCCAATCTTTGCGCTGATTGCGCTCGACAGCCATCAATATGACATCCCCGTACAAAATGGGATTGCGAATCCAACAACGCGCGACAAGCTGATTAACTATATTATCGATAATGAAATTGCCGGTGGGGGCTGGTCCTTGTCGGATACTGCCGATCCGGACATAACCGGAATGGCGATACAAGCTCTAGCCCCTTATTACGAGGAGCAAGAAGAGGTTAAAGCGGCTGTAGATCGCGCGCTCTTGTGGCTGTCTTCCGTTCAGAACGAGGTTGGCGGGTACTCGAGCAACGGCGAAGAAAATGTCCAAAGCGTAGCCCAAGTCATCGTTGCTTTAACGAGTCTGGGAATTGATCCGCATACGGATAAGAGGTTCAACAAAAACGGCCATTCCGCAGTCGAAAACATGCTGAGCTATGCGGCGCCGACCGGCGGGTTCGTTCATCCGAAAGGCGGCAACGTGGATGGAATGGCAACCGACCAGGCCGCTTATGCCCTTGTTGCCTATGCCCGTTATCTGAACGAAGACACCAGTCTGTATGATATGACGGATGTCGTCATTGAGGTTCCGGAACCGTCCGGTACGGTGCACCTTCCAGAAGACGGCCAGCCTATCGTTATTGCTAATGATGGCAAGGACTATACGATATACGTCAAAGAATCGGATCACGAGAAGCAGGTATCCATTGAACTGCCCGATTCCGTGCTGTCGAAAACATTCATCGATTTGCCCGCCAATGCGGCGCTGCCAAATCTGTCTATCTCGAGAGGTGGCGTCACGGCCGAATTCCCTCAAGGGATTACCATGAATGGCGATTCGAATCAAACGCTCGAACTGATTACGTCCAATAATAAAAACGATACAGCGCTTAAGTCGAGCTTGACCGGCGTAATGGATTCGAATAAACAATTAGACAGCGTTCACGAATTTTTTACGATCGGCGGAAACGGATCAATCCAGTTTACGAATGGATACGTGAAGTTCACGTTCGAAGGCATGAAGGGCAAAGAGGCCGCATTTATCGAAAATGGCCAGCTTACCCGGATTCAAAAATTCGCTAGCGACCAGGAAGGGCTGGCGAGCGGCAAGCATGAGTACGCGTATGAAATCGGAAGTGATCTCATTGTCAAAACGGATCACTTTACAGACTACGTCGTCTATTCGGTTAAGGATAAAACCGGTGGGGATGGCGGTCCAGAACCTGCAAAAGGAACGATCCGGTTATCGATCGACAAGCTAACGATTAATAAAGGGTATGTATTGTCGCCAACGACGGTTGAATTTACTCCGGGCGAATCGGTCTGGGATGTGTTGAAGAGAGAACTAGAGAGCCGCAGTATCGCTTATGAATACTCTTTCTCCGATAAATACAACAGCGTTTATGTCGAGTCTATAGCGGACGATGGAGAATTTGATCATGGCAGTGGCAGCGGTTGGATGTACAGCGTCAATAATGTTTGCCCGAATTACGGCGCAAGTTTGTATAAGTTGAAACAGGGCGATAAAGTACAGTGGCGCTATACGACCAATTTAGGTAAAGATTTGGGCAATTGTGGTTCAGGATGGGAAGAAGACCCGGATACGGACGAAGGCGAAGGCGAGGTTGAGCCAGGCACGGAAGAACCCGAGAAGGAGCCAAAGGTTTTGGCAGACTTCTATGCGGATAGCGCAAACGTATCCGCTTGGGCTTCCGATCTCGTTTTGGAAGCAACAGAGAAAGGTTTTATTCAAGGGTATAACGGCAAACTGAATCCAAAAGACGAGATTACCAGAGCTGAGTTCGCCAAGTTGATCGTCGAACTCTTTAATATTCAAACAGATGGGGAGACAGCCAATCCTTTCTCTGACGTAGAGTCGACAAAATGGTACTATCCGTACGTTAAGGCGGTCTTTGCAGCCGGAATAGTGACCGGTTACAAGGATCAATTTCTGCCGAATGAAACGATCACAAGAGAAGAAATGGCGGTCATGATTGCAAGAGCGTTGAAGCGGGAGCCGGTTCAATCCAGCGTTGTCTATCAAGACAGCGACCAAATTGCGTCATGGGCACAGGGATCGATTACGGATATCTCCGCGTTAAAAATTATGATTGGTAACGCTGATCAATTCAAACCGAAGGGCGTAGCAACCAGAGAGATGGCTATCGTTGTTGCGATGAGAGCGTATCTATACAGCAAGAGTTAAGGTGCGAAAGAGATTCGGAAATTTGTGAGAATCGAATGGTAAAAAACCCAGTACCGCACCGGTACTGGGTTTTTTGTATAATGCCAAGCACTTTATTCTATTTGCGGCGTTTTTTCATCATGCGGGTATAGATGATAAGTGCGACTGCAATCATGGCGACGAATCCCAAGTTGGACGCTATTTCCTGCTCTAAACTAAACAACATGCAAAGATTAGTAACCAGACTTTTCGTCAATAGCGCGGTTACTATCAAGATTAGCGGTCTTATAAAATTATATCTTCTCATCTCTTGCCCCCTGTTTCTGGACGAAATAGGCCTGTCTACTCCGGCAAGTATAACAATTGCCGGCCTTTTCGTCCAGTTACTCTGGATGAACGCAAAACATTCGCTCCAAATAAATACACTATAGTAGGTTTACTAGGTTGACAGTGAGAATGGTTATCGTTTACTATTTTTGAAAAAGCTTCTCCAAAAGTATATCGCGGCGGATCGTTGCGGTGATGAGAATCGAGTTGATTTTATGAACCTGGATGAGCATATACAATTATGGAACATTGCATCTATTAAAGTCCTTGATGTTCGCCATTCTCGTATTCGGCAAGGAGACGAGCTTCGGTTGTACTGTCTGCCTGCCAGTTGTTTCTTGTGTTCGATGCGAGGCGGTGCGCAAATCGTGCTCGACGGGGAGAAGTACGTACCGGAGGGCTTTCATGTGCTGCACGGCGGAAAGGGATTGTCGCTGGACATACTGCCGACGGGCGGGGAATTCGAGTACTATATGATCTTCTATAATGGGAAGATACCTGTGCCAAGCCGTATGGAAATCGTAAGCATGCTGGAGCGGAATCGTCCGTTCCATATCCATTACGGTTTTGCGCCTCAGCATCCGATTTCACTCATAAATAAGATTGCAGAGATGGACCAGGGCTGGAGGCAGCCGGGTTCTTTGGGCCGTTTTCAAGTAAAGGTGTCTTTCTATCAATTCGTGCATCAGTTGCTCAGCCAATTGCAGGTCCAAGGAGTGAGTACGCATAAACCAGAGCTGGTCGATCAGGCTGTGAGTTATATTCATGAATATTATGCAACGCCAGTTACCTTGGAATCGCTGTCTGAAGGCCTGAGCTATAGTGCTTCCCACTTATCGATTCAATTCAAGCGGAAGATGGGGCTTAGTCCGATCGCTTACTTGATTCAAGTTCGCATGACCAAGGCGACTCAGCTTCTATGGACAACCGATGCGGCGTTGCACGAAATCGCTGCCAGCGTGGGATATGCTGACGTTAATTATTTTAGCCGGCTTTTCAGAAAAGAAAAAGGAATGTCGCCGGGGAAATTCAGATCTTCGGCAACGGTTGGCATGACAGTAAAAGATAATGCTGTTGTATCCAAAAGATTGTCCATTGTTTCCCGCAGACAGAGAAGATATATTGATAACGATAATCGTTATCTATATTTGAGAGAAGGGAAATCCGTTATGTACAACAAAGCAAAATTTTCAACAGTTGCCATTCTGCTCGTATGCTTGACTCTATTGATGGGGGCATGCTCAACCGGTACATCCAATTCCAATAATGGAGCTTCGCTAGTAAGCCCAACCCAGGTGCCGGTTTCCACCGCTGTCGCCGCAGAGGCGGAGTCCAGAACGAAGGTCGTTACAACCGTATTGGGAGATGTGGAAATTCCCATGGAGCCTAAGAAAATCGTCAGCGTAGGACTCGAGGATATGCTCCTGTCGCTGGAAGCGCCTCTCGTGCAAGCGGGCGCAACGGAAGGAGACTATCTGTACGATACGCTTCAGGATAAGAACATTCCTGTCATATACTCTCCGGCTACTCCTAATTATGAAGCTATACTGGCCGCAGAACCGGATTTGATTTTTATCATTAATGGATACGTCGACCAGGCGGGATACGAGAAGCTATCCCAAATTGCTCCGACTCTTGCCTACGAGCGGGACGATTGGAGAACGTCAATCGTCGAAATAGCCAAGGCGATTAACCGCGAAGAGAAAGCGAACGAGATCATTCAAGCTTACGATGATAAGCTGAAGCAGGCCCGCGAGACGATTAGTCAAGCGGTCGGAACGGATAAAACGGTTGCCTTGCTCCGTCCATCCGAGAAAGAAGTCGATTTGTTTTTCCCTACGTTTGCTTACGGCGGCGTGTTATATAACGAGTTGGGGTTGAAAGCCTCCAGCAGCGTTGCCGGCTTCCAGGAGAAGACGGAAGAGGATTGGGGATTTACGTTATCCATGGAAATGCTTCCGGAGTTGAACCCCGATTATTTGTTCGTGACGGCGGGTTACTCCGGTTCCGTAGAGAGCGATTTTCAGAAACAGGTTGAGGCCGCCAAGCAGGTCGAACAGTTGCAAGTGTGGCAAGCAATTCCTGCCGTGAAACAAGGTCAGGTGCACTATGTATCGGCCAGACATTGGATGCTCAGCGGTCCTATCTCCGATAGCATGAAAATTGACGATGTTGTGCAAGCCCTGACAGGGAACGCAAAGGAATAATACATCAACATGATCGCAATCGTTAGCCAATCGGCTAACGATTTTTTTTTTTGAAGTTTTATAATCAATAAATTTTCTTCAAAAGCTCAAAAACTTCCTCAATAGTAAGCCCAAAGGATTTGTAATACGAGGTGTCGACGACCATTTGCTTAAGAATCATATCATTGCGTTTTTGGAGCATTTCATCGGGGGAGAGCTCGGTAACAAAACAACCTTTGCCGGTAACGGTGTATATCAAATCAAGCCGTTCGAGCTCCTCCCATGCTTTTTTGACGGTAATGATACTGACGCGAAGCTCCGTGGCCGCTTGGCGTATAGGAGGCAAGCTATATCCGTTTTCTAGTTCGCCCTTCAGGATTTGTGCGCTGATTTGTTCAAAAAGCTGCTGATAAATAGGCTTCTCAGAGGTGTTCGATATAGCTATGTTCATTAGATTTCCACTTTCTCAAACCGTTTAATGGCAATACGATAAGCGATAAACGTACAAATCGCGAATATGGCGATGCCCGTGATCAGGATTCCAAATTGAAGAGCGAGGTTATCGGCACCGGTTCCTTTGAAAAGCTCATGCACGAACGAATTTTGTATGCCGAGCCACTCCGCCCCTATGGCGAATAAAATGGCAGCCGTAATGGATACAATCGACGCAGCGCCGTATTTGTAGGCTGTTTTATAATACATGGATATAAAGATGATGTTGAAGATCGCAACCATGACGAAGCATAGTCCCCAGAATCCTAACGAGGGCTGGAAGAAATAGTAGATCAAATTCGGATATAAGCGGATACTGATGAAGCCAAATATCATGGCCACTACAATGTGCAGCAACTCCATAATGACAATAACGGATACCCTTGCTTTTACCATGTCATTTTTGGTTACAGGCAGTATGCTCGTAAAGATGAGATCGTTTTGCGTTTTGTAGCCTGCAAACATATTCGGTATCGTAATGAAGCAAAAGTAAAGGACGACTAGGAAATACAACCAAGCGGGAATTAACATTAAAGCGCCTGTCAAAAAAGGCATTACATAAAAGAACGGACTTACGCCTAACTTCATTTCTTTCATCAGTAAGTTATACATTATTATCCTCCTTTTTCGAGAAGTAGATCATGATCTCCTCGAGATTAGGCGCGGTTGATTTGATATCCGATGAGGAATCGAAATCGCTTGTATGGATTAAGCCAGTAAAGCCGAATGAATTTTTCTTATAGGAAATCAAGTTGTCCTTGATCGAATCCAATTGCTCTTTGCTCCCGTTCACCAGACGATAGGTGTCGATGAATTGCTCTTTCTCGGAGCTGTTAATAATTTGTCCGTTATGGATATAAGTAATATAATCCGCGCACTTTTCCAAGTCGGAAGTGATATGGGTGGAGAACAGGATAGTAATTTCTCCATCTTCGACCAGCTCCTGAAAAATATCCAGCAGATTATCTCTTGCAACCGGATCAAGTCCGCTCGTAGGCTCATCCAGGATAAGAATTTTGGCGCCGTGCGATAAAGCTAAGGCCAAGTTGTATTTCACTTTCATACCGGTGGATAGCTCGGCTATTTTTTTGTTTTCGTTCAAATTAAATTTTTTTAAATAGTTGTGATAAGCTTGATCGTCCCAATTGCGGTAGAACTTTTTGATTACGTTCGTTAACGTTTTGATTTTGCTGCGCGTATAGAAGTCGATATCCCCAAACGCCGAGCCGATATCTTGTTTTAGTTCGACTTCGTGTTTGATCAAATCTTTGCCCAAAATACGAATCTCGCCGCTATCCATGCGAGTCAAGTTCAGCATGGATTTGATAGTGGTTGTTTTTCCTGCGCCATTGGCTCCGATAAAGCCCATAATGTAACCCTTTTCCAGTTGAAAAGATACGTCTTTCAATTGAAAATGCTCATACTTTTTGTTTAAAGCTTTGATCTCTAAGGCCAGCATATCGTACCTCCGCTCCATAATTGTGTATGTTGTGTATGCACAATATAACATTGAGGCGTTGATGATGTCAAATAATTACTTTTAAAATGCCCATACTATATTTAGACCGACCGATCAGGGTCGTTCTTTCCTATACGTACGGGGAGACAGGCCAGACAGCTTTTTGAACACTCTGCCGAAGTGGGAGAAGTTCTCGAATCCGCAGTGTTCCGACACCTGAGTAATGCTCCAGTTTGTTTCGCGCAGCAAGTTTTCGGCTTCTTTGACCCTGGTAATGTTGATGTATTGGGTAAAGCCAAAGCCTGTGACTTCCTTGAAGACACGGCACAAGTGGCCTTTGCTAATATAAAAATGGTTGGCAATGTCGTCCAAATGGAGCGGTTCACGGTAGTGCAGATTAATGTGGCGGATAATATCCGTTACTTTCTGCTGGACGGGTGTAAGCTCAATATTAGGCAATGTCTTGCGCTTCCGAATGTGGCGAGTGGTGAACAGCATTAATTCAATAGCCATGTTCCGGATATGCAGTTGATAGCCTGGGGGGTGCTCGTTAAGTTCGGTCAACAGCGAACCAAGCAGCTCTTCCACGTGCATCCGTTCTTGCAGGTTCAGTCTGATTAGCGGATGACCATCATGGAATGGGGCCAAAAGCAGATCTATATCCTCCTGCGAAATGCCATTAAAGAAGGCTTCACCGAAATGAAGAACGACCCGTACGTGATTGGGCTCGCTAAGCCCTGACGTTTTGTGGACGACGTCGGAGTCGATGAGCACTATATCGCCAGGGTGAACATGGTGGACGGAGTCTCCGATAAAGAAGTTCCTTTCTCCGCTGTATAAATAATAAATTTCGTACGACTTATGGTAGTGGGTGTTCGTCATGGAATGATGGCCGAATCTCCGGTCGAATTCGATCCACAATGGTTCGTTTATTGAGCCGAGAAGCAGCGTGTCGGGAAGCGTTTGAACAGTCATATGGAAAGCTCCTTTCATTGGCGTTAGACTGTTTTAATTATATCAATATTTGCGGGGTTTGGAGAATAGATGTGTATAAATGCGGAGAAATCACTCCTATCTTCATGTTAATCTTAAAGCATGAGAATCCGTTTTCGACAAGAGAGAGGATATGGAGGAATAGATGATATGCGCAAATTCGAATGCAACGAAGCGGAAGTAAAAGAACTTATTGACCGTGTAGTTCGCCGAACCATGAACATGGATTTCACTTGGAATTGGTCATGCGGGGTAGCTTATTACGGGATATGCAAAGCATGGGAAGTAACGGGGAATCAAGAATACATCGATTTTCTAGTCAAATGGGTGGACGAATATTTGGAGCTTGGTCTGCCGCCAATGATGGTTAATGCTTGTGCCATGGGCCATACGATGCTGACCCTGCATGAAGCCACGGGAGACAAGAAGTATCTGGATCTGGCTTTGATGAAAGCCGAATATTTAAGCAAGGAAGCGATCCGATTCGGGAATGGCGTGTTCCAGCATACGGTATCGTCCAAAAATGATTTTCCGGAGCAGGCGTGGGCGGACACGCTGTTCATGGCTGCTTATTTCCTGCTTCGCCTAGGATTCAAACTAGACAAAAAGGAATACATTGACGATGCGCTTAATCAATTTTACTGGCATGAAGAATATTTGCAGGACTCGAAGACGAATTTATTCTATCACGCTTGGGATAACGTGAGGCAAGATCATCTGTCCGGCATTTACTGGGGCAGAGCTAATGCATGGGCCGCTTATACGATGGCACAGTCTTACAAAATGTTGAATCCCTTCATGCCGATGTGGATGCAGATCGGCGGTGCGCTTGGCGATCAATTAAGCTCGCTAGCCAGACTGCAATCACCAGACGGTCTGTGGCGTACGGTATTGAATGACGACACTTCCTACGAGGAAACTTCCGCTTCCGCCGGTATTGCTGCCGCGCTGGTATCGTATGCGCATCCTCTTCATCAAGACTATATGGCCAAAGCTTATAAAGGGATATTGGCCAACATTGATGAAGACGGTTCGGTCCGCAACGTATCTGCAGGCACGGCGGTCATGTATAGTTCAGAGGATTATAAAGTCATCTCCAAGAAGAGAGTGCAAGGCTGGGGCCAAGGATTGACTTTGGCTTACCTGGTAGCCTTGCTTCAGAATAGGGAAGTAGTCAGCAAGATTTAGTATTAGTATGATTTAACAACAAGAGGGTGTCTCAAAAGTCATAAATGACTTAGGGACGCCCCTTCTTCATTTTGTAAAACAAAAAGAAACCGTTTCTTGGTAAAATGGAAGTGCGACCAACCATTTTCGAAGGACGACATTACTCCCCATCACCTTGTTCGTGTTGTCAACGCGGCGGAAGTTCGTGAAGGGAAGATCGATTTGAAGCGACTGCGTCATAATGTAATTTACGATGCTGCGGATCGTCAAGAAAAGCACGGGACGCAAAATCGTGAAGAATAACCATTGATTCAAAACCTCTTGCCATGCTTTCGAATGAAAGCATGGCAGGAGGTTTTTTTGAAATTATAGGAGTGGGAGTATATGCTTTGCCAATGCCGGAAAAGCGCTATTAAATATGCCGCAATAGTGATAGAATGACTAAACTTCCAAGGGCTACAATGTATACAGGATATACTTGGCATACTAGGGAGTGATCTAACTATGACATCGAGGTTACATGACGTTTTGACAGGAAAAGAAGACAACTATATTTTGCCCTTCTTCTGGCAGCATGGGGAAGAAGAAAGCGTACTGCGAGAAGAAATAACCCGTATCCACGAGTCAGGTATTGGTGCAGTCTGCGTGGAGGCAAGGCCGCATCCGGATTATTTGGGCCCCAAGTGGTGGGCGGATATGGATGTCATTATGGAAGAGGCTCGAGCCCGCGGTATGCGAGTATGGATACTGGATGACGACCATTTTCCGACAGGTCATGCTGCGGGAAGATTGAAGGATGCTCCGAAAGAGCTTCGCAGGCTGTACTTAACAGAGAGCCATCTCGATGTTATAGGGCCGCGTACTCATTCTTCTTTTCTCGTTTCGCCGATGCCTTTTGTGCCCGGATATGGCGGCGGCGGGAAACTGGTCGCCGTTATCGCAGTGAAGCGCGATTCCGTAACAGGTGAGCTGACGGACGAAACCGTGGATGTGTCGAAGGAATTGGATAACGGCAGATTATACTGGGACATCCCCAAGGGGCACTGGCGGATCTTCTCGATTATCGAAACGGAGCATGGCGGTGATCCTGAAAAGCGCGATTACGTCAATTACCTCGTTGCGGATTCCGTACGCGTTCTGATCGATACGGTTTATGAAGCGTTCTACGACCGCTATCGTGATGATTTCGGCAAAACATTGGCCGGTTTCTTCTCGGACGAGCCTGGCTTTTATAACGATAAGGATACGTTCGACTTTAACTCTGGATTGGGTAAGCTGTATGTGGCGCTTCCGTGGAGTGAGGAAATGCACACGCTCATGGAACGAGATCTGGGCAGCGAATATCTTCAATACCTGCCCCTGTTATGGCACCAAGGTCAGGACAATATGTCAAAATTGCGTTACGCATACATGAACCTCGTGAGCAAGCTATACGCGGAAAACTTCACGAACCAACTCGGCAACTGGTGCAGGGAGCGGGGGGTTGAGTATATCGGGCATGTACTCGAAGACAATAACGTCCATGCCAGACTAGGATCCGGTGCAGGCCATTTTTTCCGCGCGCTTGGCGGGCAGGATATGTCGGGTGTAGATGTTGTGCTCTGGCAATTAAAGCCCGGATATGACGAAACGCCTGCGAAAGGAATCTTCGGGGAGCTCGATTCGGAGTTTTATAACTACGGCATGGCGAAAATGGCTGTTTCGTTGGCTCACATCGATCCCAAAAAGAAAGGACGCACAATGGCCGAGGTGTTCGGCGCTTATGGCTGGTCGGAAGGGCTGAAGCTAATGAAGTGGTTGACCGACCATATGCTGGTAAGGGGCGTCAACTACTTTGTTCCTCACGCCTTCTCGCCGAAAGATTATCCGGACAGGGATTGTCCTCCGCATCTGTATGCCCGAGGCAAAAATCCGCAGTTCCGTTACTATAAGCACTTGAATGCCTATACGAATCGAATGAGCCATCTCTTGTCTGGCGGAACACATGTTGCGACGGCTGCGGTATTGTATCACGCAGAAGCCGAATGGTCCGGTGAGGCTATGCTTTTCCAGAAACCGATGAAGGAACTGATGAGAAATCAGATCGACTGCGATGTGTTGCCATGCGATACGATTGTTGATGGAACTGCAATTCGGAACGGCAAGCTGATCCAGCAGGACGAGAGCTATGATTGCTTGATCGTGCCATATAGCGAGGCGCTTCCGGTGAACGTACTGTCCCGCCTCCTTGAGATGGCTGAACAGGAACTTCCGATCTTTTTCGTCGATGGTCTCCCAGTACGCAGCAGTGAAGGGGAAGCTGTCGAAGCGATTGCTCGCCTGACCGCGTCTGAACAGATCGAGACCGTGCCGCTCGAGTCGCTGGCAAACAGACTTATGCAGTCGAGGTTTTACGATATCCAGGTGAGAGACAGCCAGCCTTACCTGCGCTGCTACCACACGAAACACTCGGACATGGATGTGTTTATGTTCTTTAACGAACATCCATACCGTGAAATCGATACAGAGGTCGTTCTGCCGGCCACAGGAATGGTGCTCCTATACGACGCCTACGATAATAAGCTTCGACAATCCGGCAGCTTTACTGAGGAGAACGGCTCGGTGCTGAAGTTAAAATTGCTTCCTTTTGAAACGGTAGTTGTCATTACAGCAAATGAAATTGCGGGGATTGATGCGGGGATTGATGTTCATGAACCGACTGCCAGCAATAAATCGGTCATGTCTATTGATGGCCCATGGGCTGTCTCGACGGCAACCTCGGAACAATACCCTGGGTTTACGCCTTGGAGAGAGATCGATCAACTCGACGATTTAAGCCGATCTGAGCTGTTGCCGTCTTTCTCGGGAACGTTTAAGTATGAGAGGGGTCTCCTGTGGTCGCCGAGACCGGGCAAGCGACTTCTCATTGATATCGGTGAAGCATTTGAAACCGCAGAGGTATTCGTGAATGGCGCATCCGCCGGTGTACGCATCTCCGCTCCCTATCAGTTTGATATAACGGAACTAGTCAATAATGGTAACAATTCGTTAGCGATTGAAGTGACCAATACGCTTGTCAAGGAAACGCCGGATTACTTCTCCCGGCTTGCGTCGCTGGAGCCGAGCGGCTTGCTCGGGCCTGTCCGCTTAATTGAAGCGTAATGAAATATAGGAGTATATTGTTTCACTGATATTCTGACGCCTATATTTCTCCGGAATGAAACGCGCTGCACCGCCAAAGGACGGGACAGCCGTTTCACCTTGAAATGCCGTAATTATGCTACTCATGTTGCCGTAATAGTGTTAGTTGGGCATGGAAGCGCTTGCTATACTTTATTTGTAACCAAACAAACACATTGCAGGGGGAGAATATGAGAAAAAAATCGAAGGTAGTCACACTGCTGGCAGTCGTATCACTAACCACAGCATTGCTTGCTTCATGTTCTGGCAACAATGGCAATAATGCAGCTAACGAAACGAATGCAGGACAAGCCGCTGGCAATACCGAGCAATCATCAAACAATGCTGCAGATCAAGCAACGTTGGAGCCTTATGAGCTAACGATGTCTTTTCCGATTTTCAGTGCAGAACCGAAGGACTTGGCTGAAGTGGAAGCTGAGCTTAACAAAATTACGAAAGCAAAAATTAATACCACTATCGACATCCTGCCAATCAGCGTTGGTGCGTATGCTCAGCAAATGAACCTGATGTATTCCAGTGGCGAGAAGCTGGACCTTTCCTTTATCTTCGGAAGCGGTGGGATGTACAGCTCATCCGCGGCATCCGGGAAATTAATGCCAATCGATGATCTTCTGAAAGAGTATGGGCAAGGAATCGTTGAGGCTGTCGGCGATCAGTATGTAAATGTTCCTCAAATTAACGGGAAGCTCTACGGAACCCCGATTGTCGATACCTTTGCCAAAGGTGTAGACTACTTCATGCGTAAAGATCTTGTCGACAAATATCAAATCGATGTTGCCTCCATCAAAACGATAGACGATGTAGGAAACGTTCTAAAAACAATTAAGGAGAAGGAACCAAACCTTATTCCGCTTGGTGTAAGTCCAGGCCTCGGACCGGTGACATCGTTTATCGACTATGATGATTTAGGCGACAGAATCGGTGTCCTTCCAGGCTACGATAATGGATTGCAAATCGCTAACTTGTTCGAAGCTCCAGAATATGCCGCACAGTTGAAGCGAGTACACAATTGGTTCGAAGCGGGTTACATTAATAAAGATGCGGCAACGACAACCGTAGTTGTCAATGGACAGCTTAAGGCTGGCCGTACCTTCAGTGGATTCTATCCGAGTTCTCCAGGTCAAGAAGAGAGTCTCGAGCTTGAGACGGGCTTTGAGCTTGAAAAGGTTGAACTGGTTCCGCCTTATTCCAAGACAGGCAATGTCATGACTGGATTATGGACGATTGCCCAGCAATCCAAAAATCCGGAGCGGACCATGATGTTCCTCAATCTCATTTATTCGGATAAGGATATTGCTAACCTGCTCGTATGGGGCATCGAGGGCAAGCACTATGTTAAAGTCTCAGACACGCAAGCCGATTACCCGGAAGGTCTGGACGCAAGTACGGTTGGCTACAACTTAGTAAGTTTCGATTGGATGTTTAATCAGAGAATGACTTTCTTGTCGAAGACGGATAACCCGGATATAAGAAACTTAGAAGATGAGTTTGTCAAACGGACTACCCCTTCCAAAGCGCTTGGTTTCGTATTTGATGAAACACCTGTGAAGAATGAAGGGGTATCAATCCGGAACGTATTGGAGCAATATGCCAAAGTATTAGAAACGGGTTCGGTGAATCCAGATAAGAAGCTGAACGAATTCAACGATAAACTTAAGGCAGCAGGTCTAGAGAAATATATGGCAGAGAAACAGAAGCAGTTGGATGCATGGGCCGCTAAGTAATACTGCGTGACCTTAATCCAAAAAGGGTATAGCCCCCTGATCTTACCGGGGGTTATACCCTTTTTTCAATACACAGAGACCTCTAATAGAATGCCGGAAAAGGACAAGTAATGTTGCCGTTATACTGTTAGTTCCGCACAAACAGAGCTTTTATAATGAGAATAGGCACACAAGTTCAGGACATGGAAGGGAGTCGCTTTATGGCACAAGCTGCAATGCACGCCGAAGGGAATCACACACGAAAGACAAAAAAGAAGTCGGGATATCGTAAATATTTGCCGCTAGTAATTATGATGATTCCCGGTATTCTGTACATGCTGATCAATAACTATCTACCTATGGCGGGCATCGTCATCGCCTTTAAGGATGTGAATTTCGCCAAAGGCATCCTGCAAAGCGACTGGGTCGGACTCAAAAACTTCGAGTATCTATTCAAGACCTCAGACGCGTACATCATTACTCGAAATACGATTATGTATAATGTCGTGTTTATTATCGTGGGTACCGTGTTGTCACTGGCCACAGCGATCCTGCTCAACGAGATCAAGAATAAGGTGTTCTTAAAGGCCTTTCAAAGTCTTATTACGCTGCCGCATCTCATCTCCATGGTTATCGTCAGTTATCTGGTCTACGCCTTGCTCAGCGCAGATGTGGGCTTCTTGAACAAGACGATTCTTCCGATGTTCGGAATCGAAGACGGCATCCTATGGTATAACGAACAGAAATACTGGCCCGTCATTCTTACGTTGGTGCATTTCTGGAAAGCAGTCGGCTATTCCAGTATCGTATTCTTCGCCGCGCTCCTCGGCATTGACGAGGAGTACTATGAAGCCGCGAGGCTCGACGGAGCAAGCCGATTGAAGCAGATTCGCCATATTACGCTGCCGATTCTGGCACCGGTTATTATTATGCTGACGCTGCTCTCCGTAGGGCGTATCTTCTACTCCGACTTTGGATTATTCTATCAGGTACCAATGAACTCGGGATCGCTGTTCGAGACGACGGCGACAATCGATACCTACGTATTTAGGGGACTCACGGGCTCGGGCGATATCGGAATGTCCACTGCGGCTGGCGTCTACCAATCGATTGTCGGCTTAATTCTAGTCATGCTTGCTAACTATGTGGTAAGACGCTTTAGCAAAGACAACGCGCTGTTCTAAGGAGACATAATGATGAAGAATGAAAGCAGAGGCTTGACTTGGTTCAGTTATATCGCGATGTTCCTGTTCGCCGCGGTGTGTATCATCCCGTTTATATTGCTTATTTCCGCTTCTCTGACGGATCAGGATGCTATAATTGCGAGCGGGTACTCGTTCATCCCGCAACAATTCAGCACAGCAGCATACACCTATCTGTACGAGAGGGGATCGGATATTGCACGGGCTTATGGAGTCACGATATTTATTACGGTCATCGGTACAATAGTCGGTGTATCCATTACGACACTTCTTGCCTATCCGTTATCCAGGAAAGAAACGCCGAACCGCAATCTAATTATGTTTCTGGTCTTCTTTACGATGCTGTTCAATGGCGGTCTCGTGCCATCCTATCTGGTGTATACGCAGTTGTTTGACATTAAGAATACAATCTGGGCCTTGATTCTGCCTGGCCTGCTGACGAATGGATTCTATGTCATGCTGATGCGTACGTTCTTCCAGACGACTATTCCGCCGGCGCTTATTGAATCGTCTCAGTTGGACGGGGCGAACGAATACCGAGTATTATGGTCGGTGGTGCTCCCGCTCTCGACGCCTTTATTGGCGACAATCGGACTGTTCACGAGCATCATGTATTGGAATGATTGGCAGAACGGGATGATTTATATCACGAAGCCGGAATTCTATAGCATTCAGAATTTACTGAATCGTATCATGCAGGACGTTCAATTTATTCAGGGCAACCTGGCCGCTAACGCCGGTGACGCTATGCAGCAAATGCCGAGCGATTCGGTGAAAATGGCGATTGCGGTCATCGGGGTGCTTCCTATTCTGGTTGCATACCCGTTCTTCCAGAAGTATTTCATTAAAGGAATTATGATTGGGGCCGTAAAAGGCTAAACCGTAGCCTTTCCATACGTCCGTTTGCGCCATAACTGGAAGTTACAGTTATGGCGTTCGTGCTTTCTTTATGTGTATGATGGGATCAATGAGAAAAGCAAGGAGCGGAATGATATGAAGCTGTTGAAATGGCATTGGCTAAGCCATTCGTTGCGAAACAAATTAATATTAAGTGTGTCAATCATGACTTTGCCGATCGTCGGAATGCTGATCTACAACAACTTCTACTCGATTCAAGTTGTGCGCGAGCAAGTAGCCGTTTCCTACAATGACGCGATGAGTCTCTATATGAATCAAATCGACAGAGAGCTCAATGATGCGGATGCGTATATCAATACGATAGCGCTTGGCAGTGACTTGTTGTCGATGAGCCGAGCAGCGAACAATGACGATTACTATATCGCCAAAGTGTTCATGTTTAATAGTCTTAGTAATGATATTGGTTTGTATCGTTCCGTGAATTCGTTCTTCGTATACCATAAGCAAAGGCAAGATTACATGGATATCCCTCGTTCCACCGTCGTTTCAAATGAGGATAAAGAAACCATTCAGCAATATATCGTCAATTTGATTCATCAGCAAAAAAATGTACAAGGTGGATCGCCAGAGAGGTGGAAGTATTACCAGATTGGAGAACAGTATTACTTAATCGATATTGTCCTGGCCGGTGATACGTATCTGGGTGCATGGATCCAAGCGGATCAGATCATCACTCCCCTACGTGCTTTGAAGATGGGGAAAGTTGGAGAGATCTTGCTCGCCAACGATCAAGGCGAACCGATCACCGATTCAACCGTCGTACATGAGAACGGTATTGTGCTGCGCCAGCAGTCAGAGGCTTATTATTTATCCGGATCGGAGAGAAAGTTTCTGGTCGTTGGCACACCCTCCACGAAAGGAAACTTTAGCCTGATGACCATAATCCCAGATACGAACATTTTGGATAATCTTCCGTATCTTCAACGCATTATATGGATCATTACATTCGCATCGGTATTGTTAATTCCCGTTGGTCTCTATGCGATGAGACGGGCATTCCTGATACCGTTAAGCCGCATTTTGCTCGCTATGAAGAAGGTTCGCGGCGGCGATTGGAGTGCCCAGGTTGATATGCAGACGACATCGGAGGAGTTTGTTCTGTTGGGCGATTCATTTAACTCGATGATGAACGAGGTACAGACGCTTCGAGTGAATGTATTTGAAGAACAGCTGAATAAACAAAAAGAGGAATTGCATCGTTTGCAGTTGCAGGTTAACCCGCATTTTTTCCTTAACACACTAAATCTCATATGTAATCTGGCCAAGGTCAAAAACTACGAGCTGATTATTGAGATGACGGTGGCGCTGATCCGATATTTCCGCTTCCTGCTCCGCAGCAATGCGTCGTTCGTGAAGCTTAGGGATGAGCTTGATCATGCCCGAAATTATTTGAATATCCAGCAATTAAGGTTTCCGGAGCAGCTCGCTTGGACGATTGAATCGCCTGTTTACTTGAGCGAAGTCGCGGTGCCGCCCCTGATCATTCAATCTTTTGTCGAGAACTCGATCAAACACGCCGTCACTCTTGATAAGCCTATTGGAATTACGATTAGCATCGAGTTTTTGGAAGAAGAGAAAGGCTCTCGAATGAGAATTATCATCCAAGATACGGGATCGGGATTCAGTGACTCTGTATTGCAAGAGCTACAGGCAGGAAGAAGCGTGCAGAATGATCAGGGGGATCATACGGGAATTTGGAATGTTCAAAGACGGATGAATCTGTTGTACAACGGTAAAGCATTGCTACATTTCTATAATGATGAACTAACCGGCGGAGCAGTAGTGGAGATGATTTTGCCTACCGATCCAGTAACGCAGTAACGCGGAGTAACGGAGGAAATAAGATGACCTATCATTTGCTTCTTGTTGACGATGAAGTCCATGCGATTGAAGGAGTAAAAACGGATCTTGATCTAAGCAAATTGGATATTGCGAGATTGTATACGGCCTACAATATAAGACAGGCAAAGGAGATCATGGACAAAGAAGTGATCCATATTCTCCTGTGCGATATTGAAATGCCTCAAGGCAGCGGATTGGAATTGCTGGCATGGGTGCGAGAACACCATCCGCTTACGGAAACGATTATTCTCACAAGCCATGCCGATTTCAAATATGCCAAAGAAGCGTTGCAGCTCGGAAGTCTCGACTATCTATTGAAACCGGTATTTGCCGATGATTTGGAGCCGGCCATTAGGAAGGCGCAGGATGTGATCGTCAAGAATTCCGAAATGAGCAGGAACAGTCAGTCCTGGTTAAAGCATCATTCGCTTATTATTGAACACTTCTGGCTCAATCTGATCAACCATTCGACTCCAAGCCATCGGGATGCTGTTCGAGAGCAGATCGAGCTCCATCATATACCGATTACGGAACATATGATGTTTCTTCCCGTCTTAGTCCGAGTTCAAAAGTGGCATAAAGAGCTAAGACGCAGAGATGAGAAAATTCTCGAGTATGCGCTGAAAAATTCCGCCGAAGAAACCATCATCGGCAGCGAGAGAAACGGAAATTGCTTGCAGCTTGAACGAGACATGCTTCTCATAATACTGGCTGTAGAAGGTCAGGCGGGTTGGGATCTTGAATCTGTGCAGGATGCTTGCCGACACTATATTGCTGCGTGCAATCAGTATTTTTACTGTGATTTGTCCTGTTATCTTGGCCAGATCGTCGAGGCGCACGAGATGCTAGGCATCGTTACAGATCTGAGGAGCCAAGACCGGAACAATGTGTCCGTTGTAAACAAGGTTTTCACCGATCAGGATGCCAAGCCTAACGTACAGCTTATTGAAATGCCTGACTGGAGCGTATTGTCGTCCTTGCTCAAGACGGGTACGAAGGAGTCCGTTATACAGGAAATTAAAGCCTTCCTTACCGAACCCGTTCGGAATCGAGCCTTGGACGCCAATTTTCTGCATCAGTTCAACCAGAATTTTGTTCAATTGCTGTACACTTTCCTATACGCCAAGGAGATTCAGGCACATCAATTATTTGGGGAAGAAGAGTCGAGGCGTCTGTCCGAGAAAGCCGGACGCTCCGTCACGGATATGCTGGAGTGGGCTGACTATGCCATTAATAAAGCGCTGAATCAAGCACAGGCGGTTGAGGAGTCCGATACGATTGTCCAGACGATTAAGCGTTACATCAGCCTCAATATGGATAAGGAAATTTCTCGGGAAGAGATGGCCGAGCTCGTATTTTTGAGCGCCGATCACTTGACTAGGCTATTCAAGAAAGAAACGGGTCACTCCATATCCGATTATATGATGTTGGAAAAAACGAAGCTGGCGAAAGAGCTGCTAACCCAAACCGCTATCTCGATAAGTGCGATTGCAACGGCAGTAGGCTATTCGAATTTCTCCCATTTTACAAAAATATTCAAAAAATATGCCGGGGTGGGCCCAAAGGAATACCGAAAACAATTTGGCGGGAACTAAGGCTGATATATTATTGTCGGAAAAGTGCTATTCAACTTGCCGAAAAACTGTTAGTTTGCTCATCTATCGAAGGCTATACTGAATTTGATATCAATGAGAACGTAAAATTCAGGATGGATGGTGAAGAAAACAATGATTCGAATTTCATTCAATCACGATTGGACGGTAGGCAAGAAAAGCGGCTTCTTCTCAGAAATGACGAGTACGCCGGTGCAGCCTAAGCCTGTTACTTTGCCGCATGACGAAATGATCGAAAGAAAACGTCAGAAGCCTGATGATGGAAGCGATGCCGGCAAACATTTAAACGCCGTTGGCTATTTTCCTGAAGGTGAATACGACTACAAAAAGACGTTTTTTGTCCCTGCTGAATATAAGGAAAAAAGAGTAACGATCGAATTTGAAGGCGTTTACGCCAATGCGATGGTGTATGTTAACGGCGATTTTGCCGGACAGTGTCCGAACGGCTACACGAATTTCTATATTAAAGCGGACCGTTTTCTTAAATACGGTGAAGACAACGAAATCAAAGTCGTGGCGATGAACTATAAAGACTCGCGCTGGTATACAGGTGCAGGTATTTATCGCAATACGAAGCTTATTGTTGGGGATTTGGTCCATATCGCTCTAGATGGCTTGAAAGTATCCACCCCGGATATTACGAGCGATCGTGCGGCAATTGCCGTGGTAACTGTCATCGAGAACGAAGGGATTCATACCCGCACCGTGAACGTTCAGACGGAAATCGTGGATGCCGACGGGAAAATCGTGGCCAGTGATGTCGTGCCTATTACGCTGTTCGCAGGTGAAAGCGCAACGTTACGCCAACGAGTCTACGTGAGATCGCCTAAGCTGTGGAGCGTGGAGCAGCCGAATTTATACACTTGCAGCACTCGTCTTGTGGCCGATCAGGAACAGATCGACGAAGAGACGACTGCATTCGGCATTCGCTCGTTATCCATTGATCCCGACAAAGGACTTAGCATTAACGGCGAGGTAGTGAAGCTGCGCGGTGCTTGCATTCATCATGACAATGGCATAATCGGGGCTGCAACGATTGATCGAGCTGAAGAGCGCCGTGTCGAAATTTTGAAAGAAGCGGGTTTCAATGCACTGAGAAGCGCGCATAATCCGATAAGCAAGGCGATGCTGGACGCCTGTGACCGCCTTGGAATGTTGGTCATGGACGAGAGCTATGATATGTGGACTTCAACGAAGACTGATTACGATTATGCGCTTCATTTTCCACTCTGGTGGGAGAAAGATATCGAAGCGATGGTCAACAAAAATTACAATCATCCATCCGTCATCATGTACTCAATCGGTAATGAAATTCCAGAAACAGGACGTGCTATCGACTCGGTGTGGGGGCGGAAGCTGGCTGAGAAGGTTCGGTCTCTAGACAATACCCGCTATGTAACGAATTCCATTAACTTCATGGTTGCCATCATGGACGAATTCAAGAAGATGAGGCAAAGTGGCGGCGCACAGGGCAAAGATGAAGGCATTAACACAATGATGAACAATATGAAAGACATTATGGCGATGATCACCGCAAGCGATTTAGCCACTGCCAAAACGACTGAGTCGTTTGCGTATGTTGACATTGCTGCGTATAACTATGCTGACGCGCGCTACTTGAAGGATAAGGAGCTCTTCCCGAATCGTATCATTGTCGGCGGTGAGACTTATGCATCGAGCATTGATAAGAACTGGAAGCTGGTGAAGGAGAACAGCCACCTTATAGGTGACTTTACCTGGACGGGCTGGGACTATCTTGGGGAAGCTGGAATTGGCAAAGTTACCTATGATTCAGGTGAATTCGCAGGCGGCGTCTTTGGCGCATATCCTTGGCTAGCGGCTTGGGTAGGAGATATCGACATTACCGGTTACCGTCGTCCGGTTTCGTATTATCGCGAAATCGTCTTCGGACTTCGCAAGGAGCCGTACATTGCGGTGCAACGGCCGGAGTATTATGACAAACAGGCGATTCTATCGATGTGGAGCTGGAGCGATTCCGTATCTAGCTGGTCATGGAACGGTTATGAGGATAAGCCGATTAAAGTGGAAGTGTATGCCGACGCGGAGGAAGTCGAGCTTCTGGTGAACGGGAGTTCGGTGGGCAGAGCCGCCGTGGGCGAAGAGAACCGCTTCAAGGCGGAGTTCGACACGGTATACAAGGCTGGGGAAGTTGTAGCGGTAGCCTACGCGAAGGGAGAAGAAATCGGCCGGATGACGCTTCGTTCGGCGACCGGCGACGTTGAATTGAAAGTTGAGGCAGACCGGGCGGAAATTACCGCTTCGGACAGCGACCTCTCGTTCGTAACGATTCGTTTAGTGGACGAGCATGGACATGTATACAACACCGCTGACCGTAAAGTGGCGGTGCAAGTGGATGGGCCAGGTGTCTTGCAAGGCTTCGGCAGTGCCAATCCTAAGTCTGAAGAAAATTTCTTCGATAGTGAGCGCACAACGTTTGACGGCAGAGCGTTGGCGGTGATACGCCCAACGGGCGCAGGTCTGATCACTGTCACGGTATCGGCAGAAGGCTGCGCTTCACAATCAACGCAGATTCAAGCAATATTAAACGACAAATAAGATCCGATGGAGAAGACATTACTTCAGGCGATTACGCATACGGCAACGGTGATCTAGTTTTGCAGGTTTGTACAACTACAAGGGGCTGTCTCAAAAGTCATATATGACTTTTGAGACAGCCCCTTGTTCATTTTGCATAACAAAAAGAAACCGATTCTTTGACCGACACGCGTTGCCTTTAACCGCATTTGGAGAAGGTCAAAGCAGCTCTCGGAAATTTCCATAAAGCGAGCTGTCTCGTCAAGCATACCTACTTTTGAGACAGCCTCATGTTGTCGTTAAATCCGGACATCGCTGGAAGGACCGTTGCTTTCGTTGCGCCGCGCTTCATCCAGCTCATGCTCCCATGTCAAATGCTGATATGGAGCAGCGGCGGCGTCCGTATCAAACCATTGCATGAAATCTTGCCACATGGCAGTCGTCCAGGCTGCATCGATCTGCGCCGTCGTATAGGTATTGGCGTTAAGACGCGCAAAGCCGAATACGTCGCGAACCTGCGACTTTTCCGCATTTGCTGCGGTGAGCTCCGCCAAGTGGGCAGGGATGAAGATGACGCCAGCCGGCGTGCCGAGCACGACGTCGCCCGGAAGACAGACTGCGCGCCCGATGCGGGCCGGAACGTTCATGCCGACCATCGTGACGTCGGCGATCGCGGTCGGGTCGCTGCCTCGATAGTAGACATTGATATTTTCGATTTGCGTAATTTGCTGATTATCTCGAATGCCGCCCCAAATAACCGCGCCGCCCGTTTTTGTGCGGGTAGATATAGCCGTGGACAGGTTGCCTCCCACATAAGTACCTTGATAAATTTTGTCGAACATATCGATGACGACGACGTCCTCTTCCTCCAGCGAATCAATGACCCATTGGTTGAAAAAGCCTCTGCGGCCCTCTTGCTCGTGGCCGTAATTCATCAGCGTATCATGCAGGTCCGGTCGCTTAGGCACCATGACGGCTGTCACCGCGCGGCCGACCATTACTTTGTTCGGATGAATGATCTTGAATTCACCCTCGAATTGATAGTGATACCCTCGAGACCAAAGCGGTCCCCATGCTTCCTCGAGCGTAATGCGGCTTAAACGTTCCAGCACGTTAGACGGCACTTTGGGACGGCCGTCCGGGAAGCGTTCGCCTTGCCATAGCGGTGACAGCTGTATCGTATCTTCTGCGTTATTGAATTTCATAGTGGACACCTCGATTTATAATATTGTGCTCCTGATTAGTACCAAATTAACTCCAAAGCCGGTCATTGGACCAATAGCCGTTCCATTCGTCGGTAGGCAGCCATAGTCCGGGAATTTCCGGATGCAGATGCGCGGCGATGACCTCGTTGTTAAGCTCCTCGATGCCTAGACCAGGCGCATCGGGCACGTGGATGAATCCGTTCTGGACAAGCGGCTTCGGCAGCTTGCTGACAATGAGATCATCCCACCATTCGACATCAACGGAATGGTATTCCAGCGCGAGGAAATTTTCAGTGGCGGCTGCGACATGTACAGCCGCTAGGCAGGCGATCGGGCTTTCCGCCATATGGATGGCCATCGCGACGCCGTATTCCTGAGCCATATCGCCAATCTTTTTCGTTTCCAGGATGCCGCCGGTCGTCAGCACGTCAGGGTGAATGACGGACACGCCGCCGGCTTCCAGCAGAGGCCTAAAGTTTTCCTTCAAGTAAATGTCCTCGCCGGTACAGATGGGAGTCGTCACCGCGCTTGCGAGCTGCGCGTACTGATTCGTGTACTGCCAAGGAATCATGTCCTCCATCCAAGCCAGATTGTATTTGTCAATGCGGCGGCCCAGCTTGATGCAGTCCTGCAAGCCGATATGTCCGAAATGGTCGATGGCAAGAGGCACCTCATAACCGATGACCGCGCGTACTTCGGCAACGTATTGCTCCAGCATGTCGAGGCCTTTCTCGGTAACATGAATTCCTGTGAAGGGATGTGCGATGTTGTATATATCGTAGTGGCGGTTGCGCGCTTCCCGCAGCTCATGCTCCGGTAGATTAGAACCTTTGCGCGAATACCAAGCCTTGGACAACGCCTTCATTTCGTCCAGAAATCCAAGCGGCGCGCTCAGCGTTCCTGGCTCATGAATAATTTGATTAATGCCGAGATCCATTTTGAGGAACGTGTAGCCTTTTTCCATCCTTTTTTGCAGTGCCAAGCCCATTGCCGTGCCGGTAGCTTTGCCGTCTACGTCGGTATCGCAGTACATGCGGATCCGATCCCGGAATTTGCCGCCCAGCATTTGATAGATTGGCATGCCATAGGCTTTGCCGGCGATATCCCAAAGGGCGATCTCGATGCCGCTTACGCCGCCGCCTTGCCTTGAATGCCCGCCGAATTGCTTGATTCTGCGGAATAGCTTGTCGATATTGCACGGATTTTCGCCGAGAAGTCTGCTCTTGAGCTGCAGGGCAAACTGTTTATCGGCTCCGTCCCGCACTTCGCCGAAACCGACGATGCCTTGGTTCGTGAACACTTTGATCAGGCTGCAGTGCATAGGTGCGCCGGCAATATCGGCAAAACGAATGTCGGTAATACGAAGCTCCGACGGCCCCGAGTAGGTGTTGACGTAGGACAATGTGCTTTCATAGGTTTCCTGTTGAGTCATGGAAATAGCTCCTTTGCGGATTATAGGTATTTGGCATAATCATGCGATTACATCAACATGCCGGCACCGTCCAAGCGAACGGTGGCGCCTGTCATAAACGAGGTTTCGTCCGAAGCGATATAACAGGCGAGCGAAGCGACATCCTCGGGCAGTCCGACGCGTCCGAGCGGGAATTTTTTGCGGCTCGGCTCCTTGTGCGATTTGAACTTGCCGACGTCGATCGCGCCGGGCGCAATTGTATTGACTGTAATGCCATAACGCGCTAGCTCTATGGCGCTTTCCCTGCCGAGCATCTTGATGCCGCCTTTCGACATACAGTAAACGGCGTCGAAATCGGTCGGTCGTTTGCCATGAACAGAGGAGATGTTAATGATACGGCCAAAATTTCTTTGTTTCATATCAGGAATAACCGCCTGCATGCATTGCCAGTATCCTTTCAGATTGACGTTCATCACTCGGTCGTACAGCTCTTCCGTATATTCGAACCAGTTGATATTAAGCTGCAGCGCGGCATTGTTGACCAATATGTCGATGCCGCCAAGCGCAGCCGCAGCCGTATCGACCATTCGGACGATCTGCTCCCGATCGGCGATGTCGGCTTGCACGATCATGCACTGGCCGCCGAGCTCCTCGATGCGCTGCTGCGTATCCTTGGCTCCGGTATCGCTGGAGTTGTAGTGGATGGCAACCTTCGCACCGCGCCGCGCAAGCTCGCACGCTATGCCTTTGCCGATGCCCGTTCCCGCGCCGGTGACGAGTGCCGATTTTCCTATCAAGCTTTGGCTCATTGCGATCTCGTACCCCCCTCGGCAGGCTTATTCATTCGAATATCCATGTAATGCAGGAGGAAGCCTCCGTCCAGCCTAATATCGGCTCCGTTCAAATAACCCGAATCATCCCCCGCAAGGAAGAAGGCCAGTTCGGCTAAGTCGCCTTCGGTGACGAGCCTGGTCCCAGGAACCTTGTACCGGTAATCGTCGTAAAGCCCTGAACTGTCGCTTTGAAAAGTGATATCAGCACCTTCGACGGGGCCCATCTCGATTACATTGACGCGAATGCCGTGCCGTCCAAGAAACAGCGCCGCCTCATGGGCCAGCATCTTCACCGCGCCTTGCGAGGCGCTATAAGCGAAGGAGGCACCGGTCGGCTTCTCGCTATGAATAGAGCTGACGAAGATGATGCTGCCGCTCCCTCTGGCCGCCATCCGCTTGCCGATCGCCTGCGTACAGAAGAAGGCCGATTTCGCATTCGCCTCCATCATTTCGGCGAATATCGATTCTTCGCCGCTTTCGACACCGACTGGCTTTATGACGCTGCAATTGTGAATCATGACGTCAACCGGGCCAAGCAGCGTATCGGCCTCGTCCAGCATTGCCGTCAGCTTGCGGCTGCTGCATAGGTCGGCGTGGGTCACGAGTACTCGGGAGCCGGCGGCTTCGCAGGAAACGAGTACATTGTCCCATTCCTTATCGTCTTGAACACTGTTCAGAATAAGATCAGCGCCGCCTTGGCCGAACCGCTCGATTAGCGCCTTGCCGGACAGGCTGTCGGCATCCGCTATGAAGACCACTTTCCTTGGCACCCGTGTATACCTCCTTAAAAATCATGGATTCCGTTTTCGCTTCGATTCTCGTTACATGACCATCTTACCGATGTGCCCAAGCGAAAATCGATGCTGTAAAATTATCATTTTGTTTGTTTTTTTACGGTTAATGTGTGGGAATACAGGCTTATAATTATGATCTTGACTTTCTTGTTGTAAGCGCTTAGCATCATATTATCGATTATCGATAATTTACGAAATATACCAACTTTTAAGGTGGTGGAAGCCTGTGTCCATCGAAACAGCCAGTTCGTCGCAAAGTCCAATCTCTCTTAGCGAGCATGTCTATAACACGTTAAAGAGGCAGATTATGAAGGGTGAGCTGCTACCCGGACACCGAATGATCGTAATGGATATCGCCAAGCAATTCAGCGTCAGCCAAGCGCCCGTCAGAGAAGCGCTGGAGCGGCTGAAGCAGGAAGGGCTCATTGTCGGCAAAGCGAACAAAGGGTCATCCGTATCTGAGATTACGGCCCAGGAAATCCGCGACATTTACGAGCTCCGGCTGCTGGTTGAGGGACACGCGCTTCGCGCCACGATGAAGGTGCTGGAGCCGAAGGATATTGCTTATCTGGAGGACGTAATAGCGGGTATGCGGGAAGCGATCGATAAAGGGGATCCGTATCGGCTGGTCGAATTGGATATGGGCTTTCACGGCTATTTTTATTTGCGGAGCGGAAACGCGCTGCTATACGACATTTGGAACAGCATCAAATCAAAGATTATGCGTTTTATTACGGTAACGAACAAGGATCATCAAGGCTACTCGATTCCTGACTCGCATAGCCAAATTTTGCAACTCATCAAGTCGGGCGACGTCGAGCTTACGGAAAAGAAGCTGATTAGGGGATTAGGTTTCTACAAAAATTACACCGGAGACTAGCAAGGAAGCACAATCGATTCATTATCCTTTCTCAGAGAGAGGAGTGCCGAATATGAAGCAAGGGACAATCGTTTCCGACTTTGCCCGAACGCTGAACGACCTGCTTCCCAGTAAAGGCTTTGCTGCCGGAGATGTGAAGAGGATACTTGCGGAGAGCGGGCTCCACGCTTATTACGCATACCCGGCTCTGGCTCTGTTCGGCGTCAGCACAGCGGAAACGGATTTATGGTCTCGTAGATATGCCTCAGATGAATTGTATGCCGTCATCAAGCGGCAAGGACCCGGCAACATTGCTGTCGTTCCGGATGACAAGGGGCATATCGGAGTCGTATTCTCTTGGGACGACCGCGAATCCATAGCTGAGCTGTACGACCGCATTTGCAACCAAGAGCATAATTTCAACCTTCAATCCATTTCGCTTGGTATTAGTAATCCGTATCCGAATCTATCGGATTTACATGATTGTTACGAGCAAGCTCTCTTCGCAATGAAACACCGATTTTACCAAACCCATTCACAGCCTATCTACTATAGCAATATCTACGAATATGCAAACGATGCGGAATATCCGTTAGTCAAGGAGGATGAGCTTTTACAGCTACTGACTAGAGACTCCATATCTGAGTCAGCAATGAGGCAAGCCATAGATGACTTCTACAGTACGTTGACTCGAAACGGTCCGCTTCAGGTCAACAAAGTCGTAGACGCGACGCTTCAACTTTTGATCAGCTTACAGCTTCGGGCCAAATCCGCACTCGGGCAGCCGCATCTATGCAGCACGCCGAATATTTCGGCGCTCATGCAGTTGCAGACGCTGGAGGAAATGAAAGAAGCGGTTCGCGAGGCAATTAAAGGGATGAAGGGGACATCTAGCGCCGCCGGCAGCATCGATCGCACGCTTATCAAGAAAGCGATTACGCTGATGGAGGAGGAATACGGCCAAGCATCGCTGCATTACGTCGCCGATAAGGTGTTCATTACTCCCGCCTATTTAAGCGCCTTGTTCAAATCCAAAATGGGTGTCACCTTTATCGAGTATCTGACCCGGATTCGCATTTCCAACGCCAAAAAACTGCTTAAGCAAACGCATATGAAAAACTATGAGGTAGCCGAACGGGTCGGCTATCACGACTCCCGTTACTTCAGCCAAATTTTCAAAAAGAAGGTAGGCTTGTCGCCAAGCGAATTTCGGGATGCCAAGTAGTGCGAAGCGTTAAAATGAGTACATGATGGAGCATATTTTCAGCTCGTTTGATGGAAAATCGGCAAAAATAAAGAATGGCGGTGCTAAGGGAGGTTATCCCTGCATCGCCATTTTTGGCTTTCGGTCTATCACCACCGGAGAGAGGGCTCACTTTCACTGCGTAACTTTCCTCAAGTTTACAATCGAGAAATTTTGTTCCAAGTCACATATAAAAACATCGAAAAATGTTGTAAAATAGCACCATGTAATGGTACTGCAGTTATTGCATATTGCATTTTAAAAGAGCTTGAGGTGAATATTTCATTTGAAGAAGCAGATCGCAAAAGTGTTGGAGTTATTGGAAGTGCCTGAAGTTCAACAACGAATTATAGAGATTGTTAATCAAGGAACTTCTCAAGTTGAGATTGAAGCCGTAACGGTGTTGGCCAGTCATTCGTTGCACCCGCATATTGAACAGCTGCAACAACAACTTCTTACGAAAGAAAACGAACTGGAACAGCTGAAAAGCGAAATGCGAGCAAAGGACACGGAGCAGTTACGTCTAAAATCAGAAATTATTCAAATGAAAAAACAAGAGGAAAGCGACCGAGAAGCGCGTCGGCGGTTGGAGGAGAACAATATAGAGCTAGGACAACCGTTTAATAAGCTTCGACTTATATATAAACAGTGGCTAAATGATTCTCCATCTTTACAGAACAGGGTAGGCAACATCATTAAGAGCGGCAGCTTTGAGCATTTTGTTGTAAGCAGCGTTCAATATGATTCGCTCCTTGGCTTGTGGGATTTCGCTCAAGGCGAAATTCAGAGCGCTAAAATGACGGAAGCAGATAGGGCTCTGTTAACTCGTATCATAGAAGAGGGGATGAACGCCTATAACATCATCTATGAACAACCGCTCTTTCAGATCTATCACGTTGCGGTTGGCAATTCGTTCGATGAGGACACCATGAGTAGAGCAGGCGGAAGTAAACCTTCCGGAGCTGTTAACGCTCTTCTATTGCCAGGCATTCTTAATGTGAGAACAGGCAAGTGGATACGTAAATCATTCGTCACAGTAGGAGGAACTGGCAAGTGAATCGAACACAATTGATTGAGCAAACGGAAATATATGTGAATTACGATCAAGCCATAGCAGTGTATGCAGATCGTCAGGGCGCACTATTGCTAGAAAGAGTGAAGATTGCGTTTAAGGAACTGCATCAAACGTTAAACGATTTGTTTGTAAATCAAAGATTTATGACGATGAAAAATGTGCCGGTTTACTATCATAAATCGGTGCATGCTCTATTGCCTTTGGAACCGAAATACGGATACGTTAGCGATAAATCGATCAAAAATTTCGACACAAACATGTTGTTAATTGCCCATAAATATTGGGGTGATTTTATGACTCTGGATGAAAGTAGAAAGATATTTTCGGCAAAGTGGAGTTTTCCAAATCAGGTTGATGAGGATCAAATCCGATATGATAAAGGGGATAATTTCCGAGTTGCTTATATGAAAACATCGGCTGAATTAGGCGGAAGAGACCTTGATGATGAGATGCTGCGAGAGGAGCCTGGTGTCGTTGTTCCGATCTATCGCCTGGGAGAGGTTATGCCGCGTCCGGACTCCCCGACTCAACTGCTGCTTTGCTGGGTGAAAGAAGATTTGATTCCGGAAGCCTTCTCAGAACAAGAAGAGTATCAGATCAAACAATTGATGAAGATAAAATCGTTCTTGAAGTTCGGTGAAAATAAAGATGTGATCTTCGAAACTCTTAGTTTTGTTAAAGCTATCATGGAGAACGAGTTTCATACAGATGCATTTGGCCAGAACTGGGGCATTTCTGATATTGAATACGACGACATTCAAGAACAGTTGAATGATAGCGACTTTTCGGAAGCTATTTCTCTTCTGCTTGATCGCGATACCGTACGCGCGGACATTGAACCGTACGTCGAGCAAATGGTTTACGATCCAAATCGCGGATTATGGGAACTGTGGCCGACCAGCACGGCGGAAGATCTAGATACTTTATTTAAGGTGAAAGCGTCTTTCGAAAATGGCGCCATAGCGCGTCATCCCGTATCGGACATTCGTTATGACGGCGTGGTCGGCATTGATTTCGGTACGAAAAGTACGGTTGTCGTATTTCAGCGAGACGGAGAGCATACGCTTCCGATGCGGATCGGTATGGGCCGATACAGCAAGGAAGTACAGCTGGAGCATTATGAAAATCCGACGGTAATGGAATTTATCGATCTGGATAAATTTCTAACAGACTATCATGAGCTTAGAGCGCGTCCATTTACTTCATGGGAAGACGTAACCGTATCGCATACAGCTATCGGCAGTTTAATGAGCAGCGACAGCGATATGTTTTATAGCCATCTCAGCGAATTGAAGCAATGGGCCGGTGAAAGCAACCGGACGCTTCGATTGCGCGATAAACAAAATGTCGACCGCATATTACCGGCTTTCAAAGAAGTGACGGACGATTTTAATCCGATTGAAATTTACGCGTATTACTTAGGATTGTTCATCAATAATCAGCATCAAGGCATTTATTTGGATTACATGCTTTCGTTCCCCGTGACTTACGAGAAAGAAATACAAGATAAAATTATTTCCAGCTTCCGTAAAGGTTTGTTGAAATCGTTGCCGCTTCCGCTGCATGAGGATGAAGAGGTAATGGAGCGTTTTCGCGTTTCCTCCGGCGTAAGCGAGCCGGCCGCATATGCGGTATGCGCATTGCAACAGTACGGTTTTGAGCCGACAGGAAATGAAAAAGTGTTTTACAGTATTTTCGATTTTGGCGGAGGGACGACAGATTTCGATTTCGGCATATGGCGCGAAGCAGGAGCTAAGGAGCGCCGCTACGATTATGTGATCGAGCATTTCGGTGCCGGCGGAGATCGTTATTTAGGCGGAGAAAATCTATTGGAATTGCTCGCGTTTGAAGTTTTTAAGTCGAACCAGCAAAAGCTGCGAGAAGAAGAAATAACGTTTATGCTTCCGCCGGAATGCGAACCGTTTGTCGGCAGCGAGGTTATGCTGACCGATTCCCAAGAATCGAAGATTAATATGAGGCAATTGGTAGAAGCGTTGCGTCCGTTATGGGAACGACATGAAGGGTATGAACAGCAGTTCGACAAAGGCGTTCTTAAAGTAAATCTGTTCGATAAGCACGGAAATGCTTGCCCTGGCACTGAATTGACTGCCGATCGGGAACGGTTGGAATCCATCATTTATACCCGTATAGAGAAAGGAGTTCGCAATTTCTTTGAATCGTTGCGTAGAGCCTTTAGCAATCCGAACATTGCCGATGTCGAAGTGGTCCATATCTTCTTAGGCGGAAATTCCAGTCGTTCGCCTGTTGTTCAGCAACTGTTCGAGACGTATATAGCCAAAGAAACCGATCAAATTTCCTCATCCGTCCATACGAATGGAAAAGCGTACTTTGAAATTTATCCACCGCTTGGAACGGAAGAAGCATGGGAGATACAGAGGGAACGAAGAGCAGGACAAGCTGTAGATATAGGTATTGAAGCTCCTACCGGAAAAACAGGGGTTGCTTTCGGATTAATACAATGCCGCAAAGGCGGAGTAATTAAAGTGGTCGATCATAACGTGACCCAGGACGAAGCGAAATTTAACTATTTCTTGGGCGTATCCAAAAAAGGAAAGTTTCACGTTGTTGTAGACCGCGAAACGTCATATGGCGCTTGGCACCTGTTCATAGACGCGGCGGAAGAAGATTTTGAACTATACTTTACGACGATGCCGGAAGCAAGCACAAACGAAATGCCCATTCAGCAAACAGAAAGACGAAAGTGCAGAATAACGCATACAAATGAAAACGCGTATGTATTCATCCGCGCTAAAGGTCCCAATACGATCGAATATGTTGTGGCAGAAGAAGAAGAGATCGCTGCTAGCCAAACATTCGATCATATCGAAACTTTAACTTTAACAGCAAGCAGGTGATCCCATTGCAGGACCAACAACAACGTCCATTCGATTTATTGTTTGAACCTGAAGCTCGATATATGTTCCAGCATTCAGGCTGCGAAGAGCGTGTAAGCGGGGAACTCGAGCTGATGGATTATACGCTTTATCATATTGAGGAGTTAACGTTTGAAGACAAGGCGCCTCGAAAGGAAGCTTTTGAAAATGTCATCAGCTCCATCCGTGTTCCCGGCATCAGTTTCATTTATTTGATTGTAGGGAATCAAAGCGGCGTATCTTTTTACTTTGGCATTGCCCGTGATTTAGCTTCTAAGACTCATTCGCCGTTGAACATTAGAGATATCGGGGAACAAATACTAGCGCCCAGCTTGAAGGGGAATTTTCGCGGAAGCACAGTGCGTTCGCTATCTCCGAGAGAGAAGGTGGATCTTAAAGCCTTTTTGAACGATTTGCCGGCTTATGGGCTTATGGAAGGCGTGCCAGGCGTTGATGAGGACAATGAACAATTTCAAGGGATAGACCGTTTAATCGATGTAATGATAGGCGATGTGTTTGCGCTAACAGTCATTGCCAAGCCCGTTGCCGAAGCTGCAATCACAGAGATGGAGCATCAATTGTATCAAATGTACTCCAAGCTGACACCGTTTGTGAAAAAAAATGTACAGGACAGCTTTTCCGAAAGCAGTGGTAAGAGTGATACTTTTGGCACCTCTCTTACAGATACGACGGGCAGTAACGCTTCAAAAGCGGAATCGCAATCGTCAGGCAGCTCGACCACAGAAACAACAGGAACGAACAAGAGTACAAGTCAAAGCACGAACCGCAATAATACGAATAATTCAGGAAGCAGCAGTTCCAGTCAAACGGGTGACTCGAAGGGAGGACAACAAGGCTCAAGCGAATCGAGGGCGGTTGCGACAAATAAGGGGACGAACGTAAGCGAAACGAATGGAACGTCCGAATCTAGATCTGACGGCACGACAAAGTCGGAAACGTTATCCACAACCGACTCCAAAAGCAATGCGGTTACGCTTGAATATATCGACAAAAAAGTTCAAGACTGGATTCAATATATGGATGACATCTTGTTTCCGCGAGTGGACTACGGCAAAAGCAAAGGGTTGTATATTACGGCTGTATCATTAGGTACAGTGTACGAAGGAAGTCTGTGGAAGCTTGGACATATTATGCAATCGTTGTTCGCGGCCAAAGCCGGCAATAAAATTCCGTTAAAGCTTCATAGGCTGCCTAAGGGACACATAAGGAAGTCTTTGCTTGAGTTTCAAATTCCCGAGGTTACATTGCATCAATTGACACAAAATGAGATGGAAGCCCGAATCGCATTATCTCAATCGGTCAGTCCCGAAAGAAGTTATTTGGGCAATTGGTACTCCAGCAACGAGCTAAGCGTATTGGCCGGATTACCTCACAAGGAAGTGGTCGGACTTACGCTCAAGGAAGAAGTCGAATTCGGTCTAAATGTACCCAAACATGCAAGGCAGCCTTTGCCGTTAGGACATTTGGTCCAAAGCGGCAGAGTGCTGGAGCACATAAGTGTGCCCATCGACAAAGAAGTCATGAACAAACATATATTCGTAACGGGCGTGACCGGAAGCGGAAAAACGACAACTTGCCAGAAGCTGCTGCTTGAAAGCGAAATGCCCTTTCTTGTCATAGAGCCAGCCAAGACGGAATATCGGATTATGAGACGAGCAGTCGATAGTTTGTACATTTTCACGTTAGGCCATAATACAGTCGCGCCGTTTCGTTTAAATCCGTTTGAGTTTTTCCCGCATGAAAGCATAACTTCACGCGTTGATATGATTAAAGCGGCGATAGAAGCATCTTTCGATATGGAGGCGGCGATTCCTCAAATTATCGAAACGGCGATTTATGAATGTTATAAGGATTATGGCTGGAATATTGCTTTAAACAAAAATACGCGTTTTTCGGATCCGTTTGCGGACGGCGTGTACGCATTTCCGACACTATCGGATTTAATCGAAAAAGTCGAAAGCGTGGTTCGCGATCAAGGCTTTGACGAGCGGCTAAAAAACGATTATATCGGTTCTATCCGCGCCCGGCTTCAGGGCTTGCTGGTCGGCGCCAAAGGCTTGATGCTGAACACGAAGCGTTCGATCGATTTCAATTGGCTGTCCGAACAGCGTGTCATTCTCGAATTGGAAGAGATCAAAAGCGGCAGCGAAAAGTCGCTTATTATGGGCTTTGTCTTAATGAATTTGGTAGAGGTATTAAAAGGGAAGCATAAAAAAGGCGAACGGCCTAGGCATATCACTTTATTAGAAGAAGCTCATCGTTTGCTTAGCAAATATTCACCCGGTGACAGCATGAATAAAAAACAGGGCGTTGAAGTGTTTACGGATATGTTGGCGGAGGTTCGCAAATACGGAGAGTCTCTTATTATTGTCGATCAAATTCCAAGCAAATTAACGCCGGAAGTGTTAAAAAACACAAATACAAAAATTGTCCATAAGTTGTTTGCCCAGGACGATAAGGAAGTCATTGGCAATACGATGGCGCTTCAAGAAGAACAACGCAACTTCTTATCGCACTTGGATGTAGGGCGGGCAATCGTGTTCACACAAGGATGGAGCAAAGCGGTCCAAGTGGCAATCGAACCGGCGACCGATACGACATCGGAAACGAACATAGCGGAAGCGGAACTGCGCGAGCAAGCGCTGCTGGTGTATCAGTCTCAATGCAAGCGAGGCGTTTTACCGGGATTAGAATTGTATGCAGACAAGCCTTCCGTATCGCTGATTGAATCGTATTTGTCTTTTATCCAGGGCCATTCGATCATTGAAGCTGTAAAAGATTTATTGAATAATCGGCCAGAGAGTGCGAATTATCCGTTTCAAACGGAGCTTAAGCGGGTTTGGATGGAGGAAATCCCGTACGATCTGTTCGTTTCGTTCTTTATGATTGAGCTATTTGCCGGTATGAGGCAGGAGCAAGTCGATCAAAAACATGAAGTCTTTGAAAAGTTGCTGAAAGCTTTGGCGGCTGGCGAATCTATTCAAAGCTTACAGCTTGTCATTGTTAGGTTGAAAAAATAATTATTTACGAATTGGGGTCATTTGTATGAGTTTAGGAGCTATTATCACAGGTATTAGTGCAGTGATAAGTACGATCGCATCGGTTGGCAGTATGGTTGCAACTTACGGTAAATCGATCTTTAGCGCCTTAAACGGGCTCGATTTATTGCGTATCGCGCAAGTAGTCGACATTATTTGTACGACTGTTGATCTCATATCGAAGCTGCTAGGGTTGGAAAATAAAGATACTGTGGATGAGCTTGGCGCCAAGGCGTTGCAAAGCGATAAACAATTGGAAGATTTTGATTCGGTGCAACAATATATCGATTACTTAAATAAGGAAATCCAAATCGATCAAACTAAGATGAAGGAAATGTCGCTGATGGACAAAATCGCTTGCCAAACCGTCGGCACTGCGATTTTGTCGAAAGGCATCGAAGAGAAAAAGGATATATTAATTCCAGGCGACTTCTGGACGACAATCGGCAAGCAAGCGATATCGCCGGAATTTGCAATGTCTGTTATTGAGGGCTTCAAGGAGGCCGGATTCCAGCAAGTTCAGATGACGAGCTACTTGAAGGGCGATTTGAAAATGGAAGAGATGGATAAATCGGAATCGATTATGATGAATAGTCTTAAAAAACTGAATCCCGAGCTTTCAGATGACCAAATGAAAGAACGATTGGGAGATATGATTCGTTCTGCGAATACGGAAGGTTGAGGTTGAAATGCGGCGTCATCAATATCTATTTGTTGTAACTTCTGCAGGAATAAAGACGATGCGTCAGAGAAAAGACTCTGAACATTTGGAATTGGTGCCTGTCAACGGCGAGATGTACTACACAGACTCCTTAGACTCGTATTGGGATTGGTGGAAAAACGCCAGCTCCTATCTCGATAAGGAGGATGAGATAGATTTTTGCTTAATTGTGGAAGAAACGGTTGACGGTTTATTTCATCCTCCTTTTGATGAAGCGGAAGAGAGTATATGGGGAATTTCGCAATTAAATCGCCTATTTCAACGAATGGACCTTGGAGCTATTGCTCATATGGAGAGAACGACTTGGGGACGATACTCCATTCGTGACCAACATGCACGGAAATGGCGGGTTCGTTTTCAGGAATCAAAGGATAAGGCGGCCGACGATGCGGAACCGTTAAGGAATGAAGACCCCTCTGAAATTATAGTGAGGAAACTTGACGATGAACATACGGATAATCATGATAAAATCGTAGTTGAAAGCGATATGGCTTATTATTACCGCAACAAAACGCAGAAATATTCCCAGTCGGATTAAAGTAGAGACCGCTACTTGAAACGATTAAACTGGATCCTCTATCAAGGACATTTTGAAAAAAAGAGTATTAGTCCGTGTTTAAGAGATGATTTCTGTACTGTACAGGAGTCATCTTTTTTAGTCCCCATTGATATCGATGATGGTTGTAATAACGGATATAGCGATTTATTTCTCGTTTTACTTCGGCATATGTCGTACAGTTTTGGATCTTTCATATGACCGTAATAGGATCCTGCGGAGCATTGTCCCAGCTGTTCCCACGACGTGGCATCGACTGTCTAAGTCCTTTTTGCTTCAATAAATCCTAAGTAGTTGTAATACCCCGAACGAGACACGTTTAGCAATTGACAAAGGTGACGGATCATCCATCCCGAGCCCTGCAGTATACAAAAAGGTACCCATACTCTAAACACTTTTTTCGAAGTGTCCAGTGCATGGGTACCTTTTTACGAGGGGCACCTTTCTTATTCATCCGAGTTTTCAATGTAAATGACGTAACCGCCCGAGTTAACCTCTCCATGGTGATAGGTTTCGTTCAGCTCATACGAATAGTTTGCTGTGACAGTCCCTCGCAGGACATGACTCGTTACAAGCGGGCTCACCAAAATCTGATAGCTGATTTGAACGGCGTTTCCCGGCGATACGTACCCTAAAAAAATGGAGCCTGAGGCATCCGGATCTGCGGCAGGCACCCCATTTATGCGAATCGATCCGCGTATTAGGGAGGTTTGCCTGATCGTAAGGCGATTTAAGGTAACATCCGCTGCCCAATTCCCGGTATTCGTCAGCACGACGTTATAATGGACAACTGCCTCTGGTTCTACGACGAGAGGATTCGTCGTTACTTCAATTTGAAAGTGCGGATAACAGACCTCTGTTGAAACGGCTCCAGACACCGAAGGATCCAGTCGTGTTACGGTCCCGCCTGTACTTCTGTAAGTGCCTTCCGTGCTGGCCTGGTTGACTAAAACTTGAGCCGGCGACACAATATTGCTGCCTGTAATCATTACCTCGAAGGTGACGACAGACTGCTTTCTAGGGGCAACCGTTCCTAGCGCGATACCTGTCGTCACCAATTCCCCGCTTTGCATAACGCCGTTCATGGTAATGCTGTTACGAACGAATAGCGTACCATTCGGGATGACGGCGAACAGAATAACATCGGCGGCGACGTCCCCATTGTTCGATACACGAGCGGTATACCGAAGGGATTCCCCCGGACTTGCGAGGGTTTTGTTCACCGTAAGGGTAATCGTTACATCCGGCTTATCGATTCGGATGACTGGAAGCGTGACGGTATTGGAATAGACGCTGTCCTCGACCAATCGCCCTCCAGCCGCCTCGAACGTATAATCTGCCCGCACTTGGTTACTAAGCTGAGCGCTAGTTATCTGCATGGAGGTCACAAGCTGGAAAGTAATTTGTACGGTCTGATTCAGTCCGAGTCTGCCAAGGTACAGACCGGACACGGGATTGGCGCCTGGAAGAGGAACACCATCCCGGTGTACGCTGTTAGGGACAAATTCCGTTCCCTCCTGCAGCAGATCATAGATGGTTATATCGGCGTCACGGTTGCCCGTATTAGTGATGTTGACGGCGAATATGACCGGCAAACCGGGAAATGCCTGAGACGATTCCGAGCTTTTGACCAAGGTTATAACAGGGCCGACAACAGGTGTGATCACCGTATTGGAATACGTAACGAATGAAGTGCCGCCTGCGTTATAGACAATCCGAGATTGGTTCAACAGGACTTCTTCCTTGGCCGAATCCGGAGTCATGACACAAGCACCTTGAAGGTTACTGTTGAAGTGGCTCCTGCTAATATGGAGCCGACAGCGATGCCGACCGAAGGATTTGCTGTCAAGAACGAATCACCATTCACGGTGACGCTGCCATCGACAAAGGTGCTGCCGACGGGAATCGGGTCGATGACCACGACATTATTGACGGTGGTAATACCGTTGTTGGTAACAAGAATCATGTAAGTGATCGTATCACCGGAAACGGCGTCAATGGCAACCGTACTCTTGACCACGCTGACATCCGGAGAGGATACCGGAATGACGACCGTATTGGACGGCGATGAACCGGTACCCGTTCTTCCGTCGGGAAGCAAGAAGGAGAAGTTAGCCACGGCCGAGTTGACCAGCTGCTGCGGTGACGGCAGCGTTTCAATGACGACTTGAAGCGTTACCGTAACGGTAATCCTTCCTCCAGGCTGTACTATACCGACTACGATGCCCATGTCGGGATTGACGCCTGGTTGCGGCTCACCATTAATAATGATGCTGTTGGGGACAAATTCAGCCCCGGCGGGTACTGGGTCTGTAAGCGTCACCGTTGCTGCCGCATTTCCCGTATTGGTAAGGTCCAAATAGTAGATAACGGTATCGCCAACCGTAGCGACGGTTACACTGGAGCTCTTGACAACACTGATAATCGCCTGCGCTACTTGCAGCGTGACAGCGTTGGACAGAGAAGTTCCCGAGAACGCGCCGGAGGTGAAGCTGACGGTAGCCTGGTTGCTGATGGTGCCGGATGCTGGCAAAGCTGTAGTCGTAAAGCTGAATCTGACTTCAACGCTGCCGCCAGGTACGATTGTTCCTAGTTGGATGCCGGATGACGGGTTGCTGCCGGGACGTGGATCGCCGTTAACCGTGACACTGCCCGCAACAAATGAGGCATTAGCAGGAATCGGGTCAACTAGAATAGCGTCTGTCACGTTTTGAATTCCGGCGTTGGTTACGGTAACGAGATAAGGAACAATGTCGCCAATCGTCGTCGCGGTAAAAGTAGTGCTTTTGACGGCAGTCACACTAGGCGACGATACATTGGAGGTCACTGTGTTCGACTGGACGGATCCTGTAAAGGTGCGCGTATCCGGCAAGGTATAGCTGAAGCCTGCTGTGGATTGGTTCACTAGCTGCTGGGTTGGCGGCAGTGAAGTGATCACCACAGAGAAGGTTAAGGTTACAGGGAAGCCCGGAGAAATGACGCCTAGCGGAATGCCGGCAGAAGGGTCGGCGCCTGGCAAGCTGGCGCCGTTCAGCAGTACGCTGTTCGTTACCAAGGTCGTACCGGACGGGATCGGATCGGTCAGCGTAGTCGTTGCTCCGATATTTCCGGAGTTCGTAATCGTGGAAGAGTATACGATGGTCTCTCCCACAGAGGTATTCGTGCTGCTGACCGTTTTGACAACGGACAGCGTGGGCTGGAACACAGGTGTGGCTACATTTTCCGAAAAGGCCGTTGCCGAGAGAGAGCCGGAAGTAAAGCTGACAAACGACTGATTGTTGACGAATGCAGGATTCGGAATCGAAGTAACCGTGACGCGGAAAGTGACCGGGACGGATGCTCCCGGTGCAATATCACCGAGCGCTATGCCGGCAGCCGGGTTTGCCGCAGGCTGGGATACAGTGTTTACCGTAACGCTTCCCGGAACAAATGCGGTTCCAACGGGAATCGGGTCGGTCAGCAGTGTATTGATGATCGCAGTAATTCCGTTATTCCTCACGTTGATGCTGTATTCTATTATATCGCCAACGGTGGAGGCGGTAGTGAGCGTTGTCTTGACTACAGAAACATTAGGCGCAGTTACGCCTACCGTAACTGTATTGGACGCTATCAAGCCGTTGAACGGACGTCCGTCAGGCAGCGTGTACGCGAAGCTGACCGAGGCCTGATTGAGAAGCTGCTGCGGCGTAGGCAGGTATTCGATTAGGACAGAGAAGGTGACATCAATGGGTGATCCCGGCGCAACGGCGCCGATAGCAATGCCCGTTACGGGAGACTCGGCGGCATGAGGCGCACCATTCACGATAACGCTGTTCGGAATGAAGGAGGTTCCCGTCGGTATACTGTCTGTTACCGTTGCCGAAGCACTGTAGTTACCGGAATTCGCTACGGTAATGGTGTAATTCAGCGTATCGCCTACCGTTGCAGTCGCAACGCCTGCCTTTTTCACGGCTGTCAGTATCGGCTGGTTAACTGCTATGACGGAAGTATTGGAAAAAGCCGTTCCTGAGAAGGCTCCGGAAGTAAATGTTGCAGACGATTGGTTGATCAATGAACCGGAGGTTGGAAGAGATTCCACCTGGACGTTGAAGGTAACGGTGATTGTTGCTCCCGGCGCAATCGGTCCTAGCGGAATTCCGCTGGATGGGATGGAGGCAGGACTGGACACCATGTTGATCTTAACCGAACCAGGCACAAAGGATGAGCCAGGAGCAATCGGGTCTGTAAAGACAGTATTAGTAATCGGTGCAATACCTGTATTGGTCACGCTAACGGAATAGGGAACGATGTCTCCGATTGTTGTATTGGTCGTTGTAGAGCTCTTAACAATAGATATATTGGGGGCGGACACTGAAATAGTCAGTGTATTGGACTGAGCAATGCCAGACAGCGGACGTCCGTCCGGCGGTACAAAGGTATAGTCTGCTTCAGCCTGATTGGCAAGCTGCTGCGGGCTCGGCAAGGAAACGACAAGTACGCTAAAGGTCACACGTACCGTTGCCCCGGCTGCCACGGACCCAACTGGAATACCCGTTGCCGGATCAGCTCCGGCCACAGGCAAACCTCTAACTACCACGCTGTTCGGAATAAACGTTGTGCTGTTAGGAATAGCATCGGTCAATATAACCTGTGCTGGCAGATTGCCTGTGTTGGATACATCGACCGTGTATGTAACCGAGCTTCCAACCGAGGCATTGGACGTATCCGAAGATTTCACCAGCGTGATGACAGGTTGCGTGACGGGCACATTCACATTGTTGGACTGGGACGCCGACGAGAAAGCGCCTGATGTAAAACTGACCGTAGATTGGTTCGAAATTACGGATGGAGTGGGCATGTTAACCATCACCTCGAAGGTTACGGTAGCAGAAGCGCTGGGGGCTAATGTACCGATTGGAATGCCGATAGCTGGATTTGCAAGCGGTACGGATGCACCATTCACAAATACGCTCCCGGTGATAAAGCTGGTGCCCTGCGGCATCATGTCGCTTACGACTGCATTGTTGATCGGAGTTGCCCCGTTGTTCGAGACCAATACGGTATATGTGACCGTGTCTCCGCTGGCTACCGATGTGCTGCCAGTGCTTTTGAGCATAGAGACATTAGGAGCGGATACCGATACTAAGACCGTGTTGGACATCGAATTTTTGGTAAACATTCTTCCGTCTGGCAAGGTATAGCTGTATAAAGCATTGGATTGGTTAGAGAGCTGCTGTGGATTGGGCAGGGACACGACTGTAACCGAGAAGCTAACAACATTGATTTCGCCTGCGGATACCGTGTCCAGCGGGATGCCTGTAGTCGGATCGACACCTGGATTCGGGAAGCCGTTAATAATTACGCTATTCGGCACGAAGACAACTTCAGGCGGTAAAATATCCTCCAATTGAACTTCAGCCGGGTAATTGCCGGTATTACTGACAGTCAGTGAATACGTAAAGGTATCGCCTACGGTCAATGTGCTGACACTGCTGCTCTTGACAATGTCAATGACAGGTAAGTAAGCGGCCGTTGTGATCACTGCTGAAGAGGAGGAGCCGGTAAAACTTCCCGAAGTAAAGCTCACATTGGCCCGATTACTTAATTGTGCCGGGATGGTCGGCGCAACGGCTGCTACACGGACGTTGAAGGTAATCGGCACGGTAGTCCCTGCGGTTATGGTTCCAAGCGAGATGCCTCCGCTAGGGTCAGCGTTTGGCAAAGATATGCCGTTCACGACGGTACTGCCGGTTACAAAAATCGTATCGGCTGGAAGGTTATCTGAGAACACGGCATTCGTAACGGCTGATACGCCGTTGTTGGTGACGGCGATCGAATATGTCAAAATGTCGTTAATCGTAGCAATCGTGCTGTTAACCGCTTTGGTGACGGTCAGATTAGGCGAAGTAGCCGGAATGTCGACCACATTAGATGGCGACGTAAAACCTGTAAATGGACGCCCGCTCGGCAATTGATACGAATATGCCGTCGTTGCTTGATTCACGAGCCTCGGCGGAGAGGGCAGCGTGTTCAGGACGAATTGAAACGTGACAGGAACAGAGCTTCCTGGCGCAATGGATCCGAGAGATATGCCTGCAATCGGCGAAGCGCCCGGGACGGAAACCGTATTGACCGTCACACTTCCAGGTACAAAGGAGGTACCTGCCGGAAGTGTATCCGATAAGGTTGCTTGCGCGGCCAAATTGCCGGTATTCGAGACGAATATCGTATAGCTCAATGTATCTCCGACGGTGGCGACGCTTTGGTTCACCGATTTCACTGTAGCGATAATAGGTTGATAGACCGGGACGGTGACGGTATTGGACAACGATACGCCGCTGAACACTCCGGAGCTGTATGCCACGGAAGCGCGGTTGACAAATTGCGCGGGCGTGGGGAGCGATGAAGACGTTACTTGGAAAGCGACGGTTGCAGAACTACCCGCAGTTAATGTGCCGATAGTTATGCCGCTTGCAGGATTGGCTGACGGCTGGGGCGTTCCGTTCAGGGTCACGCTGCCCGCAACAAGAACAGAACCGCTTGGCATGGCATCTGTAAGAGTCACATTCGTGACGGCAACGGTGCCGTTGTTGGCTATCAGGGCGGTATAGGTGTAAGCCTCCCCGACAGAAGCGTCCGGTACGCTGGAGCTTTTGACGACAGTTACATTCGGAAGGGCAACAGGTAAGGTCACGGTGTTCGAGGCTGCCGAGCCGGATGAGGTTCGGGCGTCGGGAACCGTGAACGTATACGCGGCCTTAGCTTGGTTCACCAGTTGAGGAGGGGAGGGCAGACTTTGAACCAATACCTGAAAAGTAACGGTAGCCGAGCCGCCTGCCGGAATGGACCCTGCCGAAACGCCGGTAGCAATATTGGCTCCCGGCACGGTCACGCCGCCTACGGTTACACTGTTCGGCACGAAGGAAGTACCGGCAGGAATTGGATCCGTCACGGTCGTCGTGCCGGCAATATTGCCGGAATTGGTCACAACAATGGTGTAGGTGACCGTGCTTCCTACAGTCGCATTAGCCGTGCTTGCCGTTTTGTTCATGGACAGAATCGGCGAATACACCGGCACGGTTACTCCGTTGGATGGAATGACGGCAGGGGTGATCGGACCTCCGGCAACGCTCTGGAAGTTGAAGGAGGCATTAGCTGTATTGACGAGCAGCTGCGATCCGGGCATGGACGTTACCCGCGTGCTGTAGGCCACTGCGATGGAAGCACCCGGCACCAGCGTGCCGACTGGAACGCCAGCCGTAATATCGCCCGTCGGTCTGGCAACACCTGCAACCGAGACGCTTCCCGCAACAAAAGTTAATCCGGCTGGAAGGCTGTCGGTCACAATCATGTCGGTCGCATTGGCCGTTCCGGTATTGGTGACGGTAACCGTATATCGGATCGTATCCCCGGTCAGGGAGCCGGAGACATTAGCTGATTTGGTCACACCGACCCTAGGTGCGTTAATATCGATTTGCAAGGCGTTGGCATTAAGCACATAGGCATCGCCCGATGTTGTTAACCTAAGTACGGCGGAGGTCTGATTATTGACCAATCGGGCTGATACATCCACATTGGTAATATCCCAGCCTTGCCTTCCCCCCACAATATTGCTTCCTGGTGCGCCGTTCGTCTGGTTGCGGCTCCCGAAGGTGCCTGAAGTATCCAACGCTCCGGTATCGTTGTTAATCTGGGAGGCAAAGAAGTTGTTGGCAAAATTGTTCGTACCCGATATAGCGACCAAGGTTGATGTGGTAGGACCGAACAACGCTTGATCGCCGGTACGGTTGGCATCTCCCTCTTGACCGCTGAACAAGGCGCGGCCTCCCAGCGCCCCCGATACAGGCGTAGAAAAACCGGTAAGCGTAGTCGTAACAGCCGACGAGGTGCTCTGAACCAGAACCGCTCCTGCCCGCAAAGACATATTGCGGAAAGGAAGCGAGGCATTCTGATAGATGACGCCGAGCGTCCATCCGGCATTGTTGGCGGTTGGATCATTGCTGATGATCAGTGTGCCTACAACCCGTCCTGTCGTATAGGTTCCGCCGCCTCCCTGCTGCACCAGCGAGGTCACATTTGCCGTTCGCACATAACCAAGGGCCCCTCCGCCCAGGTCAAAGATGTTGCTCGTAGCCGAGTCTGGCGTTACATCGGACGTCCCGGCGGGTGTCGTGAAGGATACCGGATTATTAATGGCTGCTGTCAGATTGGTCGTGCCATTGACATAGGTGCCGCCCCAGATCAGCTCTGCGTAAAGCACCGAGCTGCCACCGGGAAGATTCAAAACGGCCGACGAGCTGTTGAGCAAGTAGTTATCCGTGGTGCCAAAAGGATAGGTGCCGTATCGCAAGGCGGTATTGGTTGTAACGAATGCGCCGATGCTGTCGGAAGTTCCGGGAACGCCGGACACCTCGGAACGACTGAGACCCAAAGTGTTTCCCGTAAAGGTAATGGCGCCTGTTGCATTAACAGTTGCCCGCACGATGAGTGGAATGTGGATTCACCTCCATTTCCGAAAAACAACTCCATAAAAGTTTCTACCAACTCATAACTATGAGCCTAAACTTTTGAATTTGTCTGTCCAAATGGGGGGAAGGCAATTAAATTATCGAGAATAGCGGAATCGTTTCTTAGGGCTGCTTGAAATTCGCGGCGCTTTTTTGTTGTGGCGTCTTTGCGGCGGCAAGGAACGTTTCGGGGGCATTGGCGGTTCGATTTCGCTCTCTTTGGGAAGGTGCGGCTCTTGTTCTTCCATCAATTCCGGTGGATCTTCGATTTTGCGCAGTGATTGTACGCAGGAGGGTTCCATATGGGTTTGGCGTGATAATTGGTCAAGCTCGAATGGGGAGATGTACTCCTTTACAACGACAAAATGATACATGATTTCATCCACGATATTGTTCTGAAGCCGCCCAAGTTCGTCCAGTTCTTCGGATTCATAAATAGGCGAGTGAAAGATATCGTTGTAAAAGCATTCCATCCGAATCAAACGGAAATCGAATGGAAGACCGCCTAGGTCGAGATAATGCGGGACGGCCGGAGATTCGGGTCCGTGCGGCGGCTGATAAAAATGCTTTGTGAAATAACGCGGGGTGTGCTCGTCGAAACGATGCCGGAGCATGGGGTTGGTCACGTTCTTGAAGCTGTGGGCATAAGGAGCCAGTATGCATACGATGGATTTATGAATGGAAATGCGATAGGTTTCGGACAACACTGCAAATAAATCTTGTACGTAAGGTAGACTGCGGCAGGCCATAACCCATTCTACCGAATCATCGGGCAGAGGAATGCCGTTGTTCATATCCCATACTAAATCCACGCCATCCAGCGGATAGCGGTCAATTCCGTAAAAATCAGGGTGCTTGTTCGTGCCGCAGCCCAAATCCAGCTTCATCATCGATCCCTCCTGGGTAGGTGTGAATGTATTGATTTTCATCCTATAAAGTATCCCATAGATGGTCAAGATGTGACTGAAAGCAACCTGTGCCAACATTTTAATAGTTTTTTGTTAGGTGAAAACCAGTTATAATTGTGGTTAGACTATAGACAACGATAGGACACTTAACGATGAGCGCACAATTCATGGACTTCTTAACCATTTTGCTGCCTACCTATTTTTTCTTTTATATGGCCATTACATTGATTCATCGCAACAGAAGGAGTATGTTGAATCGAATTGCGGCTTTTCTTATGTTTGCTTTTTTGTTTTATTTCCTTGGCGAATATGTGAAAACGTCCTTGCTGACCGAATATCAAATGCAGATTGTTCTATATGGGAACGCCCCGATGCTTTTGTTTGTCATTTGTTTCTTAGTCCATCTTAGTATACTCATTGGAAGCTCAATAACAGCTTCGTTGAAACGATGGCTGCCATTGATTTATTCGGCACCATTTTTATTATGGGCAGTTTTCTTAATAATGAAGGATCATCGGGAGCTTTATAATGCCGCTGTTACGGAGGGACGAAGCCCGCTCGATCCGTTGTTTTTGCTCCTTACCCTTATTTTTGTCGCGGGGTACATCCTAATTTCAGTCATTATTTTGGCCGTTTGCCGATATCGTGCGCGGGAAGCCAAACTAAAAATAATCTCACAGTCTCTGCTGCTTAGTTTATTTTCGCTGTTTGCTTGGTTTGTCATCGTCACTATTCTTCTGCAAACGGAGATATTAACGTCGCGCAACGCAATGATTTATTATTTCATAGGTTATTTGCTCTGGTCTGTCGTTCTTCGTCATTTGATTGGAAAACATAACATCATGCCGGATTACCGCAAGCTGTTTCATATCCTCTTCAAGTCCGCGCCGACGGCCATTTTTTTATTGGACCGGAAGGGATCCATTATAGAAATGAACCCCCGGGCCAATCAGTGGTTCGAGGGTATTCCCGTTCAGCAGATTACGAGCCATTTTCAATGTGATGACGGGCCAGGTTTTAACGAAATTTTGGCTTTATATGTACAAGGAAAAGATAAGGCAGCCAACATGGAGATTCGAATGAACAATCCTGATCCGAATCAGGGACATATGGATTTAATGATGGGCTTTGAATTAATCGATGGCGTTAACGAGCAATTATTCGTGATGCATCTTACTGACGTAACCTCCTTAAAGGATACGGAACGCAAATTATTGGAATCCGAAAGAGGTTATAAGCATCTCGCGCATCACGATTTGTTGACCGATCTTTATAATCGGACTGCGATTCGGGAGCATTTGGAGCTAAAGACGGCAGGCAACGATTGGTTTGCTCTTGCATTAATTGATTTGGATAATTTCAAGCAGGTTAACGATACGTATGGCCATCATGTTGGCGATCTGTATCTCAGGCATATAGCGGATACCATTAAATTTGGTGCAAAACCTGGCGATCTATTAGGCCGGATCGGAGGAGACGAGTTCGTCCTAATCGTTCCATGCTCCGAGCAAAGCGAGGTTAACGCTTTGATTAACGATCGGCTGAGCTTATTATCCGAAACCTCGTTCCCGCATGAGGCAACTGAAATTCCGATCTCGTTTTCAGTAGGGGTCAGTGTGTATCCTAGAGATACGACGGACGTTACGAAGTTAATAAAATACGCGGATGAAGCCATGTATAAGGTTAAACGATCGGGGAAAAATGGGAGCTTGATTTATTCAAGAATATAACTTTTTAAGAGCGCTGTCCCAATCTGGGGCGGCGCTTTTTACGATCCTTCTATATCTTGGACCCAATGAATATATTTTGTTGTAGGAATTCGGATGCAGATTGAAGGAGGAAGCGGGCAAAATGGACGTTTATTCTAACGGTTCTATTATACATACAGGCACGGAGCCAAGGGTGCAAATGATTAACAGCTTTATTACCTTAATACGTGAAGCGAATGAACTTTTACAGGAGGAAACCGATCTGTCGCCTGCTAATCAATTGGTTACGAATCTGATTAGTCAGTTCTCGCTTCAGTTGCGATACCCTTATTATCCGGAAGAGGTACAAGCTGTTTTAAGCAATGAATACGTTCGAATGAACCAACGAAAACTGCAGGATAAGTTGTCGGAAGCCGAGTTTTTAGTAGAGCTGAGCGACTCTCGCCACATTTCCAGTTTGGAGGGCACTGTCTTGGATATCGTGACGAGGCTGCCTAATTGGAATATTTACATGGCCTTGGTTAGTCAGGAGCTGTCGACGCTTCGTCAGTTCACCCCGCAGGATAGTCAGAGAGAGAAGTCGCCGATTGTTTTTGTTGGCAGCGGACCGTTGCCGCTAAGTCCTCTTATTTTGCACTTGTTCGGTGATGTGGAGGTTATCTGCGTGGAAATGGATGCAGTGGCCTATGAGGTATCCAGCACATTGATAGAGCACTTGGGCTTGAGGGATAAATTGACTGTCGTGTTGGGTAATGGATCAGAGTTTGACTATAGCTCTTACAGCCGGATCTTTGTTGCTAGTCTAGTGAGGAATAAGCAAGCGGTGCTTGAACAAATCCGTCATACTTCCCCGGATTCTCTTGTAGCTGTTCGCACAGCGGAGGGAATAAGGCAAATGATGTACGAAGCGATTGATGAATCGAAATTGAGTCAGGAGGGATGGAACATTCTGGGGCGAACTCGTCCTGATCAAAATCTTGTTATTAATTCGACTTTGTTTCTTGCCTCTAAAGCCGCCCTGTAATGGGGCAATGTCATTAAGATAACCTCTAAGACAAGATCAGGAATATGAATGTAATCCGAAACGGCATGGGGAACCTCCTTTGCCGTTTGTTTT
>NZ_JBANSP010000013.1:0-181469 GCF_037167145.1 Paenibacillus sp. YIM B09110 | reverse complement strand
CTTACCACCCATACCGAATCATCTCCCTTGTCCTTATTTTAATTTATTTGGATAGGGAGACTCCAGTTTAATTAGGGGGCCTTGGAGAATATCCAATATAGCTCCATATCACCATTCATTCCGTCACAAGTTACTGCAAAAATCCAACATAGCAACCGGAGGTTAGCTGCATACCAAGCGTAAACGGCTGACTCCGTCCTCAGGTGGCAAAAGCAATTGTTTCACGGTGAAACTTATACTTCCCTAGATTTACGCAAAAGGGGCTGCCCTTAAGCCATTGGCTTCGGGACAGCCCCTATTTGCAGCGGTCAGCTATTAAAGAGTGCGGCGACTTCCGCTCCGCTTAGCGCCCGGTTGTAAATCCGGAAATCGTCTAATCCTCCATTCAAGTAGGCATCGCCGGAATATTGCGATCGGCCAAGATAGTTAAATGTCGTATTGCCGAGACTCGAAGGCTTAAGCGTCATATTCGCATTCGTCGCTACGGAGACGCCGTCCACGTACAGCGTGCCGGACGTTCCGTTCAACGTTACCGCAACATGCTTCCACACGCCGGTCGGGAACGCCGTCGTCGTCGACAGCCTCTGCTCTCCGCCGCTGCCGCTCGTCGTGATCGCGAACCGAAGCCCCGCGCCGCCCGGGCGCGGCGTAAGAAACATATTCGAGGTCGAGCCTGTGCCGAAGTCGAATATTCGCGTCCAGTTCGATGTATTGTTCACTTTAACCCAAGTGGCGATCGTGAAATCGTTTAATCCGCTGACGATGCCGCTTGGCAAGCTGCCATAGCCCGTCGTTCCGTTCAAATTAACGGCATTAGCCGCATGGCCGGCGGCCCAAGTTATGCCTCCGCTCAGCGTCGTATTCAAGCCGTTGCCCGAAGCATCGGCTGCTGTCGTGCCGCTCGTTTCATTGAATAAGTAATGGGCGATCAAATCGGTCGGCGGTTGGGTCCCGTTCAAGCTGATTGTGAACGACTTTGTAACCGGCGCTCTAAGCGCGTCATAGTCTCGCAATTGCACCGTGAACGTATAGCTGTTCTGCGGCGCGCTGCTCGAGATCGTTCCGCTAAGCGTCCCTTTGAAGCGGTCCAGCGTCAGTCCCGGCGGCAGCGTTCCGCTTGACACCGTCCAATCGTAGAACGGTACGCCGCCTTTCGCCGTAAGCGTCTGCGAATAGGCAGCGCCCTTCGTGCCCCCTGGCAGGGAAGTCGTAACGATGGACGGCGCAAGGAAAGGCGTCAAGTTTTTGTTCAGCTTCCATCCCGCGTTCTCCGCGATCAGCAGAGAAAGCTTCGTCATCATCCATCTTTTCGACAGGAACATATGGTTGCGCCCGCCGCTTTGACCGCTCAGCCGATCCCAATACAGGGAGTTCGCATCCGAGATGTGGTAGCTGCTGTCGAGCGGCACCGCGTTGCCTTGGTAAGCGATAACCTCGGGATCGTTGCCGCCGTTGGCGACATAGGCCGCCATGCCGTCCCAATCGCTGTGGAAGGCGACCGCGTGCCCGAACTCATGGGCGATCAAGCCGAGCAAATCCGTTTGGCAGTTGGACGTACAGGTAGAGGAAGGCATCTGCGTTAAGTAATATTCTTCGTCGTTCAAGGAGGTAAACGGCGTGAAGCCGGTATAAAAGTCCAGTATCGTTGCGAGCGAACGCGGGATCGGCCCCGGCACCTGAACGCCTCCGCGCTTGTGGTAATTGCCGTTGATCGCGGGGAAGCCGGTCGAATATGGATCGTTAATTCCGCGCAGAAAGATCCACATCCCGTTGTACGCGGCGTTATTCGTTACGGAGATTGAGTTCTGCCAGTTATCCCCCGGCAGCCAGATTTGCTCCGCGCCGGAAGCCACCGTATCGTAAGGCGCCTCGTCGAAGAAATAGAACCAGTCCTTAATCGCCTGCTCCGTGGCAGCCTTCACGCTCGCATCTCCGAATATATTGGTGATCGTATCAAATCGGTAGTCGAACTTGAGCGGCAACGACGGCTCGGCGTTGTCATCCTGATCGAGTACTCGAATCGCAACGGCCTGCGTGCTTGTCGCGTTGTTGCCTTGAACCACCTGCAAAGTCAGCGTGTAGTTCTCGATCTCTCCGTTGCCGCCGACCCGATCGGGGTGTATGGCCAAATTGAACTCTTGGGTCGAAGACGCATTGGCGAAGGTCAACGTCTTCGCCGCGCCGGTCGCCGACATCGTGCTCGGCTTGTTCATCATGAGGCGCGAGGTTCCTTGCGTCGTCAAATTAATCGTAACGGGGAATACCGCGCTTGTCGGCGGCTTTACCGTCAGCTTAACGAACGGATTAGCGAGATAGCCCTGCCAATCCACAAGCTCGATGCCGTTGTCATTCACCGTCCGTCCGAAAATATCGACGACCTCGGCGTAGTTTGCCGCAGCATAAACCGGTTTTGAGGGACCTGTGAAGAGCATGGCGAAGAGCATCGCCCCGACTAATAGGGCAGACACGACTGCACTAAGCGTCATGCTCCGTTTGCTTTGAACCGCATGAAATTCCATAACTTGAGCCTCCTTTTCATTCGTTCCAAATTCGAGGTGTGCACCGCATCGTCTTGCTGCATTTACATGGGCATCCCTCCTTCACAAGCCGGACGTGTTCACAGCGTCAAAGCCCGGAAAGCCGAGGGCATAATCCGCTCCTCTTCCCGATATTTCGCAACGGTGCGTCTGGATACCGTCACTCCCTCCTCGCGAAGCCGCGCGGCGAGGTCCGCGTCCGTGAACGGGCGCTGCTTGTTCTCTCCCGCGATTAGCGCTCGGATGCGATGCTTCACCGCACGGGAGGATACCGCTTCCCCGCCGTCTCCGCCGAGACTGGCGGAGAAGAACCGATGCATGGGAAGCACGCCGAACGGAGTGTCTACGTACTTGCCTCGCACGGCCCTGCTGACGGTTGAGAGATGATAGCCCGTATCCGCGGCGATCTGCTCCAACTTAAGAGGACGAATCGCCGAATCGCCTTCATCCAGAAACCGCTGCTGATGCGCGGCGATGGCGGCTGTCACTGAGGCTAACGCGCTCTTCCGAAAGCGCAGCATCCCTTCCAATTGAGCAGCTTCTTTTCTCTTCGCCGCGACCCAGTCCCTCCACTGGCGAGATTCCGCTCCCGTATCAAGCACGGACGCATGAAAGCTTATCTGGAACGGAGACGCAACACGAACGGCGAATCCCGCCCCGCCTTCGATTCGGCGCAGCTTGATCTCCGGTATCGCGTACGAAACTCCGGATTCACCGTATGGAAGCCCCGGACGCGGATGGAGTCCTCGCAAATACCGAACGGCGCGTTCAATCTCTAGTTCCCCTGCTCCCAGCGCTTTTCCGATGGCCTTCCATCGCCCTTTGGCAACGTCGCCGAGATGCCATTGAATCAGCTCTATGACGAACTTAGGCGCGAAGCTGTCTCGGGATGCCTGCAGCATTAAACATTCTTTCATCGATGCTGCCGCAACGCCTGCCGGCTCCAATGCGTGGAGCAGGCGCAGTCCTGCTTCCACGACGCTCGTCGCAAGCCCCGTGCATGCCGCCGCGTCGTCGAGCCCGATTTCCAGATACCCCGATTCATTCAAGCTGCCCGCCAGGAAAGCGGCAGCCCGCTTCGCCTCTCCCGGCGCGTCAGACAATCTAATCTGGGCGAGCAGCGCTTGCTCCAGTGATTCCTGCTCCGTGCGATGCCCCGCCAGACCGGCTGACTCGGCCAGCCAGCCGGCATCGCGCTTGCGATTGCCGCCTTGCGTTATCCACTCCAGCTGAATCAATGGATTGTCCAGTTCAAACTCCTGCAAGTAGGAGAACAGATCCGCAGTCGTCATCTGCAGCAGCATGAGCGATTGCCGCAGCTCCGGCGCAAGCGAGCAACGCATCTGCGGCAATAGGAGCATATTCATAGCCGAGCTCGGCGGCGTCATTGATCCCGCTCCGTTCCCCTAGTGTCTCGCCTGCGCGCGACGCCGTCCGCATATGCCGCGGAAACGACGGCTCGGCGCACGCCTTCGACGACGGCCGGATTAAATACGCTCGGAACGATGTAATCCGCAGCCAGCTCATCGTCCGCGACGACCGCTGCAATCGCCCCGGCGGCGGCGAGCTTCATCCCTTCCGTAATGCGGGATGCCCGGCAATCCAACGCGCCGCGGAATATGCCCGGAAAGCAAAGCACGTTATTGATTTGGTTCGGATAATCCGATCTTCCCGTACCGACGACGGCGGCTATGCCCTCAAGCAGCTCCGGCATGATTTCCGGCGTCGGGTTGGCGAGCGCGAACACGATCGGTTCGCTTGCCATCAGAGACACATGCTCCGGCAGCAAGGCGCCCGGCCCGGATACGCCGACGAACACATCGGCGCCGGCAAGCGCTTCGCGCAGCCCTCCGCACAGACCGTCCGGATTGCTAATAGTCGCGCAATGCCGCCACGCCTCATTGTCGTAGTTGCCGTCGCGCATCAGAATGCCTTGCCGGTCAACGGCGTACAAGTGCCGCACGCCCGCCGAATGCAGCATGCTCACGATTGCCGTCCCCGCTGCGCCGATTCCGCATACGACGACGCGCAATCCGGCCAGCGGTTTGCCGACCCATTTGGCCGCGTTGATGAGCGCCGCGAGCATCACGACGGCCGTACCGTGCTGATCGTCGTGAAAGACCGGGATGTCGAGCCGCTCCTGCAGCCTGCGTTCGATCTCGAAGCAGCGCGGCGACGATATATCCTCCAGATTAATGCCCCCGAACGCGGGGGCGATTCGGACTACCGTATCGATAATGGCCTCCGTCTCCTGCGTATCGAGGCAGATCGGAAAGGCGTCGACGCCGCCCAGCTCCTTGAACAGCATCGCCTTTCCCTCCATCACCGGCATCGCCGCCGCCGGCCCGATGTTCCCGAGTCCAAGTACGGCGGTGCCGTCAGTGACGACGGCAATCGTGTTGCGTTTAATCGTCAACGTATGAACCGCTGTGGGATCGGCGTGGATAGCCATGCAGACGCTGGCGACCCCTGGCGTATAGACGCGCGATAGATCGTCGCGCGTTCTGATTTTGATCCGCGGCGTCACCTCAAGCTTTCCGCCGAGGTGCAGCAGCAGCGTCTGATCCGATACCTTCGCGACCGATACCCCTTCGATTCGGTTAATGGCCTCCACGATTGCACCTGGCGATGACTCCGCGACCCGAATCGTATAATCGCGAATTCCCCGCTTGCCGGCACGGATCACATCGATAGCGACGACGTCGCCTCCCGCCAAGCCGATCGCCGTTACGAGCCGGCCGGAAGCGGCGGGGGCGAATTCCATTTCCAAGCGAACGATAAGATTTCCCCCGTAACCCGTATCCATGTCTTTCCTCCATTCACCGCGCGTTAACGGTATTGAATCGCGCATGTCTTTAGATGGGTGTAGAAATCGAGCGCGGATTGGCCCTGCTCTCTGCTATGGGAGCTCGAATCCTTCATCCCGCCGAAGGGAGCCTGATATTCGACGCCTCCCGTTTCCTGATTAACCCGTACCATGCCCGCTTCCGCTTCATCCAGAAACCGGAACGCGTCGTTCAAGCTTCTTGTGAACACCGAGGCGCTAAGGCCGAAGACGGTCCGATTGACAAGTCCGATCGCTTCGTCGATGTTATCCGCGGGGAGCATCACGGCCAGCGGGCCGAACACCTCCTCTTGAACGAGAGGATGCTCGGCCGATACCCCCTCCACGAGCAGCGGAGAAATATAGTACCCTTCACCCTCCCCTTCAGCTCCCGGACCGACAGCTGCGATTGTTGCCTCCGCGAGCGCGGTCCCCACGTACCCGTTCACCGTATTGAATTGTTCCAACGATGCGACGGGTCCGAGGTACGCACCTTCGTTCATCGCATTCGCTATTCGCAGCTTCGCCATCGCTTCGGCGGTCTTGGACGCGAACTCGTCGTAAACCGTCCTTTCGACGATAACCCTGCTTGTCGCCGTGCATTTCTGCCCCGCGGAGCGAAATGCGCCGCTTACGACAGCCGCGACCGCGGCATCAAGATCGGCATCGCGCAGGATGACGGCGGCGTTCTTGCCGCCCATCTCCGTCTGGTACTTTAAATTCCGCGCGGCGCTCGCAGCAGCGACCCGCAGCCCCGTTGCGGAAGACCCCGTGAAGCTGATCGCGTCGATCGCCGCTTCCGCAAGCAACGCTTGGCCGACGATGCTCCCTTTGCCGATAATCAAATTAAGCGTACCTGCGGGCAATTCAGCTTCGGCGAATATTTCCGCCAGCTTGACCGCGGTTAGACAACCGTTCTCCGCCGGCTTCCAGACGACCGTATTGCCGCATATCAAAGCGGGAGCAATCTTCCAGATTGGAATGGCCACCGGGAAATTCCAAGGCGTAATGACCGCTGCCACCCCGATCGGGACGCGGACCGAATACTGCTTTACATTCGCGAACGACGAAGGGATCATCTGACCGTTCGCACGGACGCCTTCCGCTGCATAATAGCGAAGCAAATGAACGCCGCGCGCCACTTCCCCGCGCATTTCGACAATCGGCTTGCCCATCTCTGCGCTGGCGAGCTTCGCCAGCTCGGCTCCGTGCGCCTCCAGCAAGCCGGCCATGCGGTAGAGGCATTCGCCTCTTGCGGCTCCCGTCATCGCCGCCCACTTCGGCTGCGCGCTCCGCGCAGCATCGACCGCCGCGAATAGATCCGCCTTACTGGACAAATGGACGTATCCGACCGTCTTGGCCAGATCCGACGGATTTCGGATTTCGAGCGTGCCCGCTTCCGGCTTGCTCCATCCTCCGCCAATCCAGTTTCTTGATTCCATATCGATCGCTCCCTTCCGAGTACCGTCTATTCAGCCGTCGCGTACGCATACGCTTCCCGAACCTCGTTCTGCTCCGCCTCCGTCAGCGGCAGCCGCGGCGGACGAGTCAGTCCCATTGGCCGTCCAGCCAATTCCATGCTGTATTTGATCGCCTGAACGAGGCGCGGATTCGCATCCCAATGGAATAACGGAATTAATTTGCGGTAAATAACGATCGCCTCTTCCAACTTTCCCTGCTGGGCGAGCTTGAACATCCGAACGCTCTCCGCCGGCAATACGTTCGTAAGACCTGCGATCCAGCCCGATGCGCCGAGCAGTCCGCCCTCCATAGCCAAATCGTCAACGCCGATCATGATTTGCAGATCGGTCAGCCTTTGAATATCGTGAACTCTTCGGATGTCGCCAGAGAATTCCTTGACGGCCACTACATTCTCGATCGCGGACAGCTTCTGCAGAAAAGCCGGCTTCATGTCCGTCGGGTAATCATGCGGATTGTTGTATACGACGATCGGCAGTCCGACCGCGGACAGCGACTCGTAGTGGTGGAACACCTCGGCTTCCGTCGGCCTGTAGCTGATCGGAGGCAGCGCCATAATGCCCGCCGCGCCGGCTTGCTTGGCATGCTCCGCCCATTGAACGGCCATCCCCGTAGATGGCGCGGCCGTGCCGACGATCACAGGCACCCTCCCTGCCGCGGCGGCAATGGCCGTCTCGACGACCGTCTTCCGCTCTTCCGCGGATAACGTCGCATATTCCCCGACCGAGCCGGTCGGGACAATGCCGTCGACGCCTTCGCCGATCAACCAGTCGACATGCTCAGCCAAGCGGGAAACGTCCACATTCAGTTTGTCATCAAAAGGGGTAACGATCGCGACATAAACGCCGGTAAAAAGACTCATTCTTGTTTCCTCCTCGTTATGACAGCGCAAGCCGTCCATATTAGATCCCAATAAGCGCTTTGGGGCTTGATGTGAGCACTTCTACGCCATACGATGTCACAAGCACATCATCCTCGATACGGACGCCTTCCACGTTCGGAATGTACACGCCCGGCTCAACGGTCAGCACGTTGCCCGGTTCGAGAATGGAATCGCTTTGCCTTGAGAGACGAAGCTGCTCGTGAATTTCCAAGCCGATGCCATGCCCCAGACCGTGCCCGAAATATTCGCCATAGCCCCGCTCGGCGATAACATCCCGGCCGAGCGCGTCTCCTTCCTTGCCGTTCATGCCGGGGCGCAAGCCGCGAATCGTTTTTTCGTTGGCGACAAGTACCGCATCGTATATTGCCCGCTGCCTTTCATCCGGCTTGCCCACGAATACGGTTCTTGTTATATCCGACATGTACCCGTTCACGATCGCGCCGAAATCGAGAGTCACGAATTCGTTCTGGCCAATTTCCTTCGTGCTCGCTACGCCGTGCGGCAGCGCCGATCGGTATCCCGAGGCAACAATAAAGCCCGGCCAGCCGCATTCCGCTCCAAGCAGCCGGATGCGGTATTCCAGCTCCGCCGCGATTCTCCGCTCCGTCGTGCCGGGACGGATGAGCGGCAATATTTGAAAAAACGCCTCGTCCGCAATGCGAGCCGCTTCCCTGAGCGAAGCGATCTCACCTTCGTCCTTGACGTTGCGAAGCTTCTCCACGATGTCTTCGGTCTCTACGCACACGCATCCGTTACCGCCTAACTCCTCTTGCAGCATCCGGGCTTGCGCCATGGTCAATCGACTACTTTCAACAGCCAGCTCGCGAACGCCGAGCTTGCGGACAAGCTCCGCGATCGACGCGAAGGGCCGCTCCCCGTGCCGTTCCACCGTAAAGAGCGAAGCTTGCTCCGCCGCTTGCGACAGATAACGGAAATCGGTCAGCAGCACTGCGTGCCCGCCGGTAACGATCGCATAACCCGAAGTTCCGGTAAACCCGGTCATGTATAGGCGATTCGGTCCATGCGAAAGGAGAATGGCTTCTAACCCTCTCTGCTTCAGCACGGAGCGCAGTCTGGACAATCTTTCATTCGTCATCCGGAGTCAGTCTCCTCACCCTTTAATCCCCGTCAGCGTAATGCCCTCGATAAAGTAGCGCTGCGCGAGGAAAAAAAGCAAAATAATCGGCGCGACCATCGTAGCCGACGCGGCCATCAGATAGCCCCACTGCGCATTGTAAAGTCCTTTAAATGAAGCGAGCCCTAACGCCATCGTAAAGTTGGATTCCGAGCTGAGGTACAGAGTAGGCTCCAAAAATTGATTCCACACGTCGTTGAACGAAAAGACCGTTATGACCAGCAAAGCGGGTTTGGATAGCGGTATGATGACTCGCCAAAGCACCGTCAAAGGCCCTGCGCCGTCCATATAGGCCGCCTCGTCAAGCTCGCGGGGAATGGACAAATAAAACTGGCGCATTAGAAAAATAGCGAAAACGCCTTGCCCGGTATAGACGCCGGCGCCGAACCAAGAGGGCAGCGCGAGCGGAACGAACGAATCGAGCGCTCCCACTTCCCGCCACAGGACGAACATGGGTATGAGCGTCGCTGCGCCAGGCAGCATGCCGGTTGCCATCAGCACCCCGAACACGATGTTTCTTCCCGGCCACCTCAGCCTTGCGAACGTATAGGCCGAGATGATCGTCGTGACGAGAACGCCGCTTACCGTGAGCAATTCAAGCGTCATTGTATTCAGGAAGAAGCGGCTGAACGGCACGGCGGTGAGCGCTTCCGGATAATTGCTCCAACGGAAAGGGCTGGGCACCCACTCCGGCGGGAAAATGAATATTTGCGCATTATCCATCAAGGAGCTTCGGGCCAGCCAAACGAGCGGCAAAATCATCAGCAGGCTGAGCAAAATGAGCGTAATATACGTAACGATGCGGGGATTGGTTCTGCTCACTATTTTCCGCCCCCTTCGTAATACACCCATTTGCGGGACGTCCGGAACGTAATGAGCGTCAGCACGACGATAATAATGAACAAAATCCAGGACAGCGCGGAGGCATAACCGATCTTCGTCTCGGTGAAGGCAACGCGGTACAGATAGACGACATAGAGCAAGGTAGCGTTATTCGGTCCGCCCTGCGTCATGACATACACGCTGTCGAAGCTTTGGAAAGCCCCGATCTGCATCATGACCATATTGAAGAAAATCGTCGGCGTCATCGAAGGCAAAGTGACATGGTAAAACTTGCGCCAAGCTCCTCCCCCGTCCACTTCAACCGCTTCGTACAGATGCGCGGGAACGGATTGCAGCCCGGCCAAAAAAATGATCATATAATTGCCGACGCCCCATACGCTCATGAGCGCGATCGAGGGAATCGCCGTTTCTTCCGCATAGATCCATTGGCTGCCGGGCAGCCCTACGAATTCGAGCATCGAATTGAGCAAGCCGAAGTCGGGATTGAACAGCCACAGCCACAGCATCGTACTGGCTATCCGAGGAACGATGGAGGGTAAAAAAAAGATCGTGCGAAAAATCGATAATCCTTTTACTTTGCGGTTCAGAAGCATGGCCAGCCCGAATGCGGCGACAATAGCGACCGGCACCGTAGCGAGCACGTAATAGACGGTCACGAACAGCGATTTCGTAAATACCGGGTCTTCCGTTAAAATCGTCTCGTAGTTTCTCAAGCCTACGAAAGAGGATTGTCCGCCTATTTGCCAGTCGGTCAAGCTGAAGGCAAAGGATGCAATGATCGGGCCTATGGCGAACAGAATCAATCCCAGCGTAACCGGAAGCGCGAGAAGCATGCCCCAGCGGCGTTCCATCTTGAGAAGTCCGGACTTGTTGCGACTCATATTGGCTCCCTCCTTCCGGAATAGGTGAACGATGCGGCGATCAAGGGAGCGGAGCGGCGGCCAGCGCCGCCGCATTCCGCTTTACGTACGGATACGGGCCGTTATTCGTTCGGATATTCCCCTTGGATGAGAGGCTCAATCTGCGGCTTCAGTTCATCGAGCGCTTCTTGGGCTGTTTTCTTGTTCGTCCATATGAGGTCCAGTCCCGGTGTGAGCTTGCTGTTGATTTCCGGCCAATTTTTGATCGCCGTCGATGGAGATTTGACTGCATAGCCCTTCGTATATTCGATGCCGGCCTGCAGAAATTCCGGCGGATGCGCGGGATTATCGGTCCACTGCTTAATGGCCGCTTCTTCCGAGTAATACTTTTCCTCCGTCGGCATCCAGAGACCCGTACGGTACAAATCGACCTGCTCCGGATTGTTATGGAACAAGTAGAACTCCAGCGCCTCGGCAGGATGCTTCGTCGAATTGAAGACGACCGTCGTACCGGCCAGAATGACCGTCTTCGGCTCCTTCAGCTTCGGCAACACGCCGATGCCGTAATGGAGTTCCTTGTTGTTCGTCAAGTCGAGCAGCGCCCACGTTCCGTCGAGCACCATTGCGACTTTGCGCGTTTGAAGGCGAACATGGTTATCCGGCATATTTTGCTGCTGAATCAGATTCGGAGAAACGTGGTGGACATAAATCAAATCCTGCAGCTTCTGGAACACTTCGACGGCCTCCGGCTGGTTAAGCGCGTAGTTTTTGCCGGAATCGTCCAGAATGCCTGCCCCGTTGCTCTCGAGCAGCGGACCGTACGTGCCGCGGTCGGTACCGAACGAGAAGCCGTACGTATCGATGTTCTTCGCATCGAAGTTCGGATCCTCCGCATTCCGGCCTTTGTTGTCTTTCGTCAGCTTCTTGGCGACGGATACGAACTCATCCCACGTCCAGGCTTGCGTCGGATCGGAAGGCGGAAGCGCGATGCCTGCTTCCGTGAAAATATCCTTGTTGTAGTAGAGGACCATAACCTCGAGCGCGGTAAAGTTGGCCACCGCTTTGCCTGGCTCCGTGAACAGATACGAAGCTTTCAGCTTGTTTTGCAGCTCGGGGTAAGTATCGTAGTATTGGCTGAAATCAAGCAGCTTGCCCTCGCTGCCCCATTTGTTCGTCAAGCCGTCACCCAGATAAGCGACGTCCGGCAGCTCGTTAGCCGCCATCAATGTATTCATCTTCGTGTTGTAATCGCCTGGAACATGCTCGCCCGTCACCTGGATGTGAGAGTGGGATTCATTGAACGATTTGATCATGTTATCCATTGCCTTCTTCTCGTCCGTGCTGCCCCAGTACATGAACTTCAGCTTGACCGTTTCTTTCGGCGCTTCGCTCTTTTCCGTTTCGGCCGGCGCCTTCGATTCGCTTGGGGCCGTCGTCGGGTCTCCGTTGCCATTGCCGCCGTTCGAGCTGCAAGCTGCCATCAAGCCAAGCAAGACAGCCAACAATAGGAAAAACCATCTTCGTCTGCGTATCACCATCATGCTGGAATCCCCTCTCCATATGGAAATAAGTCTTTCGCATTCATTATCCGACTTTCCGGTGACGGCCAATATAAGGTTGCTCCATGTCCTCTTTGTTTTGGTCCGATTGTTTCAGCTTGTAGCCCCTATAAACAAAATAGATACCTCTGTTGCTCAGAGGTATCGTTTGCGAAATTCCGACGGCGTCAGGCCCATATTTTTTTTGAAGGCCATGCTGAAGTAGTTCGTATCGCTATAACCGACCGCCTCCGCGATCGCGGACACCTTTTGTCCCGGATCGAGCAGCAGCTCCCTGGCCCGCTCGAAGCGAACGCGGCTTAAAAAATCGGCAAAGCACTCGCCGGTCACCTGCTTGAAGCGCGAGCTGACGTACTTCGGGCTCAAGTGCAAATAATCAGCGAGACCGTTCAGGCTCGCCTCTTCGTGTAAATGCTCGCGTATCCAATGCCTCGCGTCCTCAAACATCTTCGGAACGGCAAACTCCCGCGATTCCCGAATCCATTTCCCGACTTTCAAGAAATAATCGGAAATGAAAGCGACAATGTCGCTTCCGCTCGTCATCCGCGACATTTCGAGCAGCGGATCACGGCAGAATCGCCCGCCCCTGTCCGGCAGCGGAAAGTCCTGAACGACCCGCATGACATAGAGCACGAGCTGCGTCGCCATCAGCTTCACTTGCCGCGATGGCAGGCTTGCGAATTGCGCCGTCCATTCCTGCAGAATCGATAACACAGCGCCGTCGTTTCCCGCGCGGATTTCGGACAGGAGTATCAACTCCTTGTCGAGCAGCGTTCGATTGTTCGTGGTCGCGATTTGCACGCTTTCGTACGGAATGATCTGCCCGTCTCCTATCCAACCCTTATGCTCTGCTGCATGCAGCGCTTCCCTATAAGCTTCCGGCAGCAGCTTCAGCTCCGACAATAACCGGCTTGCGCCGATCGTAATCGACACGTCCATATACGACTGGACGGCGGTTCGAACGCTCTTGGCCGCCTCGGTTACCGTTCCCCTTCCGGCGGAAGAGAGCACGATAAGCAGCCGGTCAAGAGACGTCGCCGCTCCGTATGCCGCCGCGCTTACTTGCGCCGCTTCGGTCGCCAGCTTGGCGAACGCGAGGCCGTACAGTTGGCGATCCTCCGCCGTCGAGAGCCGGGAGGGCAGCACATCCAGCTCGCAGCAAAGCACTGCGAAAGGCGGCTTCGCTTCTGCAAGCGGAGCCCCGGCAGCGCGCAGCTCCGCGATGGCGTCACCCCAAGACCGCCGCTGCAGAAGCAAATCCAGCAGCGCGTATTCCTGCATTCTGTGACGCTCCCGACTCCGTCTAGCATCACCGCTTTCGTCAAACCGACCGCGTCTCGACAATCGCTCCTCCGCCCGAAGCAGACCGGACGTCAGTTCATCCTTCGTAATAGGCTTGAGCATATAATCGACAGTCTCGAGCGTGATCGCTTCCCGAATAAACGCCATAGAGTTATAACCGGTCAGAAACAGCAGCTGCGTCTCTTCGTCAATAGCCCGAATTCGACGTGCCACGTCCAATCCGCTGAAGTCCGGCAGGTTGATGTCGAGAAGAACAATGTCCGGCTTCAGCTCCTCGTATAGGCGCATCGCCGTTTCCCCGTCTTCGGCGGCGCCTGCAACCTGGACAGGTAGCTCCATCTGAGCAATCAGATGCTTCAAGCCTTCGCGAATGTGGTGTTCGTCATCAACGATCAGCAATCGACGCATCTTTTTCCCCCTCTAAGACTGCTCCTCACGAATGGGAACATACAAAGTAATCGTCGTATATTTTCCGAGCTCGCTTGCAATGTGAACGCCGAATTCGGAACCGTAATGTCGCAGCCGTTCATGCACGTTTCTTAGACCGAACCCGATTGCGCCGACCTCCTCATGCTGTCCACTCAACGTTCGCCGAATTTCATCGAGCCTTTGTTCAGGTATACCGTTACCGTCATCGCTGATCGAGAAGCGCAGTCGTCCTTCTTCACGAACGCCGGACAGCATTAGGTAGACTACGTCTTTCCTTCGCTTTGCCCCGTGATAGATGGCGTTCTCCACGATGGGCTGGAAGATCAGCTTAGGCACACGGCAGTGCAAAATATCTTCGTCGATCTCCGATATCCATTCCAACTTGTCCTTGAAGCGGAATTGTTGGACGCGAACGTACGCGCCCGCATGCTCTGCCTCGTCGGCAACGGTAATTTCCTCGCTGCCTTGGCTAAGCGCGATACGAAAAAACTTGCCTAGCGCGCCAATGACCTCGGACATTTCGTTATGACCGCTCGCAAGCGCCAGGCCGTTCAACGATTCCAGTGTATTGTATAGGAAATGGGGGTTAATCTGCGCCTGCAAAGCCCGGAATTCCGCTTCCTTCCGCGAAAGCAGCGCCTCGTAAACCCGCTCGTTCAGCTCCTTGTTTTCTGTCATCATCCGCTCGAATCGGTCGCCGATCTGTCCGACTTCGTCCAGCGGATCGAAAGGCGGGAGCGCCGAGGCCATGCCGCCCGTCGTGCCTATCAAGCGGCGCAGCCGGCGGAGCGGCCGCCTGATCGTATCGCTCATCCGATACGCGACGATCCAGCCGATTACGAACACGACGAGAAATATTTCCATCGTCCATCTGCCAATCTGATTCGCGTCCTTTAATAACGCGTCCGCTTCGGCCAAGTGCAGAAGCGTCCATTGGTTGGCCGCAAGCGGCGCGTAAGAAACCATCGTCCGCTTGCCGTTCCAATCCGTCCAGCCTTTATCCTGCGTCGGACGGCTTGCTGCGGCTTCCGCGACTTCGCGCAGCGCGCGATGATCCGCGACGGCCCCTTCTGGCATCCGATAGACCGAATTGCCGCCGCTGTCCACGATCCAGAACTGCTCCTTATCATTCGGGTCCAACACGGATATGCCGCTAAAAAAATGCACCTTCTCGATTTCCAGCATCAAGAAACCAAGATCTTCGTAATTTCCTTCCGTCTGCCGCAGCAGCTTGCCGACATACAGATGCTCATCATCCGCGGAAGCATTCCCGTTGCCTTCAAAGGGTGAGCCGTCATGCCACATGATGCGATTGTCGCTGCGCAGTTGGTCATAATAAATGCGGGCTTCCAGTTCAGTCGGGAGACCCCCGAAGCGGATCGAATCGTTGCCTTGATAGAACGTTTGATTTTCACCGCCGCCGGGGGCGTATACAAGTGTGGATATAATGTAGGATTTCGTCTGCGTTTGCGCTCGGATAATTTTGTTCACCCGCTCTACGTTGCGAAGGAAATCGTAATCGTCCGCCGGGCGCAGTTGCAATATCGCTTGTACTTCGGGGTTGCCTAGAATAGCGTTAGTTAAATCGTGAAGATCAGCAATCGTGCGGTTCAAGAAGCTCTCGCTCATTTGCCTCGATTGCGTCGCGCGCTCCTCCGCCTTGCCGACGAGGGAATGTACGGCTATGCGATGGAAGGTAAAGGTTAGGACAAACATCGGCACGACCGTAAGCAGCAAGGTAAGCATCAGAAATTTACCCCGTATCGTACGGATCCTCCATACTCTGCCCCGCCGTATTTTCATCCGTCGTCCGCCTCCCTTTCGGTTTGAAGGCTCTCTATTGTAATCCGCTTTCTCTTTCCCGTATCCAAACCGTCATTTCGCCTTCCTCACGGTTGGCCCAAGCATAATAAGGAATGAATACGGCTTTCGCATGTTGCTTGGCATAACGCTTTGTCGTGTACAGCTCGGTGGACACCTCATCATAAGACGTCCGCCATGCATCGTTCGATTCCAGCCTATATACGCCTTCCAGCAGATCCGGAACGAACGCCCCTTCGAATGCCGCTTCCGAGGAAAGCTGCAGATCGCGAAGATTGGCTCCGTTGTCCGCTTCCTCCAAGCAATAGATGATAGGTCCGCGTTGAATCGCGGTTTTGCCGCTTGCTTCCCGGAGCTCGGGATGCGGACGTACGAGTGCGACGCTCATGTCCAGCTCCATCTCGATGATGTCGCCTTCGTTCCATATTCGCTGAATTTTGGCATATCCCTTCTCGGTAATGGCAGCGATTGCAATCACGGCGCCGTTCAAGCGAATGACCGTACGCTGCGACCATGAAGGAAGCCTGAGCGCAAGCGCAAATTCCGCCTGACCGCCGGTAATCTCGAGCTTAACGCTCCCCGTCCAAGCATACTCCGTCTGTTGGCGGACGGCGATGCTGCTCCCTTGGAATATCTGCTCCGTTTGGCTACCGATGTACTGATGTACATACAGCTCATTCTCGTTCACGGAGTAAATATAGCTGCTCAAGGAGGCAATGAACCTCGCGATATTCGGCGGGCAGCATGCGCAGCCGAACCAAGGCTGCCGGCGCGTTCTCGCGCTCGGGATATCGTCTCTCCGCCCGCTAACGACGGGCCATACCTCCAGCGGATTGACATAAAAATAGCTTCGACCGTCCAGCGAAATGCCGCTTAGCAGGCCGTTGTAGAGCACTCGCTCAATGACATCGGCGTAGCGCGAATCCGCCTCAATCTGCAGCAGGCGCTGCCCCCAGTTCAAGAAGCCAATCGCTGCGCAGGTCTCGGCATAGGCGCGATCGCTCGGCAAATCGTAGTCGAACGAGAACGCCTCGTAATAATCCGAAGAGCCGATTCCGCCTGTCACATACATTCGGCGCTGCACGACGTTGTCCCATAGCGACTTGACCGCGGATAGCAGCGATTCATCCCCGTATTCGCTCGCGATATCCGTCGCTCCGGCGAACAAATACACGGCGCGCACGGCGTGTCCGTCCGCCGTCCCTTGCTCGCGGATCGGCGCATGCGACTGGAAGTAGTCCATCGGGCGGCGATCGACGCGTTCCTTGCGTCCGGCGGCAAGCCTTTTCTCCAGCTCGACGTCGAAGTATTTCGGATCTCGGCCTCGCTCCTCTACAAAAAAACGGGACGTTTCCAAATACGACCGATTACCGGTCAGCTTGTAGAGCTTGACCAGGGCAAGCTCTATTTCCGGATGTCCGCAATAGCCGGGAAGCTGCCCCTCGCGCGGTCCGAACGTCTCTACGATATGATCCGCGAATTTGCACATGATATCGAGTATTCTGGCGTTGTTAGTCGCTTCGTAATAAGCTACCGCAGCTTCCATGAAGTGACCTGCGTTATACATTTCATGGTCGTCCCTTACGTTCTCCCATTGCTCCCCCGGCTTTTGAAGCTGATAATAGGTGCCGATATAACCGTTATCCATCTGGGCGTTGCCGATCAGCTCGATTGCGGCATCCGCCAGCTTCTCCAGTTCTTCGTCGCGGCCCTGCTGAAGCACGAAGCCGACCGTCTCCAGCCATTTTGCCAAATCGCTATCCTGAAAAACAAAGCCGTGATGCTCCCCCTGCCTGCCTTCCGCAGCAGCTCGAAAGTTGGCTATCGTACCGCTCTTCTCCGCGCCTTCGATAAGATCATTAAGCGCCTCCCATTGATAGGGCACGACGACGTCCCGTACCAGCTCCTGCCTTGGACTCCAAAATCGATCATTAATGGCCGCTTTCGAGACTGCGACCGGGTTCATCTTTCTCATCGGTTCATCCCTCCGCCGTACATGGTATGCCTGACTCTTTCAAGTTATCATGCGGCGAAGACCCGTGTCAGTCCGTCAAAACAACACAATTGGTAGATAAAACCGACTTTTATCGATGCTTAGCAAGCGTCTCGTTTCGCGACAAGTTTAACTTGCCTATCCGAACAGGTATACTAAAGGAATAATGAACGAGGAGGTTTATGCCGTGAGCAACGCGAGCTATGAAAGCTATTTCCGGAACAAAAGAGAGCAGCACCTAGACGAGCTCAAACAATTTCTAACGATACCGAGCGTCTCGGCATTGTCCGAGCATAAGAACGATATGATCGACGCCGCGAAGTGGGTGGCTGCCAAATTGGAGAAAGCCGGTCTGCAGAAGGTAGAGATCGTTGCCACGAAAGGCCATCCGATCGTATACGCGGAGCATATAGGCGCGCCCGGCAAACCGACCGTGCTTGTCTACGGTCACTATGACGTGCAGCCCGTTGACCCTCTGCATCTCTGGGATACGCCTCCGTTCGAGCCGACCATTCGCGATGGCAAGCTGTATGCGCGCGGCGCAACGGATGATAAAGGACAGCTGTTCCTGCACATGAAGGCGATTGAAGCGCTGTTGGAGCAAGAAAACGGGCTTCCGGTAAACGTGAAAATTTGCATCGAAGGCGAAGAAGAGATCGGAAGCGCGAATCTGCCCGCATTTATGAAGGAAAATGCAGACAAGCTGGCTTCGGATGTTGTGCTTATATCCGACACCTCGCTTCTAGCACCGGAGAAACCAGCTATTTCGACGGGCTTGCGCGGACTTTGCTCGCTTGAAGTCGCGATCGCGACCGCCAATACCGACCTGCATTCCGGCACATTCGGCGGCGGCGTTCCGAACGCGCTTCACGCGCTCGTATCCCTGCTCGCTTCCTTGCACGACGATCAAGGACGCGTCGCGGTTGACGGCTTCTACGAAGGCGTGCCTGAGCTTTCCTCGGACATGCGCAATGAGTTTCGCAAGCAAAATCACGATGAAGAACAGTTAAGAAGCAATCTTGGACTCGAAGCCCTTTACGGAGAAGGAGGCTATTCTTTCGTTGAGCGGACAGGCGCAAGGCCAACGCTCGAGCTGAACGGCGTTTACGGCGGCTTCCAAGGCGAAGGCACAAAAACCGTCATCCCGAAGGAGGCTCATGCCAAAATCACCTGCCGTCTTGTCGGCGATCAGGATCCCGCTCTCACCCTTGATCGTATTACGGCGCATCTGGAAGCCCGCGTCATGCCGGGCGCGAAGCTGATTATTCGGCGCGGCGAGCAAGCTCCGGCGTTCAATATGGATCCTACGCATCCCATCCTGCAAAAGGCAGCGGACGCTTATGAGCAAGTGTACGGCACTCGCGCGCTGTTCACGAAGGACGGCGGATCGATTCCGATCGTCGAGACGTTCTCCCGCATCCTGCAAGCTCCCGTCGTCATGATGGGCTTCGGCCTTCCGGACGAAAACCTGCATGCGCCGAACGAGCATTTCAATCTCGAGAACTTCGACAAAGGCTTGCTTACGATCGTAACGTTCTTGAAGCAGCTTTAATATCCCGTTACAACGCAAGAGGACCTCGGCCTCCACTGTCAATGTGGAGGCCGAGGTCCTTTCTCGGTTCTAAGTCAATGACTAGAGTCCGACAGCTCCAGCCAAGAAGCCATAATCGTATCCAGCTTCGCTTGCAACGCTTCCCTGTCATGCCATTTGGCTTCAAGGCTTGCGGCATCGCCGCTGATATCGAGCCGGTGCAGCTCTTCATCCGCAAGAGCCAGTTCCTCTTCCATGGCAGCAATGTCGAGCTCCAGTTGCTCGCGTCTTCGTTCGTTTTGGCGGTCCGAGCCGCCGCCATGAGGCCCTTTGGCTTCCTTCGGCAGCTGTACGGGTGCCGATACCTGCCTTTCGCCGCGTTTCGCTCTATAGTCATCGTAATTGCCAAGATAAGTGGCAATCTTGCCTTGCTCCAGCTCCCAGACGCGCTTCGCGAGACGATTAATGAAATACCGGTCATGCGAAATCGCCAATATCGTGCCCGGGAATTGCTCCAGCGCTTCCTCAAGCGCTTCACGAGAGGCGACATCAAGATGATTCGTCGGCTCATCCAGCAGAAGCAGGTTCGGCTTTCGCCTTACGAGCAAGGCTAAGCGCAGTCGCGACCATTCGCCTCCCGAGATCATGTGCAGCGGCTTGAATACGTCGGCGCCATAGAACAAATATTGCGCCAGCACGCTTCTCGCCTCCCCTTCCTCCATGCCTCCCTCGATGCGGAAGTAATCCAGCACCGTCAGCTTACGATCGCTAACCGGCTCCTGCTGCGCCAAATAACCAATTTCCACGCGCGCTCCCAGCTCCACCTTGCCTCCATCCGGATCCATGACGTTCTGAAGCAGCTTGAACAGCGTCGTTTTTCCCGATCCGTTGTCTCCGAGCAGCATAACCTTCTCGCCGTACATCAGACTTCCCTCTGCTCCGTTCAGTATCGATTTCCCTGCGAATTGTTTCGTCACGCCTTCGAATGCGAGGACCTTGCGACCGGATCGTTCAAGAGGAGACAGCTCGAAATCCGCCGTTTTCCGCTCCAAGACGGGACGTTTCACTGTCTCCATTCTATCCAAAGCTTTACGGATCGAAGCTGCCCGTTTGAAAAACTTCTCGTTCCCTCCGATGCGCCCCCATTCCTCCAGCTGTCGAATCGTTTCTTTCATTTTTTTGATCGCCTTCTGCTGCTCTTGATAGTGAGCAAACTGCTGCATAAGACGCTCTTCCTTCTCCTTTATATAACCGCTGTAGTTGGTGAGGTACGTATGCGCTTCGCCATCCTCCAGCTCGATCATCTTTGTCCCCATGGCATCGAGGAAATAACGATCATGCGACACGATCACGCATGCGCCTTCGTAACGCTGCAGAAACTGCTCGAGCCACTCGATACCTTTGAGATCCAGGTGATTCGTCGGCTCATCCAGCAGCAGCAAGGCCGGACGAACGACAAGCTGGGACGCAAGCACAATGCGCGTCTTCTCGCCGCCCGATAAGCTGCCGAACTTGCGTCCGTCATTGCGGCGGTCGATTTGCAATCCGCTCGCCACTTGAGCGATAACCGTATCCATGTCATATCCGCCGCCTCGCTCGTAGCGCTCTTGCGCCAAGGCGTAAGCCTCCAGCAATCCCTCCAGCAGCGCTGGATTCGATGCCGCATCGGAGCTTGACATTCGCTGCTCCAGCTCCGACATTTCCCGCTTCGTGCCGATAAGCTCGCGATATCCGTAAGCGAGCACCTCATATACGGTAAGCTGCTCGAATTCCGCAGGAATTTGCGGCAGGTAGCCGATACGCAAATCCCTCTTAACGGTCAGCATCCCCTCGTCGATTCCGTCATGACCCGAAATTAGCCGAAGCAGCGTCGATTTCCCGCTGCCGTTGCAGCCGATCAAGCCAACCTTTTCTCCTTCTTGAAGCTGTAGCGTCACCCCGTCCAATACAAGGTTCGCCGCATGGTATTTTTTTATTTGTTGAACGTTAACAATTATCATTTTAAGAGCCTCCTGTTGGATGAAGACCCTCCTCGCGTACAAAAAAAGGGCCGCGGCAACAAGCCCGCGACCCTCTGGATGCTAAAAACAATCCGTTGTGGTTAAGGTAGGCGTCTTCTCGCGAATGGTTCAAACGTATGATCGTAATTGGACAGACTGATCCCGTTCGCGGAAAACGCATGAACAATGCCAGCCGTTGCAATCGGCAGCTGGCTAATACGGTTGTTGGCCATTTCGTGATTCACCTACCTCACCCCCTTCATATTCGTAATTCTAAGTTATCATAACCCAAGGCGCGATAGCAAGCGCAGCTGAACACTGACATACTGTTGTCAGACATGACGGGTTACAATGGTATTAACATTATTACTTACTATGCTAAACTTCATGAAAGGTGATCGAAACCATGATTATTGATAACATCGTACGGGCAGACAACCGGCAAGACTGGAGAAATTGGCTAAACGATAATCACCAAGCGGAAGATTATTGTTGGGTGCTTACAGCTGATTATTCCTCAAACTACGTCGATTTCGTTGAAGAAGCGTTATGTTACGGATGGATTGACAGCACCAAAAAAATGTACGACAAGAAGACGGCGCAACGATTCTCCCCTCGCAGAAAAAAGAGCAATTGGACGGAGCTCAACAAAGAGCGCGTCCGCCGTTTGGAAAAGCTCGGGCTGATGACGGAGGCAGGGCGCAAAGTGCTGCCCGACATGAGCGCTGAAGCCTTCGTTGTCCATGAAGATATATGGGCCCTATTACGCGAGGACGAAGTGCTTTATGCGAACTTTCAAGGCATGCCCGATCTCTATAAGCGCATTCGCATCGACAATATCCAGTCCGTGCGCCATGACGCAGCCTTATTCCAGAACCGGTTAACCAAATTTATCGAGCACACGCGAAACAATAAAATGTACGGGCAATGGAATGATAAGGAGAGACTTATTCAGTATTAGCGGCTGTTTTTTCATTGATAAAAAATACTGTCGTTGTGTCTAACGGTGAGAACATGGCTTGCCCCCTGATTAAACACGATCAGGGTTTATTTGATGACTGTATATCCTGTTAATACTGATCTCGTTGCATTTTATGCAACAGAACGACCCGCTCGTGCTCCAAGTGACCATCCCCACTGCACTTTATGCAACAGATAGACCTATGAAGTCTCTATTTTGCCTGTTCTGAGCCAATTCCGTTGCATATTGTGCAACGAGGCCCTCTTCAACAGCCCATTTCCCCCATTCTGTTGCACATTATGCAACGACCGGCGGCGCCAATCACCCAAAAGGATTCATGGACGGTATGGTTGGCAATAAAAATTAACATTTTTCTGCTCCAAATTAGTGTTTTTGCATCTATTCACCCTTAGATATATATCATTGTCATATAAATTTGTATCAATTAAATATAAAAAAATAGTTCCGCAATATTTCCAATTCACATGTTATAATTTCCATAGTAATATTCAAGAGGAGCCGTCTCAGTTCGATTGGATGCAACCCATCCATGAACAGGGGGGGCTTTTCACTCCGAAATTCAGAATCTAGAAACTTACAGAAATCGGTGATCAGATGTTTCAATTCAAGTGGTTATGGCTCAATTTAAAAGGAGATCGTGTACGGTATATTCTTGCGTTATGCCTATCTGTCGTTGGCTCCTCGCTCACCATTATTAACCCGTACATCGGTCAACGCATTGTCGATACGTTTATCGCAGGCGACAATGCCATGCAAAATCTATCGCGCGAGAAGGCGCTGCTGATCGGTCTTTGCCTCGGCATGATCGGCTTTTCCTTGCTCCGCACGGGACTGGCTTATTTTACGACCATCATGTATGAACGAGCATCACAGAACATGCTTTACCGCGTCCGAATTTATTTGTACAACAAAATTCAAGGCCAGGACATGAAGTACTACGACCGCAACCGCACGGGAGACCTGATGACCAAGATGACGGGCGATCTCGATATGGTGAGACACTCCTTGGCGTGGATCATCAAGACGATCATCGAATCGCTGACCGTGTTCGCAGCGGCCGTCGTCTATTTCTTCTTCATTGACGTCGAGCTGACTCTGTGGCTGCTTCTTCTGTCGCCGCCGATTTTTATCGTGGCCTTTATTTTCGCCAGACGCGTCCGCCCGATGTATGTCGACCTACGGGAACGTCTCTCGCAGTTGAATACGACCACTCAGGAAAATATCGCCGGCAATCGCGTCGTCAAGGCATTTGCTAGAGAAGAATTCGAGGTTCAGAAATTTACGGAGAAAAATATCAGCTACGCCAAAGCGAACAAGACCGCGGCTATGGTGTGGCTTGACTACTTCCCGTACCTGGAAACGTTCTCCCAAGCATTCAGCGTAATCCTTATGCTTGCAGGAGGTCTATTCATCATGGATGGGCGCATCACCTTCGGTGAATTTTCCGCCTTCTCCGCGCTCATATGGGGACTGTCCAACCCGATGCGCAACATCGGCATTATCATTAATGACATTCAGCGATTTTTTGCAAGCCTTAACAAAATCATCGATGTCTATTACGCGCATCCTGACATCGTCAACAAGCACAACGCGGTTGATAAGCGACGTTACCAGGGCCGCATCCAATTCGACCGCGTAAGCTTCAAATACGACAACGTAACGGTGCTTGAGGATATCAGCTTTACCGTTGAGCCGGGCGAGACGATTGCCATTATGGGCGCAACCGGATCCGGCAAAACAACGCTAATCAATCTGATTCCGCGCTTCTATGACGTAGCGAAGGGCAGCGTCCTTGTAGACGGCATCGACGTGCGCAAGCTGGAGCTCGATGAGCTTCGCGGCAATATCGGCGTAGCCACGCAGGATGTCCTGCTGTTCTCCGATACGATAGACGGCAATATCGCATACGGTAATCCGGATATGCCGGAGGAGGAAGTGACGAGGTTCGCGAAGCTCGCCGCCGCCCACGACTTCATCGGCAAGATGCCCGACGGCTATAATACGATCGTCGGCGAACGCGGCGTCGGCTTGTCAGGCGGACAGAAGCAGCGCATCGCTTTGGCACGCGCCATGGCCGTGCAGCCTCCTATCCTCATTCTCGACGACACGACTTCGGCCGTCGACCTTGAGACGGAGGAGCATATTCAGAAGAGCTTGCGGGAATTGGACTTCTCCTGCACAAAGATCATAATCGCCCAGCGCGTGTCTACGACGGCGCAGGCAGACCGTATTCTGATTCTAGACAACGGCCGCGTCATTGAAGAAGGTACGCATGCCGAGCTTTTGGCGAAGCGCGGCTATTACTACGACGTGTTCATTCTGCAGAATGAGGGCATTGAAAGGGATGTGACTACTCATGGCCAGAAATAAATTCGACATCGACGAGAATTTGGAGTCCCCCTTTGACATCCGACACTTCCGGCGGGCGCTTGTCTATATCAGGCGCCACCAAAAACCGATGATTATTGCTTTCATACTGAGCGCCCTGTCTGCGGGCATCGCCCTATCTGCGCCGCTTATCATCCAGCATGTCATCGATGTGACTATTCCCGCGAAGGACAAACAGTCGCTTATCTGGTTGTCGGCTCTGACGCTTGCCACGATTGTCGTCAGCGTCATTCTCGCCACGATCCGCTCGCGCATTATGACCCGTGTCGGACAGGATATCATCTTTGATATCCGCACGGATCTGTTCAAGCACTTGCAGGAGCTGCCGTTCCAATATTATGACGACCGTCCACAAGGCAAGATTCTCATCCGGGTCGTCAATTACGTCAACTCGGTATCGGATGTGCTGTCCAACGGCATCATCAACTTTATCTTGGAAATCTTGAACCTGCTCTTCATCGGAGCGTTTATGTTCGCCGTTAATGCTAAGCTATCGCTTGTCATTCTCGGAGGCCTGCCCATCTTCCTCGGCATCATGCTGCTCATTAAGACCAAGCAGCGCCGGGCGTGGCAAGCGGTATCCAACAAAAGCTCCAATATGAACGCATACATGCAGGAGAGCATCAGCGGCATTCGCGTCACCCAAATCTTTACCCGCGAGAAGCATAACGAAGGCACGATGACCCGTCTGTCCGACAATTACCGCAATACGTGGATGAGAGCGATGTATTTCAACTTCCTAATCCCGTTCTCGGTAGACAACCTGGCGGCCATCGTGACGACGGCCATCTTCTTCGTCGGCTTGCTGTCGCTGGGACCAGCAGAGGTTACATTCGGCGTCATACTCGCCATGAGCAGCTATGCCGCGCGCTTTTGGCAGCCGATCCTGAGCATATCCAACTTATATAACAGCTTTATCAACGCCGTGGCTTATCTCGAACGGATCTTCGAGACGCTAGATGAGCCGGTAACCGTGAGCGACATTCCGAAGGCACGCGAGCTGCCGCCTATCCAAGGACGGGTAACGTTCGACGATATGACCTTCGCCTATGATCCAGGCCACAATGTGCTGGAAAATCTGAGCTTCGATATTCAAGCCGGCGAAAGCATCGCCCTCGTCGGTCCGACAGGCGCCGGCAAGACGACGGTCGTCAATCTGATCTCGCGCTTCTATAACGTGACGGGCGGCAAGATTCTTATCGACGGCCATGATATATCGGAAGTGAAGCTGAAGTCGCTGCGCAGTCAAATGGGCATCATGCTGCAGGACAGCTTCATCTTCTCCGGCACGATTATGGACAATATCCGTTACGGCAAGCTCGACGCCACCGAAGAAGAGATTATCGCCGCTGCCAAAACCGTATGCGCCGACGAGTTCATTCGCGAGTTCGAGAAAGGCTATATGACGGAAGTTAATGAACGGGGTTCGAAGCTTTCGCAAGGTCAGCGTCAGCTCATCTCGTTCGCCCGCACGCTGCTTGCCAATCCGCGCATCCTTATATTGGACGAGGCTACTTCATCCATCGATGCCCAGACCGAGCGCTTGCTTCAGCGGGGCTTGAACGAATTGCTCAAAGGACGCACCTCGTTCATTATCGCGCATCGTCTCTCCACCGTTAAGAACTGCGACCGGATCATGTACGTAGCCGACAAAGGCATTGCCGAATCCGGCTCGCATGACGAGCTAATGGCCCTTCGGGGTCGCTACTATAAGCTGCACTCCGCTCAGAAGATGGAGGCGTAAGCCTCCTGAGCTGGGCGCAAAAAAGCCGAGAATCCTTATTTACAAGGACTCTCGGCTTTTTCGGTTCAAACATCTACTATTGCGTGCATTGGAAGGTTGTACGAAAAATCTTACAATTCACCTAGGGAATGGTGTCCAAACGGTTGATTTGTGCGATAAATCATACAATACGAGCTAGCAACGGGTTTAAGAGTCGTCTTTTATATGAAAAATCGTACAAAGTGGACAGGACGGCGAATCGGGTCAGCGTATTGTACGAAAAAACATACAAATCGTCAGCCAGCCTCTAAATCGCATTACCCGAAAACGGAGCTCGATCGCAGCCGGCGCTTAACACCTTACATGTCTGCGTTTGAACCCAACCCTCCCTTTTGCCGTTTCCTTCTGGATGTTAGCCAAAGCGTGTATGAGCTTGGTCGGTTTCTTGACTTTACTGACTTCCACAGGGCCTACCGATTCTGCAATCTCAGTCGCCTTCTCATGGAGCGGCACATAGGATATCGCCACCGTGTACATGAAGTTATTCATCGAATATTTCGTGCGTTCGGGAGCATCGTGGATCGTATTTTTCACCAGCTCGAGCATATTGGCTAATTTGGTTTCGTCGAATTCGCTGTCCTTCCGATTGCCCAGCAACCAGCAGTAACAGCTCCAGCCCGCCGACATTCGCAGCTCGTCGCCGCTTGCGATCCATTTGTCGGCAACCTCTTGCGCAATATCCGCTTCCGCCAACGTAACCGAAACGACAAAATCGGACAGCATATAAAAATAAGCGCCGTCCATCCAGCGATCATAATCCGCTGCCGTCATCGCATTGGGATCGGCAATGATACCAGCGAAGTACATCGCATCGTAATTCCCTGTGGCGTACAGTTGCTCAGCCAAAGGCTGATTGATTTTCGTTTTTTTGAAAATAGGCTTCATAGCGCCCGTAGCGACGCCGAAGAGCGGCTCGTGCGCGCCATTAGAAATGTACATTTTCTTCATTCGTTCCTTGCCGAGCGCTTCAAGCTCCTGCATAACCTCTTCTAAATTCATCGTTCGACACTTCCTTTTTTATAGAGGTATTACCATTTATAAATCTCTTAAACATGCAAATCGCGTTTCTTAAATAAGATATACGTTATTACGGTTAAAACTGCAATCAAAACGATAGATAAGAGAACGAATACGATATTCAATCCCCCGCCGTACATGATGTCTTTGGCTTCGAAATACTTAAACGGCGTGAACACCCTCAACGTTTCGAGTTGATCGTTCAGATCGATTGCAATCGACAGAATGAACGTAATAAGCAGGATGCCGGTTGCAAGCGAAGCTGCCTTCTTGGGATTGGCGTATGCGGCCGCGATGGCGGTTCCTATAACCAGAAAGAGAAGCTGCAAAAGAAGCATACCCGCCATGACGATGGCAATATCGCCATTTACAGCTTCACCCTTGCTGTAGTTCCCGACGATTGCGACGCTCGACGCCCAGGTCACGATATTCAATAGGAGGATATTGGCCAACGCGCCCAGCAATTTCGCCGTAACGACGGCAGTCCTCGATACCGGTTTGGCAAATAGAAACTCCGCCGTTCGGTCCCGTTCTTCCTTTGCGATTATATTTGCTCCGAGCATAGCCCCGTGAATCGTTGCCATCAACAAAAAGTATACGACCAGAATACCATAATAACCGCTAGCTTTGGACAAGTCTAAATCCCCTGACCCCATTAACGCCTTGAGTGCCTTAGGCATATCATCCATCACGCTGTCCAGCTGTCCGCCGGATGCCGTTGCTTCATATTTATTCATGCCGCTGGCGACCAGCAGAATGATGCCGATACTCCAAAAAATAATCGATTTCCGGTACGATTTCAATTCCCGAACGAAAATATTCAATGTTGTACCCCTCCTCTTCGTATTCGCTTATACAGCATGAACATCTTTTTTCAAATAGACGACATAGCTGGCGGCGATGCAAACCACAATGATTCCGATTGCCGCTGCAATAAAGGGAGCTTCATAGTTGGCGCTTTCGATAATAGTTCTGGGTTCAAAATATTTAAAGGGAGACAAATAACGTTTGGTCCCCTCATCGCCCGCCGATACGAGCATGCCGATGACGAAAAAGGCAAACACCGTACTGAGCGAAACGGATAGCACGGCTTTTATTCTAAGAAAAACGACGGATACGATAATGCCTATGGCCAAAAAAACAAGCTGTATAAACAACAGCGTGATTGAAATCATAAAGAACAGTTTCCCGCTATACTCAACCGTCTTCACCTGAACGGCAATGAGATTAGCCGCAATAAGATAAAACGCATTCGTTACCGATAAGGAAACGACCGCAGCCAGCAGCTTGGAGGTCATGATTTGCGTACGCGATACCGGCTTCGTCAAGAGAAAGTCTGCCGTTTTGTCGCGAACCTCCTTGGAGACGATCGACGTTCCCAGAATCATTGCTTGAATAGCGCCACCGAGCGTAATGTACATGAAAATATAACCATAAAAGCCGAGAATCGTCCCCATGCTTTCGATTTCAATGCCGAGCGCTTTTCTGATGCCCTCCGGATACCCTTCCAGCACTTTGGAAAATTCGTCAATGTCCTTTGAAACGGCAGGGAAAAGCGACATGAGCAAGATCAGAATGCCAATTAAGGAGCACGTCCATACGAGCATCGATTTTCTGTACGCCTTCAACTCATGCACAAACATATTCATCGCCGATCAGACCCCTTTTTCGTAATAATGCATAAAGATTTCCTCAAGGCTCGGCTCTTCGATCCACAGGTTCTCGATTTCGATTTCGGCTATTTTTTTCATTACCAGATTGATATTGCCTTTAAATAAAAAACTCGTCGTATTCCCATTCGCCGCAATATGGTTCACGCCGGTGATATTGAAGTATTCGCGCTCGATTTGTTCCGACGTTTCTACCGTAAACTTTTTATAGTTGTTTTCTTTTAACGTACTGATTTTTTCGACCGTAACGATCTTACCTTCTTTTATAATCGCAACTCGATTACATAGCCGCTGAACTTCGCTTAATATATGTGATGAAAATAATATCGTGGCCCCTCTTTTATTTTCTTCTTCAAGCAATTCGAAAAACTTTTGCTGCATGAGCGGATCAAGCCCGCTGGTAGGCTCGTCTAGAATGATGAGCTTGGGGCTATGGAGCAGCCCTTGAACGATGCCCACCTTCTTTTTGTTGCCCAGAGACAGGTCGTCGATTTTTTTGGTGATATCCAGATCCATGATTTCAACCAATTCTTTTATTCTTTTTTTGCAGTCCTTTTTGTAAAAGCTGGCCGAATAATATAACAGATCTGCGACCTTCATATTGTCGTAATAAAAAACCTCCGACGGCAAATATCCGATTTCCCTTTTGATTTCCGGAGCAAATTTGATGCAGTCTTTGCCGAAAATAGCCGCGCTGCCGCTTGTCGGATAGATGAGAGACAGCAACGTTCGGATCGTCGTAGATTTACCTGCCCCGTTCGGTCCGATAAAACCAAAGATTTCTCCCTGTTCGATGGAAAAACTAATGTCCGTTATTCCTCTTGCTTTGCCGTACGTTTTGGTCAGATTATGAATTTCGATCGCATTCATGGGTCAGCCTCCTCGCGGATATTATGCTTTTACGCAACAAAAAAAAGCCCTGAGAGCAGAGACACTCTACTCTCGGACTTCTTGCATAACGAAAAGACGAGCCTATGCAAGGCACGATCGCGGTTCTCTCACAATACGCTTACGAGGTTAGCTGTCGGATTCGGGCTTGAGAGTGCCCTACCTCATGCTTGCTAAGGCAAGCGAAAGGATTCACCCCATGAAACCATTGGAATGGTTTCGGTTGGTTCCCCCGTTTCCCGGTTCGGGAATTTAGCGTTTGACTCATTTAGTTGTTGAACAAATCATACGCCCATCCTTATGCAAAGTAAAACCGAAATTCGGAGGGTTTAAGCTGATTTTTGATTCCATATTTGGATGGCATCGGCTTAAAAGGGCAGTAGCATTTATTATCGAAAGAAATGCCATTATTTGCTTGCGTTTTCGCTTGACAGCATGGAGGTAGACGATTGGCTGCGCTTGTACGCCCAGTGGTTCGTTGGACCGCGGCCGCCGCCGATATGGATTCCGTCCCCGATCGCCGCTTGAATGAAAGCTTTGGCCTCCCGCATGGCGCTCTCGACGTCCAGCCCCCGGGCGAGGCCGGCCGTAAGCGCGGCCGAGAACGTGCATCCCGTACCGTGCGTGTGCCTTGTCGCTATCCGTTTGCCCGCCAGCTCGGTAAAGTAACGGCCGTCGAACAACAAGTCCACCGCTTGCTCTCCTTCGTCATGACCGCCTTTAATGATGACATACCGGGCGCCGAAGCCGGCTAGCCGCTTCGCCGCTTCTTCTTTATCCGTCTTGCTCCGAATCGGGCTGCCCGTAAGCTGCTCCGCTTCCGGAAGGTTTGGCGTCACGACTGCCGTAAGCGGCAATAGCTTGCCCGTCAAAGCGCGAATCGCCTCTTCCTGCAGCAGGACGGTGCCGCCCTTGGCTACCATGACGGGATCCACGACAACCTTCGTCCATCCGAAAGTCTGGATCGCTTCGGCAACCGCAACGATGATTTCGCTGCTGAACAGCATGCCCGTCTTAACGGCATCCACTCCGATATCGTTGCCTACCGTGAGAATCTGCTGAATGATCGCATCCGTGCTCATCGGATATACGCCATGTACCCCGAGGGTATTCTGAGCAGTCACTGCCGTAATGGCGGACATGCCGTAGACGCCAAGCTCTTGGAACGTTTTCAGATCGGCCTGTATGCCCGCCCCGCCGCCGCTATCGGAGCCTGCGATCGTTAAAGCCCTTGCAACCTGTTGTCTTGAATAAGTATCCATCTATACGCTCAACCCCTTCTTCCAAACCGTTCCGGTGAGAAAGCTTGATTATATTCGGCTGTATCCTTGCCTTCCAGACAATCGGCAGCAAGCTTGGCGGTAGCCGGACTAAGCAGAATGCCGTTGCGGTAATGACCGACCGCGAATGCCACATGTCCGGCCTCTCCCAGCGTGCCGATCAAAGGAAGGCCGTCCTGGGTGGAAGGACGCAGCCCCGCCCATCGGTGGAAGGGAGTCCGCTGCTCAAGGAAAGGAAACGCTTGTTTATTCCATTTCCTCAGCCTGTCGATCCCCTTGTCCGTCACCGAAGTATCGAAGCCGGCAACATCCTCCGAAGCTCCGCATACCAACGTACCGTTTTCTTTGCCTACTAGATAACCCTGATTGCTAAAAACCATATGCCGAACAGGCTTCTCGTCTGCCTCATAAGCACAAATTTGGCCTCGGATCGGGTATACGGGAATGCGGATGCCGAACGTATCGGCAAGCTCCTGCACCCATGCTCCGGAGCATACAAGCAGTTTGTCTCCGCTGAACCTCTTTTGATCCGCTGACTGAACGACAATGGCGTCCCGCCATTCGCTGACGGACAGCTTGCCTAAATTCTCGTGAATGTCGACCCCTGTTAATCGGCAAGCTTGCTCCAGAGCGATTACATAATGCGGCGCGTAGAGATGGCTCTCTTCCGGCGTATGAAGAGCTGCCCGTACGTTCCTCGACAAATTAGGCTCGAGAGCGAATAAAGCCTCTCCCTCCAGTATGCTGCCGGAGGATCCGAACTGCTGCTGCCATAGCAGCCTGCCTTCCAGGGCTAGCAAATCCGCCTCATGGTAGGCAATATAGAGACTGCCAGAGTTGGTATATTCGAAATTGCGTCCCGAGACCTGCTTCACCATTTGTTGCCACTCCAGGTATAGCTGCAGGCTTTGCAGACAAAATCGGAAGAAGGCATCCGGGCTCTCGACATTCTCGGAATAAGGCGCCAGCATGCCGGCGGCCGCACCGGAAGCCTGCCCTCCGCAGCGATTGATTTCCAGCACCGTTACCTGATGTCCCCGCCTCTGCAACTCCAGCGCGCAGGATAAACCGATGACTCCCCCGCCCATGACCAATATGCTTTGTTTCATCTCGCGAACCAGCTTTCGTTAATGTAATTATTTCAGCTTATATTCCTCGAACCCGCTGCTTGCCGACGCATACCGCTTCTTATCGATCCTTCCGGATAGATACGCTAGCCTTCCGGCTTCAATCCCCATTCTCATCGCTTCCGCCATGCCGACCGGGTCGGTCGCTTTCGCTACGGGCGTATTCATCAATACGCCGGATACTCCGAGCTCCATGGCCTGGGCTACATCGCTCACTGAACCAAGACCGGCATCCACAATGATCGGCACTTTCGCTTCCTCAACGATTAGACCAAGGTTATAAGGATTAAGAATCCCAAGTCCCGTGCCGATCGGTGCTGCTCCCGGCATGACTGCCGCAGCTCCGGCCTCTTCCAGACGCTTGCATATAATAGGGTCGTCCGATATATAAGGAAGAACGGTGAAGCCTTCTCGGACGAGTATTTCCGTAGCTTTCAACGTTTCGATCGGGTCCGGCAGCAGCGTGCGTTCATTCGCGCTAATCTCTACTTTGATCCAATCGCTCAAGCCGGAAGCGCGCGCCAACCGGGCGATGCGTACCGCTTCATCAGCCGTTCGCGCGCCGGATGTGTTCGGCAGGTAGGTGTATGGCTCATTCTGCAAATGCTGAAGGATCGAATCATCCTCCGTGGACTCGAGGTTTATTCGCCGAATGGCAAAGGTCAATACTTGAGCACCCGAAGCTTTGATCGCTTCCATCTGAACGTATGGATTGGGAAACAGTCCGGTACCGATGAAAAAGCGCGATGTTAATTCATGGTTGCCTATACGCAGAACGTCGTGTTTCATTCGTCAGCCTCCTCCTACAAAATGTACGAGCTCGATCGGCATCCGGTGATGAACTTCCGTATCCGCCCATTGTTCCGTCTTCAGCACAACGCCGCCCGCTTCTACGACAACCGGCTTTCCTGCCAATCCAAAATGCTCAATGACATCTTGAATCGTGCGTGCGTCCAGTTCCTGCTTTAATCCATTGATTATAAGTTCCACGTGCTGTGTCCTCCTATTTGTTCAGCTTGCTCAGGAACGCTTCGCAAGTCCCTTTGACATCGCTGCTCCCGACAATCTCGCTCACCGCGCAAATCCGCGTCGCTCCCGCTCCAATGACTTCATCCACATTATTTAGTTTAATCCCGCCAATAGCGACGAAAGGAATGCGGATATGCTGTGTTACCTCGCGTACATACGAGACGCCCACTGGGTCGACGACATCCGCTTTAGTCGCCGTGCGGTATACGGGACCGACGCCAATATAATCCGCGCCTTGTTGCTGTGCCAGCCATGCTTCTTGAAGCGCATGCGTGGAAATACCGATGATTTTGTCGCCTACGATCTTTCTTGCATCCAATAAGGATACATCACCCTGTCCTAGATGAATGCCGTCCGCATCAACCTCCATCGCGACATCGATATGATCGTTGACGATAAAGGTTACGCCATGCTTGCGGGTTAATTCCCTAAGCGCCCTAGCTTTGCGCAGCAGCTCCGGTTTGGCGCTTGTTTTGTCCCGCAGCTGTATAATATCCACTCCGCCTTGGATCGCTTCTTCCATGACCTCGATCAAATCCCGATTCGGATGGAATTGCTCTCCTGTTATTGCATACAAACGGAAATCCCTCATCTTCGATATCCCTCCTATTTATGATCCGATATAACGGGCATACAAGGTTTTCGCCCGAACCAAGTCATCCGTCCCCTGAACGAATACGCGGCCATCGGGGAACAGCACAAGCTGTTCGCCGCCTTGCAGCTCTGCCTTTAGCAAATAAGGATTTACCATAATCTTTACGCATACAGGCTCCAGCCTATGTCGCCAAAGCTCCAAATCCATCGGTCCGCTCCCGGCAATCTGCACCGTGCCTCGCCCGCATAAGGAAATCGCCGAGTCCCGGTCGAACTTGTCCAGGGCGGGATATTCCTTCAACTGACAGCAAGGACAGTTAATCGTAGGCTCTCCAAGCTTCATTTCATAATAGCGGTTATTCCATACATCAAACGTGACTAAGCTGTTGCGTCTATTGTCATTCGCGTCGACCAAATACTTCAGCGCCTCTACTGCCTGATAGGAAGCGACGATATCGACTACGGGAGATATGACGCCGATCATATCGCAGGTTTGCCCGCCGGCATCCGCGGATTGAAGGAAGCATCGCAGACAAGGGGTACGGCCTGGGACTAGAATGGCGCTCATTCCCCGCGAGCTGACGGCGCCGCCGTACGTGAACGGAATGCCCATACGGAAGCATGCATCATTCAATAGAAATCTTGTTTGGAAATTATCCGTGCCGTCCAGCACCAAGTCCATGTCCATAAGCAAAGAGTCGATATTATGGACGGTGACATCGGCCACTATCGCCTCGAGACGGACATCCGAATTGATTTTGCGAAGCTTCTTCTCCGCCGCAACGGCCTTCGGATAACCGTTCAACACGTCATCTTCATCGTATAACATTTGCCGCTGCAAATTACTTCGTTCCACGTAATCCCGATCCACAAAACGCACCAAGCCTACACCGGCTCTGACCATATGATTGGCGAGCACCGTGCCTAATGCGCCCATTCCCACAATACATACCGCGCTGCTCGCCAGCTTCCGCTGCCCGGCTTCGCCGATTGGCGCAAACAGCATTTGTCTCGAATATCGTTCGTCCACCTGCCTTAACTCCTTTGTTCAAGCGTAAACGGCTAACACCGTCCTATGGCGGCGTGTAGCATTCGTTTCGCGGTGAAATATAGGCGTAAGTATAAGAGTGAAACTTATAATCTCCTATATTTTTAAAGATGACGGAATGCTTGCTCTGCGCTAACGTCCTGCTTGATTTGCCCTTGCTCCTTCAACCAATCTATGATGGAGCTCCATGATTCTTTAGACTGGCTGCCGAAAGGCTCCGACCCCGCATCCATTAGAGGAAGCAGGATATCCAAGCTTTTTCTCTCGATCTCAGCGTCCAGCGGAAACTCTTCGCTTTGCTGATCGAGCAAAATTTGCAGCGCTTCATCCGGGTGGCTCGCCGTGTACGCTTGCCCTTTGGCGGCTGCCTCCATAAATTTTTTGATCGCATCGCTATTGCTCTTCAGTCCGTCCTCGCTCGCTGTCAGAACCAGCTCATAATAATCCGGCACTCCGTACTCGGAAGGATCGAAAGCAATCAGCTTCTCGCCTTCCTTCTCCAATAACAGCTTCTCATGGTTTACGTAGCCCCCGATAATAGCGTCCACCTTCTTCGTGCTCATTGCCGGAATCAGATCCCAGCCGACGTCCACGTAATCGAGCTTCGTCGGATCTCCGCCATCCGATTTCACCATCGTGTCCACGATCGCCTCGTCCAGGGGAATGGAAGGATAACCGATTTTTTTGCCGACGAGATCCTTCGGACTCCGAATCTCTCCCGAATCGATTACCATGAGCTGATTAAGCGGATGGCGAACGATCGCACCGACCGATACGATTGGAATGTCCTCGGAGCGCGATATCGCTACCTGCATTTGATAGCTGAGCGCTAGATCCGCTTTGCCGGTCGCGACCAGCTTAAGCGCATCATTCGTGTCCGCAGGCGTTTGGAGCTTGACCTTTAATCCCGCTTCTTCGAAATAGCCTTGCTGCTCGGCAGCATACAAGAACGTATGCACCGCATTCGGATACCAATCCAGCAGTACCGTAAGCTCCGTCTCTCCGGACTCGGCTTGCGTATCGGATGAACCGCAACCCGTCAAACCTATTAAAGCTAATACTAGAGCAATAGATAATGCTGCACTTTTATTCCATGAACCGAACCTAAACATCAATAAGCCCCCTCAACTAACCGTTATATTTGTCGTTACGCGCTTCTGCGATGAGCAAGAAACATTTTTTCCACTGCCAGTACTACAAGGAACAGTAAGATCCCCATGGCCGACAGCAGCAGTACACCCGAGAAAACCGCATCTCCCCGCAGCATGTTGGAAGCCCGCTTCGTATACATGCCAAGCCCGCTCTCCCCGCCAAGCCATTCTCCCAGCGTAGCTCCTCCGACGCTAATAGCGGCAGCCATCTTCAGTCCCGTAAAAAATCCCGGCAGCGCGGATGGAATCTTCCACTTCAGAAAGCGATCGCGCTTGCCGGCTCCCATCGTCTGCATTAGCTCCCCGATATCGGGATCCGCGGAACGGAATCCGTCCGCCGTATTCACGGCAATGGGAAAGAACGTAAACAAGATCACGACGGCAACCTTGCTCCATATTTCATAACCAAACCACATCACCATAATCGGCGATAAGGCGATAATCGGAATCGTCTGGGACATGACAAGGAGCGGATAGATCGTCTTCTTGGCTAAGCCCGAGCTTTCGATCCATACGGCAGCCAGCACGCCGAATACGGCGGAAATTCCGAGCCCCAGCAATGCCTCTCCCAGGGTAACGGCAAAATGTTTGCCCAGCACCCGTCCGTTGTCCCACATGGATACAAATACATCCGATAGCTTAGGAATAATGTAATGCGGAATATCGAAAATGGTCGTTCCGGCTTCCCACCCGATAACCAGCAGCAATGCGAAAACAAGCACAGGCCCATAAGCCGAAAGACTGTGTCTCATGTCCTTCCTCCTTCAGAAGCGAGTGCGCCGCGTCCAATCAACCCTAGCAGCTGCCGCTTCAAGTCTATGAATGCCTCATCCAGCGCAATATCATAGTTGCGAGGGCGGGGCAGACTAACGGTAAGCTCGCTAAGCGTTGCAATCGGTGATTGCGCCGCCACAAGCACCCGGTCGGATAACAGCAGCGCTTCGTCTACGTCATGGGTGATGAACAGAATCGTTTTGCGGTGCTGCTCCCATACCTGCAGCAGCCATTCTTGCATGCCGACCCTTGTCAGCGCGTCCAAAGCGCTGAATGGCTCGTCAAGCAGAAACAGCTCTCCTCCCCCTAGCAGGGAACGCAAGAAAGATACTCTTTGGCGCATGCCGCCGGACAGCTCATGCGGATACTTGCGCTCCGTCCCTTCCAGCCCTAAGCCCGGAAGCAGTTCCATGACCTGACGACGAGCTTCGCGCCTCGTTGTCCCTCCTAATTCCAGCCCTAATGCAGCATTATCCAGCACGGTCCTCCAAGGCATGAGACAATCCTTTTGCGGCATATAACCGATGTTCCCACGCTTCGACGCAGCTGCAGCCGAGTCACCTGCCGCTCCTATAGCAATCGTTCCAGCCTGTGGGGTCAGCAATCCGCTCAGCAATCGGAACAGGGTCGTCTTGCCTTTGCCGCTTGCCGCTAGAATACTGACGAACTCGCCTGGCCTAATATCGAAATCCAGCGCGTCGAACAAGGGAGGCTCTCCGGGAAAGGAAAATCGAAGGCCGCGAACCGCTAGCGCCAGCGGCCGTTCTTCTAGGTTACGTATGCTCAAACCGGCCACTCCTCTTGCCGGTAGGCCATATCCCAGAACATATACTCAAGCTTGGACGCGACGACGAAGCGTTCCTCCAGCGCAGCCAGAACCTGCTCGGGAAGCCCCTCCGCGAGCCGATCCATCAGACCGATACACCAGTCGGTAAGCGCTCCGAATTCCTCGGAGCTGTACATTAAGATCCATTCCCGATACAGCGGGTGGTCCAAAGCGCCGGGAACCTTCGAGTAAGCGACTCCGATCTCCCGGTAGCTCCACATGCATGGGAGCAGGGCGGCAACTACTTCTGAAAGCGGTCCTTGCGAAGCGGTGTCCAGCAAATACTTCGTATACGCAACCGTAGTCGGAGAAGGACGCGTCTGCGCAAGCTCCTCGCGCGTTACGCCGAAGCGCTCCGCATATTGCCGATGAAGCTCCATCTCCACATTCAGCGTAGAATGAAGCAACTCCGCGAACTTGACCATCGTGTCGAGATCCCTTGCCTTCATGCTGCCTATCGCGAACATCTTGGCATAATCGATCAGATACACGTAATCCTGTTTGAGATAATACATAAACCGCTCGGGATCCAAATTTCCGTCTCTTAGTTCAGTCAGGAACGGATGTGCGTGACTCTTCGCCCATATCGCCTCCGCTGAACGGTAGAGCCTATCGCTGAATCGACTCATGGATATCCAATCCCCTTTCATCATGAATCAAGGCTGATCGCCCGCTCTCCGATATCTCCGGCTTTACCCGGTTGCACCAGTCCGCAATAAAAGCAATCATCACTTTCGCGTAATCGATCAGCTCTTGCCAGTCTGCGCTCTCGTCTACGGAATGAGCCTCTGCAAGCTCTCCCGGACCGTAGATAAGCGTCTCGATTCCTGCCCGTCCCAGCCAGCCTGCATCCGTAACAGAGGGGCTCATACCGACGGCAGGAGAAACGCCGAGCACTTCTTGATGGCTGGCAGACAATGCTTTCAGCCCTTCGCCACCCGTATTCAGCACTAATGACGGGAATATCTCTCCCCGTTCCTCGATCATCGACCGGCCTCCCCAGCGGAAGGTAGGCGGATGATTCCTCAGCCATGGATCCCCCTCGGCGACTCTTAGCAGATGCTCCTCGATTTCGGCGGCTACCGTTTCATAGTCCTCGTTCGGATAAAAGTGCACCGTAATCCATAAGGAGCACCGGTCCGCTACGAATGCCGCATGACGGCCTCCCTCGATAACCGCCGGATTGATTGTGTTCGAGCCCGCCGAGAATCCCGGGAAGGATTTGGTCACCGCCCAGTGGCGCTCCAGCTCTTGAAGCCCGGCGATTAACTTGACCATCTTCTCGATCGCGCTGGCGCCTTGAACGCCGCCGCCCGCGTGAATCATTCGGGATCTCATCCCGTCATGATAGGTAACCGGACTTTGTACCGTAACCCAGCCGGTAATGACTCCGCCTTGCCCTTGGATGGCCAGCCCGCTCGTATCCGCGACTACGGCTAGATCCGCCTTATACCCTCTCTCCATGCAAGCCCGAGTTCCTGCCTCGCCGGCTTCTTCGCCGATGACCGAATGAAACAGCAAGTCTCCTTTTAGCTCTACTCCCGCTTCCTCAAGCAGCTTCACTGCGAACAGAAGGGCGGCAAGCCCCCCTTTCATATCCGCCGTTCCTCTGCCGTAAGCTCTGCCGTCATTCATCGTTAGTATGAATGGATCACCTTGCCACTCCCGCGTATCACCTACTTCGGCTACGTCCATGTGGCCATTGAGCAGCAAGCTTTGATATTGATCCCGCTGAGTGCCCGGCTTAACCGCGGTAACATTCGGATCGCCGGGATACACCTTCCACAATTCCGTTTCGAAGCCGCTTTTCTTAAGCTGTTCCTCCAAATATTGCTGTGCCTTATACGTATTTCGCGCAGGCGGGCTAACGGTAGGAAAAGCGATCAAATCGGCCAATAGAGCAAACAGTTCTTCCTGTCTTTCCTCCGCTTGCTGCTGTACCCTGGTAATGATAGAATCAATCATTTCTAGTCTCCTTCGCTTGGCAGAAGGCGCGAACAACAGAAAAAAACCATTCGAGAATAAACGAATGGTTACGATTCGATAAGTTCTCTACGCCAGCATTACCTGGATCAGATTAACGGTCAGGGAAATAAGTTCCCTATCTCAGCCGGACTTCATCCAGCACCCATACTCTATTAAATTAACACTACTATAGCTCACAAGTAAGTTTTTGGCAACAACAGTTAATTCATCCGCCCCCTTGCTGGCAGCTCTAAAGGATAACGGACAAAATAGCCCCTTAAACTAATAATCGATTGTTTTCGGAGGTACCTTAATGTCCATTATAAGCGGAACAGTTCATATTATGATCGCTGAGCGTTGGCAACGTGTAACATGCCAAAGCCGTTTTAGTTATAGGTCATCCATACCGTGCTCCCCAGAACCTCAAAGCCTTGCTTAAACCAAAAGTTGCGTGTTTTGTCCAAGGTGTAGACGTACATCTTTTTATTAGGGTATTTCGCTTTAAGCCAGTTAATAAAGAAAGCCGCATATCCACTACCCTCATATTCCTTCAGAACATCCAGCGCTTCAATGAATATAAAATCAGTTTTGTTTTTAATTTCAATATAGAAATCCTTCTCCAGATACTTCTCGTCATCGTTAAAATAATCTTTTTCCGCCTTGTGGATTAACTGTTTCCCATTAGCGTATTCCCAAACCACGCCGTAGCCGACCATATTAGAGCCAGCCTCAATCAAATGAATTTCTTTCGGAATTTCCGAGCTATCCTTCCTGCTGAGTTCCCCAGCGTGATAACCGGATTTCAATTCACCTAATAAGGTCTGCATCTCTTGATCGAATGGCTTTGTATGAATAGCAGGCATGTTGGTTAGCTCCCTTTTCTCTCTCTTCTATCTACGCTATTGTATCAAATCAAATTATGTTCTCATAACAAAATTAAAATGTTACTTTTTTCCTATCTCTGCGTACCAAAGAAGGAAAATAAATAATATATTGGAAACCGAGGAGTGCGACATGAAAAAAATAACAATCATTTCAATCTTAGCTGTACTACTGGTAGCAGGCGGATCGGGGTTTACGATTTGGAAAATCAACGATAATAAAGAGAAAAAAGAGCTAGCTACTTTAGCTGATATTTCGAGCATCCAAGAGAAAGTGAATTCGCTCTATAACGACGAAACTAAAACGAAGCTTGCCGATCATATTAATGAAGAAACGTTAAAAAGCACTCATGACTTATTTGTAGACTATAGCGATAAAAAACTTTCGCCCGAAGCAACCGCGCTATTCAATCAGGCTTCGCAAGACATAAGCGATGTGGATCGCATGTACGCATTAAAACAAGGCGTAGACAGCCTGTTCGATAGTAATGGCGCAATTATTGAGACGGCTGACAGCGAGATTTATAAAAAACTGCTGGACGAGCTAAAGTCGAACAAGCCCGCCTTTGTAGATGAGCTAATGATTAAAATTAACGAAGCTGATGCTCAAAAGGAACAAATCTCAAACGCAACAAAACTGGTTGATTTGTTATTTACTTCTTCTGAAAAATCGACCGTCAAAGAAGCGATTACACGCGCAGAGATCGACGACGCAAAAGCGAAAATAAATAGCATTAAGCAGGATACTACGAAAACAGCTCTATTGTCGTATATACAAGTTGCGGATGTTCATTTGGAAGCTAAACTAAAAGCGGAAGCCGAGGCCAAAGCGAAGGCTGAAGCGGAAGCCAAAGCAAAAGCCGATGCCGAAGCAAAAGCGAAGGCTGAAGCGAATAAATCTAAAAATAACAATTCCGGTAAAAAGTCAGACGACTCTTTCGATATTAATGAGTGGACTCCTTATGATACGGACAATCTTGCCCAACTAATCGAATATTTGGCATCAGGCGATGTTATTGAATACAACGGTCAATATTACGCCTCTCCAAGTCTTGTCAATATGATCGCCAATGAAGAAGTCGTTTATTTCCATGATATAGCTAATGATTAGATAACAAAAAAGGATAGAGCATCAGAAACATCTCTGACGGCTATATCCTTTTTTTTCATTATGCTTCGATAGCTCCTCGAACGTTAGGATTCACCGTCACCTTGAGACCCCCCGAATTTTGAATCTCCCATTCAGTGCCGTCAACATGAAAAAGGGATTGTCCCGAAATCCCCCTACTGCCACAAAACGGCATTGCCATAAGCCACACCAATGACCTACCCCGAAGAGTAGGTCATTTTTTCGCGAAACTGCGCACCGCTTATCCAATAGTCATAGTGACTTTAACTGCTTATATCAATCCCGATTTTTGCAATAATCGTTGTATCGTAGTGGCAACCTCGGCTCTAGTCATGTGAGCCTTCGGCGCTAGCAATGCCCCGTTTTTCCCCATTACGATACCCGCCTGCACAGTGTCCGCAACGCTGCTTTGCGCCCATGAGGACACTCCTGACACATCTTCGAACGGAAGAAGCGCAGCTTCAGGCGATTGTTCAAGCAACTGGTCTTTCAGACCGGTTATGGCCATCGCATTGGATAGAATAACCATGGCCTGTTCTCTCGTAATCTTATCGTTCGGCCGGAAATTGCCGTCTTCCATGCCCTTGACAATCCCATAAGAGTAAGCCGTATTGACCGCGCTGCCGTACCAATCTTCCGGCAACACATCCGAGAATGGCGTTGCTCCATTCTCCAGCTTGAGGCCTAATCCACGGACGATGATGGCTGTAAATTCGGCGCGGGTGATGTCACGGTTAGGACTGAACATGCCGTTGCCCGTTCCGCCGACGACCATCCGGGACCCCATGTCGTTAACGGCGTCTTTCGCCCAATGCTTCGCTACGTCGCTAAATTCGATCGGATGCCAGACGACCGCATACGTGCTGTTGGTCAAGCTGTTGATTTGGGCTTCATACTTGCCGTTGAAATATTGGACCTTAGTCGGTACATGGCGTACCGATCCATCCTGTTCGACGACAACACCCGTCGTAATCTTGTTCGGATCAACGCCGTCAGGGATCGCTATCGTTCTTTCCACATAGGCGTCGAACTTCGTTACTTCGACGATACGGTCTCCGTACACGGCTGTCACCGTAAAGTTGAGAGGCGGAGCGGCTAGCATGAGCTGGCCATTGGCCGCCGCGTTCTCCACCAGCTTCAACGTGTCCGCTGTCGGAACGGCAATTTCTATCCTCACTTTAATATCCTGCAAAGCTATTAACTGTCCGATTTGCTCGGATATTGCACCGATATTGATTTGTTGCGCAGGAAGCGTGTAGGTCGCATGCTCGGTTGTGAACTCTAGAACCGCTTGCTTGTCCTCCATATTTCTCACCATTTGGCCGTTCAATTCGGCAACGAAGATATCGAATGTCTGGTTGATCGGTATCGTGACGACGGCATTTGTCCCTTCGATCGCGAGCCTCTCATCCAGTTTTTTCTGATCCACGGCCACCGTTATTTCGGTCTGATCATTTCGCTTTGCTACCGTAGCCGTGCCCGCATTCTCGACTTTGCCGTTAACAAGGATATCCACGCCTGTATTCGTCGTGTCCGGTATCGTTGGCGTAGAAGGCTCTGACGGCGTCGGCGTATGGGATGCTCTAGGAGTAACGGCGTTCGATTCTTCGGACGCCTCGCTGCTGCCCGCGTCATTAATCGCTTTTACCGTAAAGCTATAGCTTGTTCCATTCGTTAGTCCCGTTATGGTAATCGAACTTGTCCCCCCGGTCACGACCGTGCCTCCCGGTGAAATGGTCACCTCGTAACCCGTGATCGGACTTCCGCCGTTATCGGCCGGAGCCGTAAACGTAATGACGGCTCGTCCATTGCCCGCCTTTGCCGTCACACGGGTCGGCTCTCCAGGGACGGTCGACGGAGTCGCGCTGGCTTGATTCGATGCCTCGCTAAAGACTCCCGCGTTTTCCGCTTTTACCACAAAGTAATAGGTCGTGCCGTTGACCAGGTCTTGTACGCTGTAAGTTGAAGAAGTTACAGTCGCGATTTCAACGCCATGATCCGGATCGGCATCTATTGACATATATATTCGGTATTGCGTCGCTTCCGGTACGGCATCCCAGTTCAATACAACTTGTCGGTCGCCGCCGGCGGCCTCAAGATTTTGCGGATTTGCGGGAGCATCCGGCAAGTTCACCGATTGCGTAACGGTAAACGTTACGGGCGTCATGCGATCCGCCGATACCTTAACCGTTGCCGTGTAGGTGCCAGCCGGCAAATCGTCATTTGCAACTATGTCGAAGCTCGTTGATTCGCTCCCGGTTAAAGTCGCGGATTCCGGCTGCGTGATTGTAAAATCGTCAGCGTGACCGCCGCTAAGCGTGACCGACAGATTCTCCAAATCGCCGCTGCCGGTATTCATGACCGAAATGTTTTTCGTCTCTTGGATACCGGATTCGTAGCCCTGAGTCAGTGCCGTTAACGATTGATTCGTGATTGGAGCAATCGTATACGTCGGCGCTGCCGTGACCGTTATCGTCGCCGTTCCCGTCTTGCTGCTATCGAAGGTCGAGGTCGCCGTGATGATATAATCGCCCGGCTCGGCATCCTCCGCGACGGTCACGTTGCCCGTGCTGTCCACCATCACTTTGTTGCCGGCATCATTGCTTGTCCATGTGACCGTCGTCTCAGCCTCTCCTATCGCGTCTACCATGGCAGTGAGTTGCCTGTTTTCCCCCTGCACGACGCTTGCGCTGATTGGGCTTACGCTTACGCCGTTTACCGCCGTCGACGGCGTGACCGTTATCGTTGCCGTCCCTTTCTTGCCGGTATTGAAGGTCGACGTCGCCGTTATCGTATAATTGCCCGGCTCGGCGTCCTCCGCTACGGTGACGTTGCCCGTGCTGTCCACCGTTACCTTATCGTCGGTATCGCTGCTTGTCCATGTGACCGTCGTGGCAGCTCCTCCCGCTGCGCCCACCGTAACTGTAAGCTGAAGACTATCTCCTTGTATAACGTTCTCACTGCTTGGGCTCACGGTTACGCTATTAACGGCCGGCGCTTCCGTGACCGTAATCGTCGCCGTCCCTTTTTTGGTAGCATCAAAAGTCGACGTTGCCGTTATCGTGTAATCGCCCGGTATGGCGTCCACCGCCACGGTTACATTCCCCGCACCGCTCACCGCTACCTTGCCGGAGGCATCGTTGCTCGTCCAAGCGACCGTCGCCGCAGCTCCTCCTGCCGCGTTTACCGTTGCCGTGAGCTGACTGCTATCTCCTTGCATGACGGTATCGGTGCTCGGGCTCACGCTGACGCTGTTGACGGCCGGCGCCTCCGTAACGGTGATCGTCGCCGTTCCCGTTTTGCTGGAATTGAAAGTCGAAGCTGCCGTTATCGTGTAATCGCCCAGTCCGGCGTCCGCCGCGACAGTGACGTTACCGGTACCGCTCACCGCTACCTTGCCGGAGGCATCGCTGCTCGTCCAAGTAACCGTTGCCGCAGCTCCTCCTACCGCATCTACCGTAGCTGTCAGCTGCCTGCTCTGTCCTCTTGCGACGTTCGCGCTGCTTGGACTAACGACTACGCTTCTGACCGCCGGCGGAGGCGGCGGCGTATACGAGGCTACCCGAATTTGTTCAATGACGCTGTTTTTCTCCTGCCACGATACGTATATCGTATCGTCTAACACGGTTACCGCAGGATATTGGGCGGTTTTCGTAGCATCCACAATCAAACCGTTCAGGCCGCCCTCAGCACTTGTCCAAACCGTACCGTCATACTTCTTCACGCGAATTTTGAAAATGGAACCCGATCCCGTGTGTTCTTGCCACACCGCATACAATTCGTTATTGATGGACGTCAATTCAACATAGTTGCCGCGGAAAGCCGGATTCACATTGATTCCGTACGTCCCGTTGCCGTCAAGGCTCGACCAGGTGGTACCGTCATATTTTTTGACCCGGACTTGGTTATCCGTACCGCCGATCGGTTCGTCCCATGCTACGTACAAGGCATCGCCCGCGACGGCTACCGACGGATTAGTCGCGCTTTTCGAACCAACGATATTTAAACCGGGCGAACCGCCGTCAATCGCCGTCCAGCTCGTACCGTCATATTTTTTCGCTCGGATCTGATAATTGGATCCGACCAATTCAAACCATACCGTAATTAAGTCATCGCCTAATACGGCCATCACAGGAGAAGCTGCATAGGTTACGCCGCTATCGACTCTCGTCCACGCGGTGCCGTCATACTTCTTGACTCGCAGCTCCCCGGCTTCAGACCAAGCCGCATACAAAGCATTGTTGTATACGGCCAAATTAACAGTGTTAGCACCCTTGGAAGCATCTGCGTTTATTCCGGCCAGACTTCCGCCTTCGGCGCTTGTCCAGCTTATGCCGTCGTACTTCTTGACCCTAATTTGATCGATGGCCGCTGCATTTTTTTCTGTCCACGCGATATACAGTTGACCGTCGAACTCGGCCATAGCGGGTCTGATTGCCGGTTTGGAGGCATCTACGTTCAATCCGTTGCCATCGATGTTGACCCAGTTCGTGCCGCTACGTTTCTTGACTCTAATTTGGTTGTTAGGCGAGTATGGATTGACGACTCTTTCTTGCCACGCCACATAGACTTCATCATTATATACGGTCATAGCAGCATACTCCGCCATGTTGGCAGGGGATGCGTTAATCCCGTCGGTTCCGCCGCCGTCGATCATAGACCATCCGGCCGCCGCCGATGCCGTACCTCCGCCGCTCGCTATCAACGGTATGAAAAGGATAACGGCAAGTAAAATATATGCCGTTTTTCGTATTCTATCGTAGTTTTTGCTTCTTCTCGTTGTCGGGACCAATTTGCATCTTCCTCTCCGGATTATCATTTCGTTGCTTAGTCCTCAAGTACTAGCCCAGCATAACGGAAGATACCTTAAAAAAACCTTAAAAACCGACATATTTCTCCATGAAAAAACAGACCCCGTCGAAAATCGACGAGAGCCTGTTGCTTGAATCGTTACAGCCCCTTAAACCGGAGAAGCAGGGATCCGAACGGTCACTTTCGTACCGCGTCCCGGTTCGCTTTCCAGCTCCAACGAAATGCCGTATTCGTATTTTAAACGTTTGTTAATATTCCGTAAACCGACCCCTTGGGAATCATCCGAGCCGCCTCGTTCAAGCAGCGTCTTTAAGCGTTCGGGGGAGATTCCGACGCCGTCGTCGGCCACGACGAAACGCCACTCTCCGTCCGACTCTTCCGCCGTCATCGTCACCGTGCCGCCTTCTATGCGATCGCCGATGCCGTGACGGATCGCGTTCTCGACAAGCGGCTGCAATAGAAGCGGCGGCATGCGCAAACCATAGGTAGCCTCCGCGATATCATATTCGAAGCGAATACGATCCTTGAAACGGGCTTGCTCGATATCCACGTACGTTCGAATGAGGCTGAATTCTTCGGCAAACCCGATGCGCTCGTCCGCGTTGCTGAACCGGAAGCTTCCCCGCAAGTAATCGGCGAGATCGGCAATCATTTTCCGCGCGCGATCCACATCCTTATAGCTTGATGCCACGATGCTGTTCAGCACGTTATACAAGAAGTGCGGCTTGATCTGCGATTGCAGGAATGCCACTTCCATATGAACCGCACGGCCTAGCGATTCCTTCATCGATAACAAGCTGCCGATTCTGGCCTTCAGCTCCTCCAGATCGAATGGCTTCGGTAAATAATCGTTTGCCCCGGCCTGGAATGCCGCTACCTTGTCTTGTGGTTGAAAGGCCGCCGTCACCATCAGGACGGGCAGCTCCAGCAGCGAGTATCGCTTGCGAATTTCCTGACACACTTCATAACCCGACATGCCCGGCATCATCAGATCGAGAATAACGAGGTCGATTCTGCCAGACTGGTCGATTTGCTCCAGCGCCTCGTAGCCGTTCTTGACCGCGATTACGCGATAGTCGAGCGCTTGAAGCGCGTCCAATAAAACCTTCAAGTTCACGTACTGATCATCGACGATCAGTACCGTATGCTTGCCGTCGACATTCGCATGATGAGGCGTCTCGAAGGAGTATTCGGTTTCCTTGGGCATGACCTGGGGACTTGAATAGGACAAGGGCAATGCCTCTGCGCCTCTGTCGCCGGCGACGGGAAGCGTGAATGTAAAGGTAGAACCGACTCCGGGCGTGGACGCAACCGAAAGCGTCCCCTTCTGCAGCTCGACCAGCTGCTTCGCGATCGAAAGGCCTAATCCGAAGCCGCGTTGCCGTGTTCCCTCCAACGATTTGAACGGTTCGAAGATGAACGGAAGGTCCTCCGGTTCAATGCCTGTTCCCGTGTCGTGCACCGCGATTTCGAGCTCGCTTCCATGCTCCCTTCCGGTAATGACGATCCTTCCGTTCTTCGTATGTTTAATCGCATTGTCCAGCAAGTTTCCGATAACTTGGCTCAATCGGACTTCATCCGCCAAAGCGGGAGACAGCTCGGCTGGGATCCGGTTCACCAGCTGAATATCTTTTTCCGTACACAGATAGGAATAGAAACGCACCTGCGCCTCCGCGACCGAGCGGACATCGATCGGAACCGGAACGATTCTCAGCTCGCCATGCTTCAGCTTGGACAGGTCCAAGATATCGTACACGAGCTGCGAAAGCTTCCTCGTAATGTCGGTTACCAGCTGTAGCTTTTCCCTTTGCCCTGCGGTAGGCGGATGTGCCGCATCGTCCAGCATCGAACGGGAAATATTCATCACGCCATGAAGCGGCGTCTTGAATTCATGCGAGGTTCGAGCCAGGAAATCATCCTTCAGCTTGTCCGCTTGCATCAATTGACCGGACAGTTCCTCGATTTTCTGGAACGCGTTCGAGAACCGGAGCGACATTAAGAGCGCAAGCATCAGCAGGACAACAAAAGGTTCGATCGGAGGCAGCGAATAGATCGGCACGCCGAAATAAACGTACATATTCTGGTTCAGCAACAGTACGTTCAAAGCCAGGGCCGCCAGGGCCAAATACCAGCTGCCCGCTACTTTGTGCAGGACCGCGTATACGAATACATAGGTTGCATAGAGCAAGGCGAATGTCACGTATAACGAGGTCAGCAAACGAAACGATCCCGTCGTGATCTGGGTAGCGAAGCCGATATGCAGCACGGCCAAGATCGTCCCCACTATCAGACCGCCCCGAGTGAGCCATTGGTAGCTGTAGGGCCGGAAGGCCGTATAGACATACAGGAAAAAGCCGGCCCCTACGCCAACCGTCAGGATCATCTGAATACGGAAATACAGCCAGAACGGGATCTGGCCGACCACGTCGAACAGAACCCGCTCGCCGCTGACGCTCGTGAAAGCGGCGATAAATACGCAAACGATGCCAAATACGACAAGCGATTGATCGTTTCTTCGCTGGGAAAACAGTCCGATAAAATACAAGCCCATGATCAGGAAGGCAGTTAGCACGATCCAATCATGCGCCGTCGCCCGATCGCGCAGCCCCGCAATTTGCTCGGCCTTGCCGAGCTGAAGCGATTCGTTGATTCCGCTGCTTACGTGGAATTCATGGTTGGCCACCTGAATCAAGATTTCATTCCAGCCCTGCTGCAGCGTGAAGTAGCTGACGTATGGCTTGTTAAGCGCTTGGTAATGCCCTTTCTCAGCCGGATTCCCGCTTGATCCGACGACCTGGCCATTGACGATGAGCCGATTGGAAATGTGGATAGACGCTGTTTTCAATCCATACACCGCGCTTGCATCGTCGATTCGAAGCTGAAGGCGATAGGTCGCCATGCCAAGCGTATTCATCTGCTTGGACCATGAACCGGGGACCTGAATCATCGCAGCTATTAATCCCCCTGCAGCGGCGGAAGAGAGAGAAGTTTGACCTGGAAGCAGTTGATCCGGATAAAACGCCCACTTCCCGTCCAGCCTGACGACTCCGTCTTCTTCGAAATTCCATGCGGTTAAGTCCATGGCCCCATTCTCCGCTACAGGCATAGGATTCTTATTCATAGAGAAGTAGATTAACAGCAACCCATAGGTTGCCAACAATAGAGATAACGTAATAATCGCCGCCGCGGCTTTTTTTCTCATCGGGCTTGCCACTCCGTCTTGTCTGTCGTCTGCCGGATGAGTCGCAGCGTCTCCTCCTCCAGCTCTGCGCCCAATTGATTGCGCACCGCATGCTCCAACTGCAAGCAGACTCGATACGCCTCATGTCGATTGCCCGTCTCCAGATGCAGCCTAATCAGCTCGCGTCCGTCGATCTCGGAATCGGGGACAAGCGACAACAGGTTTTGCATGCTGTCCGCCGCGAGCGCGCGATTGTCCTGTCTTCGAAAATGCGCATACGCTTTGCGAAGCGCGCGGACGTACGAGGCTTTGATCTCCAGTTGTCTGGCGTTTGCCCAGCCGAAATCGCAAGCTTCCATGTATTCGCCTTTATACATCCTGTTCATTGTATCGTAGGTCCGTTCATCCATGGCATCTTCGGACATTACGCCCCTCAGCAGCTGCTCGAATTCGTTTGCATCGACCGTGAGCCCGTCCAATTCGGCGACGAAACCTTGATCCGCCTTGCGGATATGGATCGGGATATGATGCTCCGCCAAGCTTCTTCTTAGATAGGACAGGCAGGTGTACAAATACGTTTTCGCCTTGTTCAAATCGTAGCCCGGCCATAACGCCTCGATGATCGATGCGGTATTCACGGATTTTCCTTCATGTTGGATCAGAAACGCGCAAAGCTCTTTTTCCTTTTTCGTTTTCCATGCCAGCACCTTGTTCGCATCACCCGGCACCCCGATTTGGAAGCCTCCCAGACAGTGGATGGTTGAGGCGGCACTTGCGCTCTGGCGCGTCTGACCGACGGAATCGGATAAGGTTTGTTTAATGCGCGCAACCGTGTTCTGCAATCTATCTTTCGTAAACGGCTTCAACAGGTAGTCGGTCGATTGAATTTCGAACGCTTCGACCGCGTATTCCGCATAGGCCGTCGTGAATACGATCGGCATTTGAGGGATCATGCCTCTGATCTTTCTGGCAGCTTCCGTACCCTTCATTCCGGGCATCTGGTTATCCAGAAACACAGCATCGACAGGAGACTGGGTCAAAGCATCGATCGCTTGAATCGGATTGACGTATCTTCCGGCGACTTCGACGCCCCCGATCTGACCGAGCAATATTTCCAACAGATCCAGCGCATCTTCTTCATCGTCAACAATCAGTACTCGCATCATCGGGCTTGTCTCCTTGTTGTTCATTTAGCACCTCTTGATTTCGTTCTATTGTACCATATGCTGGTATTATCGGATCAAAGGAGATTGCTAGATTCTGATCACCATTCGCCCAATGGTACTAGAAGCTCGTGATATTGCAGCAATTACTATTATCCGGTATACTCCAACTATCCAATGCATTTGGCGTGAAGCACATGCCGCTTTGATCTTGAACCCTATTAAGGGATCGTGGTCAGGGCGGCTTTTCTATTTTCAGGTGACGGGGGAGATGTTGGTGACTGTTATTGATAGGAGAATCGAGGAATGGTTAAAGGAGCAAGTTTCCGCAGAATCCAATCCGAGAAGGCGTGAACGGCTTAAGAGTGGGTTAGGTCATGCAACGATTGAGTTTTTAAGATCCATCTGGTATCCGACTATAGGCAACCTGGATCACTTGTATCCCGAATGGGAGCTCCGCGACCTTAACAATAAGTATCGCTATCTCGATCTGGCATACATGCCCTTGGGAGCCAAAGGCTGCATCGAAATTCATGGATACCGCTCACATGCTAGGGACATCGAGGCTTGGAGGTTTAAGGATCTGTGCATGAAGCAAGCGCTGCTTGGACTTGACGACTGGTTGTTCCTTCCCATTGCCTACTTATCGATTAAGGAAGAACCCGAACTTTGCAGGCAACTAGCGCTTTCCTTTGTAGGCAAGTTTGTCGCGATGCCCGTGACGGCCGGACTTGGCTGGGATGAAGCAGAAACGCTGCGTTTTGCTCGCCGACTGCTTCGACCCTTTACCTCTGAAGAGCTCGCAGCTCATCTCCAACGGTCCGATAGGCAGGCTAGGCGTACGTTGCAAGAGTTAGTGGATAAGAACTTGTTGCTGAACATTGGAGATAAACAACGATACCGCGTCTATAAGCTCGCTGACCTTACAGTAAACCGATAATGGATAACTTATAACGGACAAAATAGCCGCTTAAACTAACAATCTACTGATTTCGAGACGCTAATGGACAGAAGCGACGCTAAGAAGGCAAATGAATACTAGTTTAGTTACTTAAGTGCCTGTAACGATCCGTAATGTCCATTAGAAACTACGCAGAGCATTAAACGATCGCTAAGCGTCAGTAGTGTCCATTACAAAAACAACCGAAGCCCGAACCCTTCTATAGCAATCTCATATTAATAGATTATTAGATTGGATGGGAGGGGAGGGGGTTCCATGCTTGTTCATAAAATATTGAATCATTCCCGCGGGAAAGCTGTTGTGCTTAAAACGGTGTCAGGAGAAGAAATAATAGGCGTAGTTATTAAAGTAAAAGGCGGAGTCGTCCAATTAAAAAACCAAACGAGAAGAAGCATCTTTGTTTTCATTAACAAAATCGTCGCTGTCATAAAATAAAAACAAGCCCCTTCCACGTTAAGGAAGGGGCTTGCTTGCCTGTAGATCACGACATCCCCGCCCGGTCGCGAAACTCCTGCGGGGTCATGTTCGAATAGGCTTTGAACAGCTTGATGAAATGCGGAACCGCCTGATATCCGATCGTCTGGGCAATCTCGTATATCTTCTTGTCGCTGCTGCGCAGCATATAAGAGGCCAATTCCATCCGGTAGCGTTGGATGTGATCGCTCAGATTGTTTCCCGTCTCCGCCCGGTAGGCTCTCGACAAGTAGGCGGGATGAAGGCCGATATGCGCCGCGATCGTCTGCAGCGACAGATTGCCGTTCATGTTCTCCTCGATGAATTTATGAACCTTGTCGACCATGCTTACCTGCTTCTCGGTCCCCTCCTCCGATTGCTCTCTAAGACTTCGGAGCATGAAGAAAGCCCACTTCTCCAACTGGTTAAGCGAAGGCGCGGCCGGCATGAGCCCGAAGGAGGAAGCGCCGATCTCGCTAAGCAGCTTCCCTTTCTTATGCGCCATGTACTGGTAGGCGTTAGCAATGGCAAAATAAGCTTCATTGGCATGCTCGGGAGGGTAATTCTTGCTTCTCAGCTCGGCGAATATTTCGATCAGCTTCTCCTCCGCATGGACCCAGTTGCCCGTATCGAGCAAATGAATGAGAAGGGGAGGCCGATACAGCGAGGTGAGCGTTCCGATCTGCACCCGATCGGAATTGCCCGCGATCCTCATAAATACGCTTTGCCGATTCTCTTCGATCGCCCTCATTCCATCGATGACCGATCGATACAGTCCTGGGATGCCCTCGGGAAAATACGCCCAATCCTCCACCAGCACGATGGATATGCTGCCGCTGAGCAGCGAGCCCACCTTTTTCTTCAGCGCTGCCGCCCTAACGTCCATTTCGTTCTGGAGGTCCTGCTCGCTGGCGTCCACGCTTTCTTTGGCCGATACGATCATAACGAGATATTCGTTGCAATCCCGGCAGAACCACAGATGGAACGCGTCCCGAAACAGCTCCTCCGCCATATTCGTAACCGCATATTCGATCAGCTCTTTATCCATGCTTTCGTAGTCTTGAAGCTTCCCTTCCAGCCTGACGACGAACAAGCCCACTCGCTGCTGCAAGGTAAAAGGGATGTTCAACAGGAACAGCTTCCGTTCCAGCTCCGCGATCGGGATGCCGTAACCGTACAGCAGACGATTCAGCAGCTCGCCCTTGAGCGCGGGCAAGTTCTCGCGAAACGCATAGGCGTCCCGATGCTGCTCCTGTTGCAGCTTCTGTTCGCCAGCGATTTCCTCCGCTAGCTTGCTCAGAGTCTCCCGCATCTGGTCCGGGTTCACCGGTTTCATCAAGTACCCGGACGTGTTATACGGGACGACGCTTTTCGCATATTCGAAATCCGCATACCCCGATATGACAACGATTTTAACTTTACGCCCCATTTCGCGAATTTCATGAATCAGCTCTATTCCGCTCATCTCCGGCATCCTTATATCCGTAATGACGATATGGATGTTTTGTTCCCGGTAAAGCGCCAGCGCTTCTCTCCCGGAATAGGCTTTGTGAATACGTCCGATGCCAAGCTCTTCCTTCGGAATCGTAGCGGCGAAGCTGTCCACCTGAGAGGGGATATCATCCACGATCAGAACTTCCAACATTGGAATCGCCTCCGTTCTTAATCATCAACGTCACTCGAAGCCCGCCCAACTGCGAATGCTCAACCAGAAGTCCCGAAGTTTGCCCGAAGTAGTTTCTTACGCGCTGATGAACGTTGCGCAGACCCAGACTAAGATCCGCGCTCGACTGCAGGTTTAAGGAATGCCTTAACGCCTCCAAGTCAGCTTGTTGCATGCCGACTCCATTGTCTTCCACGGACAGCTTCCAGCCATCTCCGGTCATGCTGCCGGTGATCACGATCTCGAAGCTCCCGATCTTGCCTTCCATGCCGTGCACGATCGCATTCTCGACGAGCGGCTGAATGAGCAGCCTCGGCATAAGAATGGCAGTCATGCCGTCTTCCATATGTTCATGAAAATGCAGACGCTCGGACTGCATCCGGTGGATTTCCAAGTAATTGCGAATCAATTCCATTTCTTCGGCCAATACCGTCAATTGCTGCTCCGTCCGGGTCGTATAACGGTAGTATTGGCTCAAATGCTGCGTGAAGGCGACGATCACCTTCGTTCGTTCCAGCTGCGCCATGCTTTGAATAAAGGCGAAGTTATTGTACAGGAAATGCGGGCTGATCTGCGCTTGCAAATGCTTGAGCGACGATTCCTTGGCGTGAAGCTGCTCCGCGTACACCTTGTCGATGAGCGTCTGTATGTCCTCGGACATCAGGTTGAACTGCTCGATCAAATAATGGAACTCGTTGCGGTTCTCGCGCTTGATCCGATGATTGTACACGCCCTTCCGAAGCGACTTGACCGCTCGGATCAAATCATTGATCGGCAACTGCACGTTGCGGTACAGCAACGCTGCGGAGGCGATGCCCATCATCAGCAGCAGCAAGCCCGAAGCATAGAACATTCGCTTGCTATGGTCAATCGGCGCCAGCACCTTCTTCATCGGCTGGAAATCGACCATATACCAGCCCAGCGATTCCGAGGTGACATAGTTGACGAGATACGGTTCATCGCGAAACGTAATCTTGACCGACCCCTCGGTCGGATTCTGCGCTCGAATGATCTCGAATTTGTCCGCCATGGCGGCCATCAGCTCGGGATCGAAGTCCCGCGGCACGAGCGGATCAAAGTCCGGATGATAAAGAAACGGCTGCCCGATGCCGCCTTGCATGAATCGTTCGAGCATCTTGACCAGATTATCCGACGTGAACATCACTTCGACGTACAAGTTCGGATTGCCCGTCTTCGACAAAATATCGAACGGAGTAATCAAATCGCGCACGAACGCCTTCTCCGGTCCCCGGTCCGCCACGATGACGCGATAATCCCAGCGCTCCTGGACCGCGTCCTTAAAGTATTCCGCATCGTAAATTTGCTTCAGGTTCGTAGAAACGACGATATCCGACAGAGGCGAATACACCGTGAAATCATTGACCCATTCGAAGGAGGTCGACTGCATATCCAGCTTCTGCAGCAGAAGCCTCTTCGAAGCCAACACGGAATACGCAGGCTCGGCGGAGGTGTGCAGCTGCAGTTGCAGCGTGTCCGGATCGGTGGCGACGACAAAGGCAGATCTCCATAGCCGGTCCGCCTCGACGTCCATCTGCTCAACAAAAAACTTAATCCGATTCAGGTTGATCTGAAGCAGCTCTTGCTCGACAACGCCCGTACTCGTTTTATTCGAAGAATTGTACATGAGTATGATCGGGATAAGCATCAGGACGATAACGATGATCACTTTCGTGAAAATATTCAATTTTCCAATCGGACCGCGTCTGATTCTATACATGAGGCTCACCTGATCCGATCTCTATTTTTGAAGGTCGATTACGCTTTGAAGTATAGCGCTTTCATCGTTTCTTGCGTTCGCCCTAGGATTTCACCGAGCCAAGCACGATGCCTTTGACGAAATACTTTTGGAGAAACGGATAGACGAGCAGAATCGGCAGCGCTCCGATAAAGATTTGCGCCGATTTGACCGTTCGGTTAGAAAAGTTCGCTACACTATCCAATGTTACACCGACCCTCGACAGGTTGTCACTAACAATCATGGAGTGCAAATAAGTGGCGAGCGGATACCCGTCCGGATTGGACATGTAGATCATGCCGTCGAACCATGAATTCCAATGGAACACCATCGTGAATAAGGACAGCGTCGCAATGGACGGCATCGATACAGGCAAATAAACGCTCCATAGCACTCTCAAATGACCGGCTCCGTCGATATGGGCAGCCTCCTCAAGCTCCTGCGGAATCGTCCGAAAGAAATTGAGCATCAGAATCATATTCCATACGCTGACGGCCGTAGGCAGAACCAGCGACCAGATCGTGTCGATCAAATGCAGCTTGCTAACCAACACATAAGAAGGGATAAGCCCACCTGAGAATAACATCGTGAAGACGAACACCCAGATGTAAATTTGACGGCCCGGGAACTTATGAATGGATTTGGACAAGCTATACGCCGCCATCGTGATGACCGCCATCGACAGCACTGTGCCGAGCACCGTCCGCTCGAGGCCGAAGCCGAGCGATTTGATGAACATCGCGTTGCTGAGCGTCTTCAAGTAAGCGTCAATCGTAAAGCCGATAGGCCAGAAATTGACGATATTCGCCGTTGCGGCTGCCCGCGAGCTGAAAGACATCGCTAGCACGTGAAGAAGAGGTAGAATGCAAATCAGCGACAGCAGACTAAGAAAGATCGTGTTCGAGATCGTAAATACGGTGTACCCTCTAGAGCGATAGCGCATCGTCTCCGCCTCCTCAAGACTATATTAAAATATGCGATAGTTGGCTAATTTGAATGCCAGTCTGTAACTGATGACAATTAGGACGAAGCCGATCGCCGACTTGAATAGGCCGACTGCCGTTCCGAAGCTGAACTGTCCGTTGTTCAAGCCTTCCCGATAGACGAACGTATCGATGATATCGCCATGCGAATAGACAAGGGGATTGTAAATATTAAGAATTTGATCGAAGCCCGCATCCAGTATTCTGCCGAGCGACAACGTCGCGACGACGATCACGATCGGCATCATCAGCGGAACGGAGATCAGCCTCACCTGCTGCCAGCGCGTAGCCCCGTCGATTTCGGCAGCTTCGTACAGAGCCGGATTGATTCCTACCAAAGTGGCGAGAAAAATAATCGCGGAAAATCCAAATTCCTTCCATACGTCGCTTAGCACGACCGTGAATCGGAACCAGTTGCCGTTGCCCAAAAAGAAGATGCTGTCGATACCGAATGAATTCAGGAGACGATTTACGATGCCGCCCTCCGTCGACAAAATATCGATCATAATGCCGCCTAGAATAACCCACGACAGGAAATGCGGCAAATAAACGAATGTCTGCACTGCTCTCTTGAAAAACATTTTGCTGACTTCATTAAGCAGCAGAGCGAAAATAATCGGAATAACCAAATTCACAGCCAGCTTGAACGCCGAAATAATTAACGTATTCCATATGATCTGCTTGCCGTCCGGATACGTGAACAAATACTTGAAATGGTCCAAGCCTACCCAAGGCGAATTTTTGATCCCTAGCCACGGCTCGTAATCCTGGAAGGCAATAACGGCCCCGAACAAAGGAATATATTGAAACACGATGACCAACGCCAAAGCCGGCAACAATAGAAGATGAAATGGCCAAGTTTTTCGCCAATACGCCGCCATTACGAACCCTTCCTTTCCGTTAAAAAAAATGGAGGAGGAGCGAGCGAGCCAAGGCTGCCCTCTCCTCCCTGTTCAATTTATTGAATCTTCAACTGTCATCCGTGATGAATTACTGGTTTTTGGCATACCAATCGTTGACTTCGTCCGTAATTTTCTGACCGCCGTTATCCAGCCATTGCTTGACGAAATCATCGAAATACTCGATCGGCTTGTCGCCGTAGATGATCTTCAGATAGCTTTCCGTAGCGAGCTTCTTGAGCAATTCGCCCTTCGACTTCATCGTTGCCGTCATTGGACCGGTAAAATAGTTTTTGCCTTCGGAGACGGTTTGGTTAATCCGGACGCCTGCAGCCGCAAGCTGTCTAGGCTTCATTTGCTTGACGTCGAATTCCATGGACGTTACCGCCTCGGCGTTCGGGTCAGCCAGGAACTTCTTGACCGCTTCGCTGTTGGAGTTCGGAATGCTCGTGAAGTTACCGAGAATATTCGTCATCATAAAGCGGATGTCGATCGTAGCGCCGTCCTTGAGCGGCCATTGGTCCGCCGGTACGCCTGCCGCTTCGTAGTTGCCCTTGATGACTTTGCCGTCCAGTTTCACGTAATCGTAGCCTTCATGGTAGCCGTCCTTCCAGCGCGGATCGAAGTACGGGTCGTCGGCCAGTTCCAGCTTTTTCGCAATAATTTTGTTAAAGTAGGCGAACCAAGCATCGATATGCTTGAAGTCTTTGTTGAACACCGTGAAGCCCTGCGTCAGCGGCTTCTCCGCGCGGCCCGTCAAGCCAGTTGGCCCGGCTGGGAGCGGAAACGGCTGGAAGTCGGCCTCCGGGTTGTTCTTCGTTGCGTCGCCGAGCGGCCAGTCGCCCATCCAGAACGGTCCGAACATAATGCCGGCTTTGCCGCTTGCCGCGAGCTCGGAAGCTTTGGCCGGATCTTTGATGCCGGCTTCCTTGTCAATGTAGCCTTTGCTCATCCAATCGCTCATCTTCTGCAGATACAGCTTGGCGTCCGGATGAATCGCGCCGTAGCTCAGCTTGCCGTCATCGCCCTTGTTCCAGAACAAGCGCACGTCGTACGTATTGATCATTTGATCCGTAAGAGCGGAGACGATCGCGTCCGTCTGGCCCATCCATGTCCAAGGACCTTCCTTGAGCGGCACAGCCAAGCCGATTGTATCCTTCTGACCGTTCTTGTCCGGATCGCCTTCGGTGAACTGCTTCAGCACGTTCTCGAATTCGTCCAGCGTCGTAGGCGCTTGAAGTCCTAGATTGTCCAGCCAGTCTTTGCGAATCCACATGACCGTGCCTTCGTCGCCCATGAAGAACGCCGGCAAACCGTAGATCTTGCCGTCCTTCTTCACTTCGCCGAGCGCATAGCCATACTTCTCCAGCATCTTCTTATATTCGGGATGCGCGTATTTCTCGATCGCTTCGTCGAGCGGCAGCAGCTTATCCGCCGCCAGCAGGTTTTGCAGCGGGTCATTACCTGCCGCGAACGAGTCAGGCAGCTTGCCTCCGCTGGACAACAGCAAGCGAAGCTTCGTATCGTAATCTTCCGGCTTCGTTACGATGAAATCGAATTTCACGTCGATCCCCATGTTTTCCTTCATCCAGCGCGTATTGGCGTTGTCCTCCATCGATTCACCGGGCTTGAACGCGTTGCCCCGCGAGGTGCCATCGTCTACGATGGCCGTCGTAATCGTAACCGGAGGATCGAACTTCTGCTTCCATACTTCCGTTGCCTCTTCTGTATTGCTATTGTCCGTTGTTGGACTGTTTGTTGCGGCTGTCGTGTTTCCGGTGTTATTGTTGTTGCCGTTACCGCTTGTGCATGCCGCTAATGTCGGTAATAGTCCAATTGCAATCGAAAGTGCTAATAGCTTTACGACCTTCGCATATCGACTCATCGTTTTCCCCTTTTCCCTTCGCATTTAGTGGTACGATTCAAATTATATGGACTAAGCGGGACTGCGTATATATTCGAATTTTAACGTGATAACGAAAAACGTACATTACAAAAATGGCTAACGCTGAATGAGCGCTAGCCTTCTATTGTGAACAAGTACTCTCTGATGTTACGTTTGCCTGTATTTCATACAGTCTAATCGGTCCCAATCGCCTGTGAATTTACTTTTGAGTGGAATTTATACAACCAAATCCGGCATTTTAGCCTTCAGTAAACTTTCTCCGTCCATTTGACTGTACAAAATCCAATCAAACTCTGATAACTTCTCGTTCCTCGTTTTTTGATTGTATGATATCCAGTCAAAAACCCCCTCCATTGACTGGAAGGGGCGTCGTTCTTCTGAGCAAATATAGATTGGAATTATCTTTAAACCCTTAGCAGCCCGCGAAAGCCTCTGGCCCCATAGTAGGATTCTGCTCCATTGTGGTACACGAAGACCGTGTCGTAGCGGCGATCGCAGAAGAGGGCTCCTCCGAGTTTTCTAATAGGAGCAGGTGTTATCACCCAGCTCGATGTTTTCAAATCGAAATTCCCGAATTCCTGCAGCTTCCGGTATTGTTCTTCCGTTAATAGCTCAACGCCCATGTCAGCAGCCATATCCATAGCGCTATTGGCAGGTTTATGCTCTTTTCTTGAATCCAGCGCCGCGCGGTCATAACAAATGCTTCTGCGACCTTTTGGGCTTTCCGCTGAACAATCGATGAAAATGTATTCGCCCGTCTTCTTATCATAGCCAACGACGTCCGGCTCGCCGCCGGTTTTTTCCATTTCGCCCAGCGACCACAGTTTTTCAAGATTAGCTTCGAGCTTCGCCTGCACATCGGTCCATAACAGGTCCTCATGGCGGTTCGTATTTTTCTCGAATCGGCCTTTTAATGTTTTGAGCAGCCCTTCAATTGCTTCAGGTGAAAGCTCCCGGTTTGTCATGTTCGTTCCTCCTCGTTATTTGCATGGCTTCTTGAGCCTACAACGTCTCCGTAGTAAGCGTAAATCCTTCAATAACCGCATCCTCGTCGACCTCGATTAAGATGCATCGTTTCCCTCTATAATTGACCTGTTTCACATATTTTAAATCTTGCGGGCTGACCGAAATCGTGGCTACCTTCGTATCGATCTTAATCGATTTCGAAGTAAACTTCGGAATGACGCTGGTCGCTTTGAGCTCATAATTTTTGTCGTCGACAACCGTTTCGAACGCCAATTCCACCTTTTCCGTCGTCACATTATCCACTCCGCTTGCAGTGAGCATATGCGCTACATCCTTATAATCCAGCTTCGGGGGCTCTTCCTCCTCGCTCGTCTCGATGATCTGGTGAATTTCCTCGTACACATGAGCGAGCGTTGCCGCATCGAGCTGTTCTCCTGCCACTTCCTTCACGATTTCCTCGAAAATAGCTCTCTCTTCCTGCGCCGTCACGGACTTCTCGGCATTCAAGACCTGCTCGATAAAATGCGGATTCGGTTCATTGGATTTACCCGCGCAATACATAATGCGATTCACGTCGGAATAGTTCTCCGTCACGCTAGGGTAGAAAAATCCTTGCTCCGGCGCGTTCAATTTGATGATGGGATCTACGAAGACATTATACTTGAACTCCCTCTCGACATAATCGAACATAAGGGTGTTGCGCTGTTGTTCCGTAGAATTCACGCTGCACAGAATGAACGGATTGACGAACAGCTCGTCCTTTCCGCTCTCCTCGGCTTCTTCGTTCCTTTCCTTGGTCGGGCGAAAATATTGTCCGCGGACGAAAGTAACGACCGTATCCCGTTCATACTTCGTATCCGACAACATTTTGTCCACCATCAGAATCATCAGATCATGCCATTCATCCGAATCGCCGGTCACCAACGCTTGATGGAGAAGCACCTGTGAAGGGTCCACCGCTTCATCCATGAACTTTAACTCGAATTGCTTCTGATCCAATTCTCCGGTCAGCAATTTTTTGAAATTGCTCATATACAGCTCTTGCTTCTCTCTGTCCAGCATGGCGAACGGCTGACGCTCGTAATGATAAATTTCATTGCTTTCTTTCATGATGTATACGTTAAGAATCTCGAAAAGGTTAAGCAAATCATTGTCCAGCTTAAATTGTTTGCGAATATGTGCAAGCTCTTTCTTTATCATGTTCCGTCAGACAGCTCCTATGTAATAAGATGACCTTACGCGTTTAATTGAATGAGTTAATAATGTTCATTACGTACTAAGCCGCAGCTCATAAAAATATTGGACAGCGGGATGCTTCAGCTTCATTTGGTCGGCTATGTTCAATAATCGCTTCTTCCCGACTCGTCTGTCGACCAAGGCTAAAATATTCAATAAAATATCGTTGCTCTCCATGCTGGCCTCGATCGAAGTGGATAGAAACGCATTGGCTGTCACGACGAAGTTGGATTTGCTTAAAGAGACTTGCGCCGTCATAAGCTGCTTGGCTAGCTCTGCTTTTTTTCTGCTTCTTGCCATCACTTGCAGCCGATCCTCCGGAATGACTCCCGACGCGCCTTTGCGTACGGCTTCGATTTCTTCGTCAGTGATCGGGATGTAGATGCCGGCATCATTCTTAATGTCCAGCTCCGTCTCATACCAACGGATCAAGGTCGTTTTGTCGATCATATTGAGCACGTTCTTTTTGTCCGCCGCAATATAACAAAGTCCGGCTTTATCGGGCAAATAACGGTAGCCCGTTGCTCGGTATTCGACCCTTCCGCTTAGCGCCGGACTGAGAAAGCTCTCCAATTGCTGCTTCAATTTGCTCCAGGACATCTCATTCACCTATGTTCTCTATTATAAACTGCCTATTGAGACAGTCATACTCTATAATAACCTAAAAAGGCTCAAGCCGCATGGGCTTGAACCTCGTTCCGGCCGGAAAGAACCGTCTTCTATTCGACTCCTAGACTACTGGCGGCCCATTCCTCTTCCGCCCCCTGCACCTCCTCGACCACCGCCTCCTTGCGATAGAGTAATTTGAGTGATTTTTTCTCCATTGACCGTAACATCTCCGCCGTTTAATTGAGCTGTACCATCCGCATCAAAGGCTGACGAGGCTTCGACCGTTATGGTGCCTCCGTTAATATAGAGATCGCCGTTCGAATCAAAGGCGTCCGTATCGCCGCTTCCCATCTTTACATTAATGGTGCCTCCATTGACTTCGATAACGACATTGCCATCGACTTTTTGCGAAGCGTTAATTCCGTCATCCTTCGCATACAGCGTGATCTGACCGTCATTAATCTTGACGGAGGTCGCCTCGATCCCTTCTTCGCTGGTCTCTATGTTAATCGTGCCGCCATCGATTTGAACAAAGCTGTTGCCTTGGATAGCATCGTCGCCAGCGGAGATCCTGAAGTCGCCGCCTTTAATAATGATATAACCAAGAGCAGCATCCTCATCGTTCTCGCTGTGCAGGGCATCCTTGCCCGAATTGATCGTTAGCGTTCCATCGTTGATAAGGATCGCATCATTGGCTTCTAAGGCATCCGCGGAGGATTGAATGTTGTACACGCCTCCGGTAATTTTCAGATCATCCTTGGAAGAGATCCCGTTCCCGTCATTCGATACAATTTCCAAACTTCCGGTTCCATTCAAGGTCAGATCTGCTCTGGAAAAAATAACGGCATCCAAATTGGTATCTCCGTCCGCCACATAGCTGCCGGTAACCTCCATATAGCTCTCGCTGTCCGTGGATGTAACAAAGACTTTATCCGCTTCTTTCACATAAATGGCAGGCGAATCTTCATTGGTAATCCGGACGCCGTCAAGGACGATTTGAACTTTCGCATCCTCGGCTGCTTCAACCACCACCGTCACATTGGTTGCCTCACCACTTAAGACATAAACACCTTCTGTATTCAGCGTCACGTCTTGATCACTCACCAAATTAATTTGCGTTGCGTCCGCAAGGTCCGCCGACTGTTCCAAATCCCGTTCGCTGAACAATTCCGAAGTGTCTAGAACGGAAGCGTCAGCTGCTGTCGTTCCGCTTGATGACGTTATCGCGCTTGTTGTCGGCGTGCTTGTTTCTTGAACAATTGCGGTTTGAGCGGCTGCCGCATCCTCGCTGCCGTCTTGCGCGTTAGAGCATCCCACGGCTGATACGCTAAGCAATAGGGCCAACGTAATGGCGCTTATTTTCTTTATCTTTTTTGTTTTCATGAATGAACACTCCTCTATTTGATTGATATCATCGCCTCTTGTTCTATTTGAATTGTAATCCTGCTAGCTTTAGCCAACCTTAAAAATAAAAACTAAAAAAAAGGCTCAAGCCGCATGGGCTTGAACCTTTTCTTTTGCCGAGCTTACTCGAAATGCTTAACCTTTATCTCGTACGAGAATATTGCGGTATTTGCCAAAGCCTCCGATTGCACCGGTACCTGCTTCCAGTCCGTTCACATCAAGCAAAGGCAATCGCGGCTCGCGAGGGCCGAAACCTAAGAATAGGCCGCCGCGGATATGAGCAAAGCCTGCATCCGACTGCAGATCAAAATCAGCAGGATATCGGCATTGATCGCTCTGCAGAGGCAGCGCGTCCCCTTTGTTATACGTAGCGGCTGGATGTTTCTGACGAAGCACCATGTTCACGTCGGGCTCGAACCAGAAGCTGTCAAACAGATTGACTTGCTGCTTCGTATCGCCTTCCTGCAAGAACACGCCATCCTGATTCTCGCTGCCTACGGATACAACAACCCCGCATGCCGCCGTAGCGTGCGTAACACGGTCAATCAGAATAAGTCCGCCCATCGTTTTGTGCAGCAGAAACTCATCGACAACGAGCGGTTCAGAGACAACAATATCACAGCTCACGAGCTCGTTTTTGACCGCTGTAGTAGCCGCAAGCAAGTTGCCGTTATTGACGTCCACCTTGTGATGCAGCTCCGTCACCAAGGCAGGCAACAGCTTCGTGCCCAGCTTGATCCAGTATTCCTTGCCCGGAACGAGCTGTTGCTCATCCATCCATAGGAGCGTCGTCGAAAGAACGGTCGATGTTTTCAAGCCAGCATCCTTGGATAGCACGCAGCCGCGCGATACGTCGACCTCGCGATCAAGCTGTATCGTCACAGGCTGTCCAGAGATTGCGTTATCTACCTTCTTCTCTCCGATATGAAGCGACTTGACGATTGCCGTCTCGCCGCTTGGCAGAATCGTCAGCGTATCGCCAACGGCAACCTTGCCCGCTTCGATCTGACCTTGGAAGCCGCGGAAGCTATGATCCGGACGGCTTACCCGCTGAACAGGCATGTAGAAGCCGCTCTCCGTGACATCCGTAGAAATATCCACCGTTTCCAGATGCTCCAGCAATGTCGGACCGTCATACCATTCCATATTGGCAGAACGCTGCGTTACATTGTCGCCCTCTGTTGCCGAGACGGGAATGATAACGGCATTATCCAATCGGAGCTCGTTGCGAAGCTGCTGAATATCCTCGGTAATGTCCAGGAAACGTTGCTTATCGTAGCCTACGAGATCGATTTTGTTAACCGCGAATATAAAATGCTTAATCCCCATTAGCGCGCATATACGGGCGTGGCGACGAGTTTGCACCAGAACGCCCTGCTTGGCGTCCAGCAAAATAACGGCCAGGTCAGCAAATGCCGCACCGACGGCCATATTGCGGGTGTATTCCTCATGCCCCGGCGTATCGGCAACGATAAAGCTGCGCCTTTCGGTATTGAAGTAACGGTAAGCAACGTCAATCGTAATGCCTTGTTCGCGCTCAGCCATCAGACCGTCGAGTAATAATGAATAGTCGATAGCTCCGTTTCGGCTGCCAACCTGACTGTCCAGCAAAAGAGCCTGCTCCTGATCGGCATATAACATTTTGGAGTCGTATAGAATATGGCCGATAAGCGTTGACTTGCCGTCGTCCACGCTGCCGCAAGTAATAAATTTTAGAAGACTGCTTTCCGTATGACTCATTAGAAGTACCCCTCCCGTTTGCGCCGCTCCATGCTGCCTGCAGCTTCCTTGTCAATGACGCGGCTTGTTCGTTCGGAAGTCGTTGCCGATAACGTCTCTGCGATAACCTCGTCCAGCGTATCAGCTTCAGACTCAACCCCGCCTGTAAGAGGGTAACAGCCTAATGTACGGAAACGCACCATCTTCATCTCGGGAGTTTCTCCCGGAAGCATCCGCATGCGATCATCATCCACCATGATGATATTGCCGTCACGATAGACAACCGGGCGCTCAGCTGCCAAATATAGCGGAACAATCTCTATATTCTCGCGCTGTATATATTGCCATATGTCCTTCTCCGTCCAGTTGGAGATTGGGAATACGCGCATGCTTTCTCCCTTATTGATGCGGGTATTATAAAGCTTCCACATTTCCGGACGTTGGTTCTTCGGATCCCATGTATGCTGCTCGTTACGGAACGAGAAGATACGCTCCTTAGCGCGAGACTTCTCCTCATCCCGTCGTCCTCCGCCGAAAGCGGCGGTAAACTGATACTTGGTCAACGCCTCTTTGAGCGCTTGCGTTTTCATTATGTCCGTATATGCCGATCCGTGATCAAACGGATTGATGCCCTCTGCAATAGCAGCTTCGTTGCGATGAACAATCAATTCAACACCGAGCTCCTGTGCTCTGCGATCACGGAACTCGATCATTTCGCGAAATTTCCAGCTCGTATCGATTTGAAGCAGTGGAAATGGCGGCTTTTCAGGGTAAAAGGCTTTCATCGCCAGATGAAGCATGACCGATGAATCTTTGCCTACCGAATAAAGCATAACCGGACGTTCACATTCAGCGGCAACTTCCCGAAAAATGTAGATCGCCTCAGCCTCAAGTTTATCCAAGTGTGTCAGCGACATGTGTATCACTCCTATAATGCCCATAAAAAAATCAGCACAATTTTCATACTATTATAAGTTTTTTCGATTTGGAAAACCAGCACTCATTACGCAAACGTTTTACTTGAATAATCTCATAAGATTGCGTTCGCTTTACGCAAATCGACTTTTATTTTGCGCAAAAACGAGCTATCATAATGAGAAAAACTCCTATCGGAGTATCTCGAGGATGAGCGACCGCGTTTAAGCGGAAGTTTTTATCGCCAATCTGAATGATCTACTTTACGCTTTATCGCTGTAAAGCACTTAAACATTCTGATGTGGTCAAATAATAATAAAAGGGGGATGTCGGATGACTTTAAAGCAGATAGCAGCTATGGCAGGTGTATCTATCTCAACCGTATCGCGCATTTTGAATTCCCCTGACAATCGCTTTGCCACAAAAGAAGTGCGCGACAGAGTTTGGATGTGTGCGAGAGAAATCGGCTATATTCCGGACCAGAATGCCAGGGAACTCAAGCTTGGCAAACGTTCTTCCCGCAAGGCGTCCCCTCCTTCCATCTCGTGTATATTGGGCCGTACCAGACAATTGGACGATGATCCTTTCTTTGCGCAGATGTCTCGCGCCATCGAACAGCAAGCGCTTGATTTGGGTTATGCCATTCATCTTTCCTATTCTCTCTTTGATATCGAGACCGATGCACTGCTTGATCAGATTGAATCCTCCCATACGGGTACGGACGGCGCGATCATATTGGGCCGCTTCAGCAGCGACAGCATGAATTTTCTCGAGAAACACTACAAAAATCTGGTCTATGTAGGGCGAAACGTCATTGCGGCCAACTGTGATCAGGTCATATGCGACGGATATGAAGCTACGCAAATTGCGATTATGCATCTGATTGCGAACGGACATAAACGAATCGGTTATATTGGGGAGACGTTAAACGAGGTAAGGTATGAAGCCTACCGCGATACCCTTCACAAATACGGACTGGAATGCTCGGAAACCTTGGTGAGCAACTGTCCGCAGAACGGCCCTGGCGGCTATCAAGGTGCCGAGGAGCTTCTGGCGAAAGCCTCCCCGATTCCGACTGCCGTATTTTGCGCAACCGACATTGCGGCAATCGCCGCGTTGCGACGATTTACGGAGGCAAAAATCAAAGTGCCTGAGCAGCTGTCCATTATTAGCATGGACAATATCGAGCTGTCCGGTTACGTATCTCCGATGCTGACGACCGTGGGAATGCCCATTGTCGAGATGGGGAACTGGGCGGTGCAGCTCTTAATCGATCGGATGAACAAGCGTCACAAACTGCCTGCCAAAGTGCTGCTGCCGAACAAGCTGATCATTCGGGAAAGCGTCGCAAAGATATCGTTTACTTCTTAAAAAACAAAACTCCCGCCCCGATTAATCGAATCGGGACGGGAGTTTTTGCGTTCTTGGGATCCGAAGAAAAGAAAGTATAAGACTGGCATTCGCTGATTACGCTAACGGGTAGGATAGTTACACAAATGCAAACACCATACCTACAATAATTATTTCTAATATTTTCATAATATCTCTCCTAAAAGTAGCTATTAACGAAGAAGTGAAATCGATTGTTATGGGATGTTTTAACATAAGGATGTGGCGTCGGAGGACAACAACATATATGGATAAGAAGACTTGCATAGCAAGGCTTTTTTATTTTACCCATACAAATTCTTGTCTTTTACTCAGGACAAGAATTTGTATGGTTAGCCGATTTATTCAAGTAGAGAACCAGGAACCCATTTCAAAGACACGCGATGAATTCGACGCTGCTATTCAAGAAAACGAAGAAACAAATCAAAAATATGTGATCATGTATGAGTACCGGTTGTTTAAAACGCTTGATAAATGGGATGCATACCCTAAGCAAGTAATACTAGACGAGCTAGAATGCTTCTACGTAATGAAGTTTATCAATAAAGAAGTATATCTGATACATAAAGCAAGTATACTATTATTTCAATAAAGGCATAAAAAAGGTGTTTCTCCATTAGGAGAGACGCCTTTTTTATTGTAATATCAAACAATTTAATTGATCTTATTAATATCTAAATATTCAGCTAGATCAGGACTAGAAAGAACCGCAGCATACTCTTCTAATAGTGACCTTTTTCTTTCTTCGTACTTATCATATAACATCCCAACTTCGTGCATCTCAATTAAGAATAACAGGTGTTTCTCTAAAACATCATTAAGCATCTTAGATGTTTTACCGTCGAATAGAAGTCTTGATTCTCTTAGGAGAGACACAATTTCAAAATTCATTTCAATATATTCATCAGCTTCTAATTGAGGTTCTTTCTCAATGACAGAATTCTGTTCTATTAGAGTTTCTAAATCATTATAAAACTGAAATCTGTATTCATATTGTGCTAATTTATTCGCATCTGATGCAATTTTAGTCTGTTTATCTGCAATTTCAGTCTGTTTATCTGCAATTTCAGTTTGTTCTACTGTTATGTAATACTGTTTTACTGCAATTATAACTAATGCTAAAGTAAACAGCAGCGTTAATATAACATTCCAGTTCCAATTTTTTAACATACTCCAAAAACCATTCATTATTTTTCCTCCGTTCTAGTTCTATATGTATTCTCTCGATAAATACGTATAATATGTCAATGAGATTCATAAAATTTCTTTTATAGCAAATAAAATCTATTAGTTTGCACGAAATCAGTCGGTTCTTGCACAGACATTACATGACTATTACACAAAATGATGATAGTCTATTCGTAATCATAATAGATAGAAAAAAAACAATATGTCGCAGTACTACGAAATTGTTTAATAGAAGATAGCGCCCTTATTGAACTAACTGGGTATTTAGCGGGTTTATTAAAGAAAGAATAATAAAAAAATTAATTGAAGAAAAAATTCCAGACTACGATGGGGTTAAACTATCGGAGAACATTAGTACAAAGAATAATGAGGCGGTTAGTCGCCGTTTTCGAAGTAATTGCTATTTAAAATGAGGTGACCAATGTTGAAGCTCATAAAGCATGAACCTGAGTTTCCGCCAATCGAATTTTTTTTAACTCGTTTCTTTGTTGGCGATAATTGCTTGTTTGAACAGGAAACAAAAGTTTCATTGCCTACCTTAATAACTGGTGATGTCATTGACATTTTCGATGAAAGCTATGTCATTGTAAGCAGGCAGTTTGGTTTTAATGAGGATGCTTTTGTTACAGTTTATGATATTAAGAAACGTTAATTAGGACATTTAAACATTACACTAACGGTAGTTTAACGCCAATGAACCATCAGTGACGTTAACAGGATCGTGTAAGGCGAACGCTTAACTCCTGTCGTAGAACGTTCAATAAAACAGCGACAACCATGGACTTTATTTTCAAGTCCATGGTTGTCGCCGTTTCTGCTACTTGACCGCTCCAGCCGTAATTCCGCTGGCGATTTTCTTCTGGAAAATGATATAGACGATTAGCACCGGAACGATCGTCATGAGAAGCGCCGCGAACAGCGGACCCCATTCCGTGCGGTATTGCATTTCGGCCTGCATAATCCCAATTTCGATGGGCAGCGTATACTGCGTGGGATCGTTGATCAGGATCGTACCGACGATATATTCGTTCCAGATGTTCAGGACGTTCACGATGCCGACCGTGATCAGCCCCGGCTGGGATAGCGGCAGCATGACGCGGAAGAACGTTCCGTAATGGGAGGCTCCGTCGATAACCGCGGCTTCCTCGAGCTCCTTCGGCAACGACTTGAAGAAGCCGACCAGCACGAACACGCCGAACGCGATGACGCTGGACGTATAGACGAAGATAAGTCCGATTTTCGTATTGATCAAATTCATGGAATCCATGAGGAAAAACAACGGGATAAGCGCCAAAATAAACGGAACCATCATCGACGAAATGTAGAGCAAATATAACCCGTTGCTTCCTTTGAATTTGTACCGGGCGAGCGCATAAGCGGTCGTAGCGGACAGCAGCAGCCCGAGCAGCGTCGAGCCGCCCGTCACCACGATCGAGTTGATAAAGTACTGGTCGAAATGATACTTGTTCCAGACATAGGAAAAATTCGACCACAGCAATGGAAAATCGGGCAGCGCCCACGGCGCGTTAAGGAAAAACTGCTCGTTGTTTTTCAAGGCGTCCAGCAGCGTCCACAACAGCGGATACAGCACGGAGATGCTCCATATGACAAGAATAGCGAAGAATATTAGCTTAACGACCGGATTTTTGATCCCCATATTCATTCTTTTGTCCCCCTTTGACCTCTAGCTCAACTCGACAGCTTCATGACGGAGCAGCCGCTGCAAGATAACCGTGGTGATCAAGGACAGTACAAGAATAAGCACCCCTATGGCCGCCGCGTAGCCGAAATGATATTGCCGGAAAGCCATCTGGTACAGGTACGAGCCCATAACATGAGTCGAATTGTCCGGTCCGCCTTCAGTCATGATCCACACGATGACGAAGGAGCCGTTAAGCGTCGTCATCATGATGTTGATGATGGATACCTTCATCTGCTCCCAGATGAGAGGAACGGTGATGCTCTTGAACTGCATCCACTGGCTCGCGCCTTCCAGTTGGGCCGCCTCGAAGTAGGACTCCGGAATATTCTGAATCGCTGCGATCATGAGAATCATATAGAAGCCGATACCTGCCCAGATGGCTGGAGGCAGCAGCATATAAATCGTATGCGAGGTGAAGCCGAGCCAGGCAATCGTCACCTTCTCTTCCGTGAACAGGGAGAGAAACCCGTTCAGGAAGCCGATCTGCGGGTTATAGATGAAGTTCCACAGCACGCCGATGACGACGACGGAAATGACGTTCGGGATAAAAAAGATCGACCGGAAAAAGGCCGCCAGCTTAAAGTTGAAGCGTGTCAGCGCGACGGCGAAGAACGTTGCCAGAATCATGATTCCGACGATCTTGCCCGCGACGAGAAGGTAGTCGTTGCCGATGGCTCTCAGAACGATCGGGTCTTTGAACATATTCGCGAAGTTGTCGAAGCCGATGAAATCCTTCGTATCCGACATCCCCGACCAATCGAACATCGAGTAGTACAGCGCCTGAATGACCGGATAGATGGTGAAAATGAAGAAAAATACGAGAGTCGGAACGATGAACGTGGCGATGAACAAGTTGCGCTGAAGCTTTTCCGATACCGACTTCATGCGGGCCCGCCTTCCTTTCAAGTAAATTCGCGGAGGCATCCTTCAAGCTCGCGCCTTAGGTTTGCCTCCGCTTCCACGGTTTTTCAAATAGATAAGCTAGAGAATATTACTTGACCTTGGCGACGACGTCGGTCACGCGCTTAACCCATTCTTCCGGCGTAATCTTGCCGATCGTCAACGCATCGGTCGCATTTTGCATTTCCGTATCGACGTCCGCGTTGAACGTAATCGTCGGGATGACGACCGTGTTCGGATCCGTCAGATACTTCGCCGCATCCTTAACGAAGCTAGGCGCATTCGAGTTGCTGATGTCGCCCTTGATGTTGGAAGGAGCGCCGCTCAGCTCTGCCCACTGAGATGCTTGAGCCTTGGAGAAAACGAACTGAAGGAACGCCTTCGCCGCTTCTTTGTTCTTCGCATTTTTGGCGATTGCGACAGTAGCGGTCGACGTGTTCGCGACGACCTTGCCGCCCGGCTTCTGAGTAAGCGACGGAATGAAGCCGAAGTCGAAGCCTGCCGGAACGTCCTTCGCCATTTCGTTCGGCAGCCAGAGGCCGTTGGAGATGAACGCGTCCTTATGCTGCAGGAACATCATTTGCGAGTCGGTATGGTTGATTTGGATGGCCGCTTTGTCGATAAGACCCTTGTCGCGCATTTCCGCGATTTGGTTCAGAGCCGCGAGCACAGCCGGGCTTTGGTAAGCTTCGATCTTGTTCGCCGCCATGTCCTGCAGGATCGTGAAGTCGTCGTTATTGTTCGAGACGATCGCCGGATACAGGATCGAGCCGTTGATGTAGTAAGGATATTTGCCGGTATGGATATACGGCGTAATGCCGTCTGCTTTAATTTTCTCGCTGACTTCGAGGAACGATTGGAAGTCGGCCGGTTCGGCGTAACCCTTCTCCTTGAAGAGAGCCTTATCCCAGAAAATGCCCCACGAGTTCAGAACGAGCGGGATATTGTAGATCTTGCCGTCATATTGCTGCGGCTGTTGAGCCAGCGCGTCGAGGATCTTGTCGCCGTCGATGTTCTTAGCATCCTTCAGCCAGTCGGTCAGGTCCTCGAGCTGGCCGTCTTCGACCATCTGGCGGTCGTTCAGGTTCGGACCGTCAATGTAGACGAAATCCGGCGGGTTGCCCCCGATCCAGCGCGGTTTGTTCTGCTCGTTGATTTTCGGACCGGCGCTCTCCTTGATGTTGAGATCCGGATTCGCCGCCGCGAAATCGGCGATGACCTTCTTCCACCACTTGTCGCCATAACCGCCGACGAAGTATTGAATCTCGAAATCGCCGGTCAGCTTCGTCTCGGACGAGCCTGTGCTTGGCTCTTCGGTTGCATTTGTACTTGGCGCTTCCGTTGCATTGTTGCTTGGCGCTTCGGTTGCGCCCCCGTTATTCCCGTTGCCGTTCGAGCCGCAGCCTGCCAGCAGCGCGATCATCATGACAGCGGCAAGGAAAAGCGCTGCCCATTTTTTGTTTATCACCATATTGCAAAAACCCTCCCCGTATATGCTGGTTTGCGCCATGTTCGGCGCCTGTAACCATCATATCGGGGAGGGCTTCGCGTCTCTATCGAATATCTTCCAAATAATCTCTAGTATTTTCTTATTGTGCGGCTGAACGCCGCTCTGTCCGCTATTGCCCGCTACGGGTCTCCGCAAACTTCTGAAGCTGGTCGAGCGCGTCCTGCGGCAATAGGTTGTCGTAGAGGACGGCATCGCCCATTTTGCGGCTTATATCCATAACCGCTTGCCAGGCGGGCTCCTGGATTGGATAGAACTTGGCCTTGCCAAGCTCCTCCAAGTACTGCTTCATCGCCGAATCGGATTGAGACAGCCTGCTTCCGACGGCAGACGTAACCGGGATAAAGCCTTCCCGAACGATCATGTCCTCGTAGTTGTTGTCATCATAGAGAAAATCGAGAAACTTCATGAGCGCCGCCTTGTCCGTATGGTCGGTCTGGAAGGAGACCAGCACATCCTGAACCCCGAATGAAATCGGTGGCATCCCGTCTCTGACCGGGAGCGGACCGCTTCCCCAGCGCAGGCCGGGCGACTCGCGCGTCACGACGGACGCGAAGTAGTTGCCGGAGATCATCATGCCGAGCTTGCCGTCGCCCATGATCCGTTGCTTCTCGTCGCGGGTCGTAACCGTCGGCTCCGAATCGGTCAGTCCTTGACCGTACAGCTCCTTGAGATAGGTCAGTCCCTGCACATTCTCGGGAGAATTGATGACCCACTTGCCGTCCTTGATCCAACCGCCGCCGGAACCGAAGAAGAAGTAAGACAAGTAAGCCTGAATCTCGTCGTCCGTCAAATCCACGCCGAAGCCGTGAGCGGCGCTCGTCTCTTTGATTTTGCGCGCGTCCTCCATCAGCTCGTTCCACGTCTTCGGCGGCGCCGAGATACCCGCCCCTTCGAACAGCTCTTCGTTATAGTACAAGTTGCGAATCGACGCCACATACGGAAGCGCGTACTGCTTGTCCCCGATCCGATCCATCTGCATCAGATTCGGATACAGCTTGGCTCTCAGCTCCGGAGAAATAATTTCGTTCAAATCGTTCAGCTTGCCCGCATTGGCGAAATGGGCGTATACGTTTGTGATAAGCAGATCGGGAGGGCTGTTCTTGCTCAGCATCGACGTGTAGATGCCATCCAGCACGTTCCAGTTGGCGACCTGAAGATCAACGATAATTTCCGGGTTCTGAATCTCGAACTCCCGGACAAGCTTTTCCAGGAACGGCTTGCTCTCCGTGCTGTATTCCGCGGCGACGAAACGGATAACCGACTGCTTCTCCTCCTCGGTGACGATCGGCTGCGACTCCTTGTCCGAGCACGCCCCGAGCAGCGTTGCTGCCGACATTATACATACCAGCAATAACGCGCGAGCACTCCTCCGCTTCATTCCTATCCCTCCCTCTTCATCCCGTATATCCGAACCGCTATCTGAATGGAAACAGCAGCTTCTGGTTTTCCGGAGAGTACATATTGTCTCTCGTCACGACGATGGAATCGATATACGTCATCCTCGGAACCGTCTTGCGGTCGATTAGCTTCAGAGCCGTGCGCACCCCGAGATACCCCATGTTAAAAGGCCGCTGAACGATCATGGCGCTCAAGCTGCCTTCCTCCAGTAGCTTGATCTCGTAGAGCGAGCTGTCGAAGGCGATGAGTTTCACCGTATTCTGCTTGCCCGCTACCTCCACCGCTTTGGCCGCCCCCAGAGCCGCCGGCTCGCTCAGCGCGATGATCGCGTTCATGTCCGGTTCGGAGCTAAGAAGATTCGATGTGAGTACATAGGCGCGATCCTCATTATTGTCGCTATAAAAGGTTCCGACGAAGCTGTTCTCGTTAGCATCGATCGTCTCGCGAATTCCCTTGACTCTCTCTGCCGATACACTGGACGACTCGTAATCGCTCAGAACCGCCACACGCGGGGCTCCAGCCGTTTCCGCAGCGGCGACCTCTCCAGCCTGCCTGCCGGCTTCCGCGTAATTGCTGGATAACGTCACCCCGTCAAAATCCGAACCCATCGGCATATCCATCACGACCAGCTTGATGCCAGCTTCCCGGATGCGCGCAAGTACGCTCCTCACCCCGGCGTCCTCGATCGGCGCGACAACGAGCGCTTCCGGCTTCCGCATGAGGACGTCCTCGAGCAGCCGAACCTGAGCAGCCGCATCGGTATCCTGCAGCGAGCCCATGACCTCGAGCCGGGCACCGCTCCCCTTGACTCCCGCAACCGCACCCTCGCGAACCGTCTGCCAGAAGTCTGAGCGCACGTTGGTGGATTTCAGCATAACCGCGATTCTCGGCTCGCTCGCCGTGCCGCCCTTATAGAGCTGGAAGTAAAAAAAGGTGAATAGAGCGGTCACCAGAACCAGCAATCCCATACCTACCGTAAACCTCTGAAGCCGCATCAGCCCGCACCTCCCGATCCCTCAATCTTAGGGATGCGAATGGTCACGCAGGTCCCCTCTGCCAGCTCGCTTCGGATAGAGATTTCGTAGGCGTGTCCGAAGTACAATCGAATTCTTTCGTTCACGTTGCGAATCCCGATGCCCCCGTTTTTCCACTCTCCGTCCGGCGCTTCCCAGATTTTGTCCAGCTGCTCCTCCGTCATGCCAAGCCCGTCGTCCTCGATCTCGAATACAATGCCGTCAGGCGTCTCCATTCCTCGGATGACGATCGTTCCGCTGTCGGGCTTATTGCGAATGCCGTGATAAATCGCGTTCTCCACAAAGGGCTGAAGCAAAATCTTAAGCGTCTTGTAGCCCAGAATCGAGTCGGAAATGTCCAACCGGTAGTCGAACTTGCTTGAATACCTCATCTTCTGAATGAGCAGGTAATTGGTAATATGCTCAAGCTCGATCCGAATCGGGACAAGCTCTTGCTCCTTCGTAATGCCCGCCCGAAACAGCTTGGCTAGTGCGGAGGTCATTTCAACGACCTCCTCGTGCTTCTTCGTCTCCGCCATCCACACGATCGAATCGAGCGTATTATATAGAAAATGGGGATTGATCTGCGCCTGCAGCAGCTGAAGCTCGCTCTTGCGCTTGTTCTCGTGCGTGTCGAATATTTCCTGCATCAGGTTCTTGATCTGCCCGACCATCATGTTGAACGTTCGCGCAAGCTGGCCGATCTCGTTCATCTGCGTCACTTCGGCCTGCACGTCGAAGTTGCCTTTCTCCACCTTCCGCATGTTCCGCTGCAGATTACGAATCGGCCGCGACAGCCGGCGCGACAGCATAACGGAGATGACGAGCGAGACCGCTACCCCGCCGAGCGTGATGAACAGAAAGTTGATCAGCGTGCTTTTATAGCCGATCAGGTCTTCCGCATAGGCGACCCCGACGATTTTCCAACCGAAGCTCGTGTCCTTGACCGAATAGAAACGTTTCCCCTCACCGTCCTCCACCTTGAACGTCGTCCCGCTTCCCGCTTGTACGACCTCGGCGATCTGCTCGGAGCGCAGGTTGCTGTAGATGAGCTGCTGCTCCGGATGGTAGACGATATTGCCGCTGCCGTCGACAATGAATACGTAGCCTTTTTTGCCAAGGTTGATTTGACTGAGCAAGTCGTTAATGACGCTTAAATTCAAATCGACGAGAAAGATGCCGTCCGCCGTCATCCCGTCCGAGTTCTTCAGCTCCCGGCTCAGCGAGACGACCCAGCGGTATTCGTTCTGAATGATGTTCTGCACATGGGGCTCGGAGATAATCGATTTGCCGCCCGCCTTCTGAGCGTTTACGTACCAGGCCTGCTCCTCCACCTTCGCGTTCGGGTTCAGCGTCGTGATCCGGCGATCGGAAACGAATCGGCCGTTGTAGCCGAATACCATGATGGAAGCAATATCCTTGCGGGTGTAGAGAATGGATTGGAAAAGGTCCGAGATCCGCTTCTCATAAGGACGGCGTCCTTCGTTCCCGATGAAGCTGTTGCCGGAAATGTAATATTTCACGTCCTTATTCGTCATCGCGAGCAAGGAAATGTTCTCCATGTTATCGACATAGGACTGGATGTTCGTGTTCACCTGGTTGATGACTTCCTGAATATAGCCCTTCGAGTTTCTTTCAACGGCGTTGACGGAGAGCCGATAAGCGAACAGGCTCGTCGCCGCGATCGTCAGCAGAATCAGAACGGAGAACGCAAAGGCAATGCTCGATTGAATGCTTTTGAGAGGAAAAAGCGGGAATAACGGCCGGCGTTCTCGGAACATGTCAGCTTAGACTCTCCTTTGCCTGCTTCTCCCGGAAATCCCGCGGAGACGAGCCCGTATGCTTCTTGAACAGGATGCTGAAGTAATTCGGATCCGCGTAGCCTACCTGCGAAGCGATCTCGTAAAATTTGAGCGAGGTGGCAAGAAGAAGCTCCTTCGCTCGCTCCAGCCGTACCCGGGTCAAGTATTCGACGAAGGTCTCTCCGGTATATTGCTTGAAGAGAAGGCTGAAATAGCTCGTGCTCATCAGAGTGTGCCGGCACAGGTGCTGAAGCGACAGCTTCTCCTCGGCATAATGATCTTCGATATATTCGGTCGCTTTGGCAATCTGATTGCTGGCAACCAGATTGCGGTTATCCAGTGCCGACTCCGCTAACTCGCTCGCGATCACCTTCAGCCAGACCTCGATCTCGTCCAGCGTTTTAAAGCGATAAATGTCCGTCAGCCATAGCTGGCGTTTCCTCAAATCCTCCGCCTCATGCGCCCCGAGCTCTTGCATGACGTTCATGAGCGTCAGTACGATTCTCTGCGTCTGCAGAAATACCGCCTCGATCGGCATCCGCGAGCGTCTGAATCCCTCGATCAAGCACTCGATTTGGCGGCACGCCGCTTCTCCCGAGCCTGTCTTGACCGATGCGGATAGCTTGCGTTCCCAGTCGGCGGGCAGGGCAGCCGGGATCGCCCGGCCTTCGCTCCCTTCCAGATCATTAATGCTGAGAATCCGGTTCTTCCCCAGCTGAAATCGATAATCCAGAGCGGATTGAGCGCTCTTGTAGGATACCGGAAGCTGCTCCGGCGACGAACAGGCACGCCCAATGCCGATCGTCACGGTGAACTTCAGGTACCTCTCGATGTGGTGCCTTGCTTCCTCCGCCATTCCGTAGGCCTCAACGTATAGTTCGTCCTCTCCATCGGCTCCGTTCAGAATGACAACAAGCCGCTCCTCCCTCGTACGAAACAGAAGCGCGTTGCTGCGAGCCGAGATGACCTCTTCGAAAATGTTATAAACGGCAAACCGAAAAAATTCCGCGTCGTGACCATCGTCCATCCATGCGTCGCGTTCGCCGAAGTCGTCGATGTCCGCCAGCATAACGATGAACGGAGGCTTCAGCGCAGGCAACCCAAAGAACGCGAATTGCCCCTCGATTTCCTGCCTTCCCAGACCAAGCACTACAAGCCGCTCCAAGAACCGTTCCCGAAGCAGCGGCAAGCTCAGATGGAGTTGGCTTCGCAGCCGGCCGAGATCCTCGCGCCGCTTCGTCTCTTCGTCCATCTCCAGCCGGACTTTGACCAGCAGCGCTCTCATATCTTTCGCGGTGATTGGCTTCAGAATGAAGTCCGACACCTTGAGCCGGATCGCCTGCTGCGCATACTCGAACTGTTCGTATCCGGTCAGAATGATCATTTTGATATATGGATAATGGGTTGAAACCATTCCCGCCAGCTCTAGCCCGTCCATAAGCGGCATGCTGATGTCCGAGATAATCAGATCCGGCTTGAAGGCTTCGATCGCTTCCCATGCGTCTCTACCATTCTCGTAATCCCCGATCAGCGCGAAGCCGTACTCCTCCCACTCGATCGTTTGCTTAAGACCGTCCCTGACAACCAATTCGTCGTCCACGATAATAACTTTGTACATGGGCTATCCCTCCGCAGGGTCGATGTCAATATCACTTTCATCATACCTGATGCCCTCGGAGGGGGTAGGGGGAAAATTATCTTATGGAAAGGGTATTATTGTCTAAGCGAATCAAGGGATTAGGTCTATATATAAAAAAGCCGACTCTCCAACTAATCGTGGAAGAGACGGCTTCATTTAATTTGACTTAATATTTAAAAGTGGAATATCCAATTCGTCTTGGACAAACCCCATGTCAGAGTCTCTAGAAACTAATGTAAGTTCATAAACCGATGCTGTCGAAATAATAAGCGCATCAGGGGTTTTTAACTTACGTCCTTTATCCTTAAGATCTCTTCGAAGCATGCCGGCCAACTTTGCAATTTCTGATGTAACATCTATGCATTCCAGTCCTCACGCGATCTGTTGATTTCTTCAAGAAGCTCTTTACCTCGTTCAGGAGTCAATGAACCAGCCGCCTCCAAAAGATCGTCAACAGAGTAATCTTCCTCTTGAGCTTCAACGGTCTGCTTTTCTAGGTCAATTAATACGCGAGAGTTATTTATGTCGAGTTTTTGTAGGATGGATTTTATCGCACTCGCTGCTTGTTGATCCATTTTTTTGGGGATCATCATTATCCCTCCATTTTGTAGCTAGATTAATTCATTATAACATATGTGAAGTTGTTTCAATAATTATCATTTCAATACATTTGTGTTCGCCCACTTCACTAATCGGCCTCATGAAATTAACCCTCTACCTCATCAAGGCCAATTCAGTAGATTGAAAGTCTCGGTAACAAATATCCAATCATCGAAAGACTATCGCGCATAAAATACCAAAAATAATATGAATAGAAAAGGAAAGTGATCCGAAGTGAAACGCATGCACAAAGCACGTACTACCGCGATTCTTCCTACTGAAAGCGAAGCTTTGAATGAATCCGTTATGCCGCAAAATGCTCCTGCTGCTCCTTCCGCAGACAATGAGGTTGTCATGTCCAGTCGATTCGGCGGATTCGATGGAATCATGTCCTTGATGGGAAATGCCCAAAAATTTTTCAGCATCTTTCAGCAAATGCAGCCCATGATCAAAATGGCCGGCTCTTTTTTTGGACCAAAAGCGTTCCTATCCAGTCTACCTAATGAAAAAGTTAAAACGAAAAATAAAAAATCCGCAAAAGGATCGCGAGCAGCCTCCCATTCGCGCAAGAAAACAAAGTAAAACGAAGTAAAAAGGGTTACCCTAAAGCCGTTTGTTCCAACGGCTCCAGGGTAACCCTTCATTGTTCATCTATTTATTCAGTTGCTCCAGCATCCTCAATAGTACGGTTACCGCTTCGGCTCTGGTCGTTTTGGCATCGGATTTGAATTCATTTGCTCCTGAACCCTTCATGATGCCAATCTTCCCAATGACCGCAACCGCGCCCTTCGCCCATAACGGGATGGTCTGGTCGTCCGCGAAGCCGGTGACGGCATTCTCATCGATAGATAGCTTTAGCGTTCTTGCAACCATGACTGCCATTTCGCTGCGAGCAATCGTTGCATCCGGACGGAAGGTACCGTCGTCATAGCCGCTAATGATGCCTAATTGGACGGCTTGCGCGATCGCCTTCTTTGCCCAGTCTCCGATCTTAGCCGCATCGGTGAACGTCAATGCCGCTTCATCTCCGGCTGGCTTCAAAGCATTCATCAGCATGACCGCGAACTCCGCACGAGTCACAGTGGAATCCGGCTTAAAATTACCATCCGGATAACCCGTAACGATTCCGCTGCTGACCGCTTGCTTGATGCTCGCCTCAGCCCAGTGTCCCTTAATGTCATTTAGGTCAACGATCTCTTCGACAGCCCCGCCCACGGCCATGACAGCGAACTTCGTAAAGTGATCGACCTCTGCGGAAATATGATTGCCGTTGACGACACCCCCGATTTCCACCCATACTTTCTTGGTTTCGTCATAGTAGAACACAGCCGGCTTTTGATCATTTTTTAATAGCGCGGGATCGAAAACAAAGGTCAACGTTACCGACTTGCTGAAATTGCCCGATACGCTTTTCAATATCTCAAAGATCGGGCTTGCCAGAACTTCATCCTGTGTGAGAAGCGCCTTCGTGTCCAGTACTTTAGTGATCGTTACTTGCAATTCTTGGTTTGTTGCGCCAGCCGGAATGGATACCTTCACAGCACCATCCAAACTAACCTCACCTTTGGTTTCGATTGGAAGCGTCAATGTACCGTCGGTGGAGATGATAGGCGCTTGGATGGTGGGCTTGCTTCCGCCACCCGATGGCCCAGCAGGTGCTGCTTTTACGGCAATCGTTGCTGATCCGGATTTGCTTGTATCGAAGGTTGATGTTGCCGAAATGGTATAGTTGCCTGGCACCGCGTTTGCGGCAACCGTCACGAAACCATTCGCGTCAACGGCTATGTTCGAGTTATCGCTGCTTGTCCAAGTTACGGTTCGCGGTGCTCCGCCCACGACGGATACGGCAGCTGTCAGTTGCTGATTTGCTCCCTGAACGACTGTAGCTGTTGCCGGACTTACAGTTACGCTGGTTACAGATCCTACATTTAACTTCGACGTTGCCAGAGAAGCCAGAGCGCTTGTCGTTGCCGCTGTTCGAACTTGCAAAATGTCATTCGGAAATGCCGATACGTCAATCGATGCCGTTCCCGCCGCAATCAGGGCTGTCACGGCTTGCCAGGTTGCGCCGCCGTCTCTGCTGTATTCCATCGTTAGGTCAGCGCCTACAAGTTTCACGGCAGCCTGCCCACCGGACAAGTTCGCTGACACACCGCTTGGCGCTCCCGCTGCAGTCGCTACGTGAATCGCTGTTGTGGAGGCGCTAGCCAATTCGCCGACGGTCGCTTTCACGCGTACTTTTACCGCTTCTCCGCCAACAAAAGCGCGTGACGTGTGAGGTGCCGTTGCATTCGCCCATGTTGCGCCGTTGTCCGTGCTATATTCTTGCAGCGCGGTAGTTCCCGTTATTTGGTTAGCCGACACGTCGACTTCTATGCCGCTCGGCGCACCTGCCGCACTAGCGATAGACGCCACGAGGCGATAATTCGCCGGATGATCCGCTTCGCGAACATATAATTGGCCAGCCTCGAAAGCTACATCTGTATTCGTATCGCTTGCGCCGGGCCACGTTCCATCGGTTCCGTCCGTTGAATCCAAGCTATATTCCATAGCCTCCGACGTACCGGTGATTTGTCCGCCCAATACGTTAATGCCTACATCGGATAAGTTAAGGATGACCTTAACCGTTGCCGTTCCTATTTTCCCGGTATCCGCGGTTGATGTTGCCGTAATGACGTAGTCGCCTGCCGCTGCATCCGAGGCAACCGTCACCAAGCCGTCCGCATCAACGGATACATTCGAGTGATCGCTGCTTGTCCAGGTTACGTCTTGAGCGGCTCCGCCCGCCGTTACCACAACGGCAGTCAACTGATTCGTTTCTCCCGCAGCCACGATCGAAGCGGATGGACTTACGCTTACGCTGATTACGGCTGACGGTACCGCTGACTTAAGGTAGGGAAAGCCATTATTATAGGAAGAATTCATCCCCCACGCCCCTGTGCCTTCTGAAAAATCAAATCCGACATACGTAAAATGCTGCTTCATGGCTTCGGTTGTTACGTACGTACCAAGACCATTATCGACAGGGATGTCGTAATAGCTGTTGTTGATTGTTGATCTAACCTCGGCACCTACTAAACCGCCCATCCCCCAACCATCGGATACGCTCCCCGTCGCGTAGCTGGTAATAATGTAGCCCTGATTCAGGCCAACCAAACCGCCTATCGTGTCATTACCTCTCCCGCTTCCCGATGCATAGCTGTCTTTGATCATCCCATTCCCATAGTTCCAGCCAACCAAGCCCCCGATATAACTGCCTCCCGACAAGCTCCCCTGAGCGTGGCTGCTGCTGATTCTTCCATCATTTGAACCCACGAGTCCGCCAGCACCGCGCGTATTGGCTGTGACCTCAGCTGCGGCATAGCTGTTGCTGATCGGAGCGTAATTGTAATTCATACCGACCATTCCGCCTACGCTGCTCACGCCGGTGACGGTTCCCGTGACGCTGCTGTTGCTAATAACGCCTTCGTTAGATCCAACCAATCCGCCTACATTCGTATTCGCGTTAATCGAGACGTCTTCCAGTTTCATATTCGTAATAACGGCATACACGCTGGTACTACCGAATAAACCGACGAAATTACGGCTGGGCATGTTAATCGTTAAATTTCGAACCGTATAGCCGTTGCCGTCCAAAGAACCTTCGAAAACCTGCGTATTCGGATCGCCAATCGGCATCCAGCCCTCGCCCGAGGAGTAGCCGCTCAAATCAATATCTTCTGTCAGCTTATAATAATCGCCGATTCCCATTTCGTCCCTGATCTTAAAGAGCTGATCTGCGGTCGCAATCTCATAAGGACTGCTTTCCGTCCCTTCCCCGAATCGGATGCTATCGATAACCAGGGCCTGACCGTAAGGAACCGCGGAGCTATCTTCGAACGCCTCGGCCTCGATTCGGATCATGTTCTCCGATCCGACTAACGCTTGCTCGAATTGAATGGAGAACGTACTTGATGAAGCCGCAGCCGTTACATCCGAGACGATATCGTTCGTACCCAGCGGCGAAAAGGTTTCCTCCCCCGTCTTCTGTACGGTAATTTTGCTTCTCAAATCTTCTACCGTGCCCGCCTGTGCCGCATAAACACTGAATGTAACCGTAACGGTCCTATGATCTCCGCTGCCGTTTGCGGTCACACTGCTATCCAACTGCAAGTCGCGAATATCGCAGGTTTTTACGGTGCCTACCGCGGGATCCGTCACCGACAATCCCGTCGCGGAACAAGTCACATCGCCGGTAATGATTTTCGTCACATAGCGGGTATCCGCTCCGAATCGCAGCTCTTTCGTCCCGGAAGGGGAGCACGTTTCTCCTTCATCCGCGCAGTGCGTCCAATCGCTGCCTGCGTCTGCCGACGCAGGCAACGTAAATAAAGACGATATCAAAGAAAATACCATCAAGCCCAATAGGATTCGAACCGTAAATTCTTTTATTAGCCTTTTCGGTGAACCGGACCATCTCATCCTAACCATCATTCCTCTCGCTTCTCATCTGTTCTACTAGATAGATTTATTATAAAAACCGCCAATGAAAGAAAAATAAAAGAATAGCAAGAAATAAAGAAGAAGCCAGGGATCACTCCCTGGCTTCTTCTCTAAATCGCTTAGTGTAATTGCGTATAGATTCGATACAAGATAACTGCTGCTTCTGCGCGTGTCAGGTTGCCCTTCGGATTCAAGTTGTTGTTGCTGTTTCCTTGGAGTAAACCGACGCTAAGCAGATAAGCCAAGCCTTCTCTTGCATAGGACGCTGTCTTTGCACCGTCCTTGAAATCGTCGATTGACTTGGACGATACGTTCGGCAGCTTGTTATGCAATTGATCAAGTGCACGCTTAATGATTACGGAAATATCTTCTCTGCTGATTTCCGTATCAGGCGAGAACTTGTTGCCGCCAACGCCCTTAACGATGCCTAGAGCGCGGCCGATTCCAAGCTCCTTGTAATAAGGCGAGCTTGCATCCACGTCAGCAAAGTTGTCGGTGAATGCAGCGTCCAGCTCAAGGAGTCTGATCAATTGCGCGAGGAATTCCCCTCTGCTGATTGCAGTCTTTGGATCGAAGGTCGTTGCCGACGTACCTTCAATTACGCCTCTAGCCGCCAACGCTTCGATTTCCTTGGCTGCCCAAGCTACACGCGACAAGTCGCTGAACTTAGGCGCTTCGTATACGACTGCATACTGGCTAAAGTGCGAAGTTCGGAACACAATTTGGCCAGTTGCGCTGTCATATCTGCCATTAGGAACAGGCGTTGCGTTGCCTTCGCCGTCTACGTACCAGACAACAAGCTGATCGGCATTTTGTTTCTCCGATGCCGTCGGTGTATACGGCACCATGATTGTAACCGGCGCTTCGGTATTGCTCCACGCGACTACTTTGTTGTCGAACATGACCAACAGATCCAATGCCGGGTGATCGCCAATCTCATCGATAAGCTGTTGACTCCATCCGCTCTTATCCGCTTGGCGAACAACGATGGTTACGGTTTGGCCGGCGCCTTGCAATTGAGCTGCATTCAACATCGCGCCGGACACGACAACCGAGCCAAACGGTGTTTCGATAACGACAGATTTATCGGAGTCTCCCTTGAACCAGGAGGTCGGAAGCCCTAATGCGTAACCCTTCGCATTCTCGATGCCGGATAATTTCACTTTAATCCGTTTCGAATCTCCCGTTGCCCGTCCGAATGCATTCTCAAGCTCGGTTTGGGTCAAAATGGTTTGCGCAAGATTGGACGAGTCATTCATCGTTGGCGTCGCGCTAACCGTTACGTTTCCGCTGCTATCTACACTAATTGTAGTTGACGGTACCGAACCGTTGCCTGAATTGCTCGGATTTTTCGGAATAGCCGTATACTGCGCTACAACGTTCAAATCCGACTTCACATTCGTGAATGCGACGCTCCATCCCGTGAAATTGTACCCCGTGCGCGACGGCTGCGTCGGAGCGGTCGCATCCTGTCCATGATTCACCGTTTCCGTCTTCAGGACCGTTCCATTCCAATCCTTGAATGTGACGGTATAGGACACGGCGATCGCATCGATCTGGTTCTGAAGATTCGTCTTTGCTTCGCCGGCTGCCATAATAGCAACAAAGTTGCGAGCCATGGCGATATCGGCAGCTAGTTCAGACGCGACAGCCTTCGAAACGGCAGCCGTTGCCGATGCTTCAAGCCTTTCGTTGTATTCGCCCTCGCTTAACAGATACAAATCCGTAAACAAGCTTGAATTTTTCAAGTGTCCGGCTATCACTTCGAATGTCGCTCTGGAACCGTCCGATTCATTCGAGCCGTCCGACTCGTTGAGCATCGTCGATATTCCGATTCTTCCGTTCGCAAGCTCCGTTGCAGGATTATTAAGAACCGTATTAAAAGGAATTTTCAAATCGTAAATCGTCGTTTTGGCAACTTCATCTCTCGTCACCTTTGCCACGATATCCGTTACCGGAGCCGTCGGCGCATTGCCTCCCGTAGGACGAGTCCAAGGGAATACGACAACTTGGTTATCGTTGGTGAGCGTGAAGCCCAATTCATTGCGCGTCGTACTGTTGTTTACAGGGTTGCGCAAATCGATGCCTAACTGCAAGCTGTCCTCTCTCCAAATATTCACGCCGGACTGGTTATTGTAGTGCACGTCGTCTGTAACGACAATGTACGCATACAGGTTACTGTCGTCCCACGCGAAATGCGATTGCGCGCTGAGGTCTTGCGGACCATCCCACGTCCCCATCGTTACATAATCCTCGGTGTCCATTGCAAATGCCGGAGTTGCGGCATTTTTCGCCGGATTTTCCGAGCCGACAGAGCTCACCTTTTCAGCGTAAGCTGCGTCATATTTGGCCGTATAGGTGTAGACATTTCCGTCTTCGAGACGGAGCTCGAAGGTCATTAGACCTGCAACATAATCCGGTAAATCGACGGTTACGGATTCGCCTGCCGCAAGCGCGTCGAATGCGACCGGCGTAAAATCATCCCCATAAACCGCCGGGGAAACGATGGACAACGTCCCAGGCGCAGAAGCTCTGCCTCCGACATTATACTTGAAGCTGATTTGTTGTTGATCGCCGTTGTCGGTTAGGTTAAATACGAACGGCTCCGCCAGCAAATCCGATCCGTAAATGCCGTACGGATTGCCCGCCGGGGTGCTGTTTCTCAGCCCGGATGCGTAATAGTTGTTGCTAAGCTCTATCGACGTGCCGCTATCACGCAGCATCGCATACACATTAGTATTCTGACCGTCTTTGGACGGCTGGAAATAAGAAGAGTATACATGCGCTTGGCCGCCTTGTACGTCGATACCCGGATTGTTGCCCGGCAGCTGAGTAAAGTTAGCTTGCTGGATACGAACGATACCGTTATTTACGATCGCTCCCGCCACGGTCGGGCTTCCCCAGAACGCGCTGTTGTATAGGACAAGCTCGGCGTCAGGGTGGATTTTAGCAGTATTCGCAACATCGCCCATTCGGACATACGCTCTGTTCGGCTCCGTCGCGATGTTCGTATTCACCAATTCCGAGTTGATCGCGATAATTTGGGTATGTTGGTCCGCGTCTTCCACATAAAGAGCGTACGTGGTTCCGTCCGAACCGTGACCGATCATCGTCATTTTGCCCGGGAATGCGAATTCGCCGTTCCCCAAATCTCTCTTCAGGAAGTGGATGCCGTATACCGAACCGAACACGAAATTGTTGAAAATCGTCTGGTCCTCCACATCGGAGAACTTGAGCGCGCTCATGTATCTTTGCACGAATCCGTACAGATCGCCGGAAGGCGCCGTGTAGCCTTGACCTCCTGGAAGACGCAAGGCGTAATGCGGATTGAATTGCATGTTTCTAATAAATCCGCCTTCCGCTCCGCCGCCGACCCAGATGCCTGCTCTGAGGAGCGTGCCGCCCAAATAATCGACATAGTGACCGTCGGTGCGATAGGATGCAAGGTCGATGCCTTTATCGCCTATCGGGATCGTTAAGTTGATGGCATATACGCCTGCACCTTGCCCCTGTACCAAAAACGGCGTTTTCAGCGTTTGGTCAGGATTATCGAGATTGACGCTAGTGATGTTCGCTTGCGTAAGGTTAAGGCCTCTGATACCTGCGTTCGCCTTAAGCTGGATGAGAGAAGGACCGTTCTCTCCCTGAGCGCCGCCGGTGTAAGCCGTGAATATCGCCGTGCCGCCGCCTTGCGTATGATGCTGTACGTCCCATGTTCCTCTGAGTTCAACGCCCTCGGGAACGATAACAGGATTGTTCAGTCTGTATCTTCCGCCTGGCAGATAGATCGTGCCGCCGTCGTAGTTATCTTTGATATAGTCAAGAGCTTCCTGCAATCTTGCGGATATATCCACGGTCGGCGCGTTGCCTGTCAACGAGCGCGGGAAGTCAAGTCTAAGCACGGCGTCTGATGCCGGTCTCGGATGTACGTCGATATCTGTTTTTACGTCTTTCGGAATAGGTTCAAATAGATAATCAACGTCATTCACGAGCTGTACGGTCGTGTTGCTGCCGTCAGCCTTAACGTCAAGATCAAGGCCATCGATGTGAGCGGCAAGATCGGCGCTCTCGATGTTAAGGTTGTAACCGGAGTTGACCGATTTGAACGTTCCGAAGTTGGCTCCGAGCTTGGCATGTTTGTCAGCTTGTTTGAAGTTGCTCTGACTGACCAGTGCGTTGCCACGGTTAAGGAAGTTCAGCGCATAATCGTCATACTCGTCGAATGTACTATCCTCGAACGATATCACTCCGCCTCTGGCGTTGCTTACGATTGGACCTTTGAAGTCCACGCCGTTGAATTGAACGGAAGTGTTGAAGCGTTCGTCGAACTGTACGGCAGTATCGCCGCCGAATTCCGAATTCGAGATCAGTAGACCGAAGCCGTTAACGTTGTCAATATACATGCCTGTTTGACTGTCTTCGATCTTCACTCCGTAGAACTGCGCGTTCGGAGCTTCGTCGCCGCCGGGTTCTCTTCCGATCCACATCCCCGTTTTGTATCCGGAAATGTTCAATCCCGAAACGTATTCCCAGTCGGAGCGGTGCATCATGAAGCCGGTAGCGTTCGCTCTTGTGTAATTTCTCACTTCGGATAGCGTCGGTGCGCCTTCAAGTCCCGAGTTCGCCCAGTATTTCGGGTTCATGTTCACGTCCTCGATACGTCCGATATCCGTACAGGTGTGAACGACGATGCCCTTGTAGAGAGCCGTCATATTGCTGTTCACCACATAATGCATTTCGCTCGGCAGGGAAATGAAGCCTCCCCAAGCGTTGACTAGCGTAACGTTATCAAGCGTCGCGCTGTTGCCGGTTCTCTGATAGAACGTCCACGGATACGGAATTCCTTTGATATCCTCGAATTCCCCTGTCTTCTGACCGTCTTCGTTCCTCTTCTCAACCGTGGTCGTAGCCGTAATATCCTGATTCGGATACCATACGGAAAGGTTCGTTACGCCCGTGCCCTGCTCCATGTCTATGAAGCGATCCGACACGTTGGCTACTTTTTTGCCGCCTGTCTGATTTTCTCGCTCGTCAGAGTCGACGTACGTGTCATAGTTGGCGGAATTATGTCCGGCATATACGGCGAGAATCGTTCCGTCGATTTGACCGTCGTAATCCTCCGCGTCCGGGTTATCCCATTCGCCGCGGAGCTGTACGCCCGCACGCAAATTCAATACTTGCTTATATTCGTAGGTTGCATTGCCGGTCGTGCTCTTCACGCTTATCGTGCCTGTCGTTTCCGAATAGAACGCATACGTTCCTGCCGGAATGTAGACGACGCCGCCGCCGTCATTATAAGCCGCGTCAATCGCCGCCTGGAAAGCCTCTCTGTTATCGAAATTAACTAAGCCTTCCGTATCTGCCATCTCTACGGACTTCGCGCCGAAAGCGATAACGTTAAAGTCGGAGATCGCCCAATCCTTTGCATCGTTTTCCTGAGCGATTGCCTCTCTCATATGTTTCGCGTAATCATAGCGATTCGGAACGGTAAGTACAAATGACTTAGTCTGGGTTACCGGATCGGCTACCGGACCTCTCTTGATCGTTGCCGTAAGCGTTACGTTACCGCCGCCGTCCGGACGGTTCGTCGGTATGACGCCTGCAGCGGTGATGAGAGTAGCAGCGGACGTCTCCCATGTAATATCCGTCATATTGTCGCCCATGGACGGAAGAACTAAGTTCGTCGTTACATTATCCTCGGAAGCATTCACGCCTCTGATTAAACCCCATGTCAGCTTGTTCACCATAGCATTCACCGCATCCTCGTCGGTTCCGGTACCTGTTCCGCGAACGACGATCGTAAAGGTTTTTACAACCGGTGCTGCCGTACCTTTGCTTATTGTCGCCGTGAGGGTTACGGCTTCATTGGCTTGTTGACGAGCTACTGTGCCGGTGTCGCTATTAATGACCGTCTCATTAGTAGACGTCCACGCAATGTGCGTTCTCGCCGAACCCGCCTCGGCAAGCGTCAAATCCGTTTCAACCAGATCTTGTCTCGTATTGGCGCCCTTGATCGCGTCCCAAGTCAGCGCGTCCGAAGCAAGCTGGACCGCTTGATCATCCGTTGGAGGAATTTCGGTTATGCGAATGCTCTGAATGATGGCTCCGGCCGTACCGATACGGAGGTGCGCTCCTTGATTCTGTGCTCCGATCGCAAAGTTAGCTCCGTTAAGCGCAACTTTGGAAGTTACCCAAGCGTTGCCGCTTCCTGTCGCCGGGATACTCGCTGAGCGATAAGCTTCGAACCCGGAGAAGTTGCCGGCATAGATCGTGTTATACTGCAACGAAATACCGCTGGCTGCGCTCGGTCTCCAGTATTTGACCTCTAATTCGACCATGTTGGCCAGCTTAAGCTGAGGGTCGTCCGCAATGACGTATATGAAGCTGCCAACCCTAACAGCATTTACGCCGTCTTGCGTCACTCGCTCCACCGCGCTGCCGTCACCGGTGAGGCTAATGCCGATGCCATCGCCTTGAAGGCCTGGATACGGTCCAGCCGGATCGCCGCCGTCGCCGAACCCGCTTCCGATTTCATCAACTTCTTCAAAGCTTGCGGCATTGTTGAAATCAATGAACACTTCAGCAAGCTCGTTAGTCGTACTGGCTACTGTCAGAACGAAAGCTTTAGTAACCGGTGCTGCAGCACCTTTGGTAATGGTCGCCGTAAGGGTTACTGCTTGATCTTCGTCTGCGTCACGGGTTACATCGCCCGTTGTCGTATTAATGATACCTGTCGGTGCAGCCGACCATGCGATAGCCGTACCATTTGCGCCTGTTGTCGGCAGAGTCAACGCCGTTCTTACTTCGGATTGAATCGCATTCGAATTTCTGATCGTGTCCCAAGTCAGCTTCGTTTTCGCATCCGCTATCGCTTGATCGTCGTCCAGATGCTCCACTTTCACTCTCGTATGCGTTCCCGCAAAAGGATATTGCGTATTTTGAGCCGTACGCGCGAAAGTGTAGTAAGTGTTGCCTGCGGGTTTGGTGAATGCCGCGGAATACACGCCTGCACTTAGCGTCCCCGTCGTCCAATCGCCGACTGCAGGAGCGCTGCCGGTGGTGTTGATCGCGAACTGCACAGCTTGACCGTTCGCCGGCGCTGCTGACGATACGGTAACGTTATTCGATACCTCAACAGATGCAGGGATAGGTCTCGGCGAATCCACGTTATTCTGGAAACGCGGGTTCTTCACATAGATGTCGCCTTGAGGCACGGCAGCCCATTGCATTTGCAATCGCCCTGACTCTACCGTGTTCAAAGTAACGGGATTGAAGCCATTCGGAGAATTTGCCGTCGATAATTGCGCATAGACCGTCATCCATTCATTGACATGTCCATTTCTCATTTCGCTGACATTCAGGTTAAGACGCGAATTGGTATCCAGATTGTTACCGCCGGACGCGATAGCGACCCAGTTGTTGCCGCTGAAATTCAGAAGGTCCGCATGCGTAACGAACATATCAAATACCAAAAATTGATTCGCGTAACCTAATAAATCCTGGTTGCCGCCGCTATTAATAAAGCGGGCATCCCACAGCCGTTCAGCGCCTGCGCCGATTTTCCCAGCGCCCAGCTTAACCGCGTTATTTCCGTCCGGCGCAACCGCGTTGTTCGTTCCCTCTTCTATATTAGGGAAATACGTCGCAGCCAGAGCGTTTATCGCCGCCGGCACGGCTTTCACAGTCACAGTAATCGATTTCGTAGCACTTGCTGTACCCTTGGTTATAGTCGCCGTGAGTACGACGGTTTTGTCTGCTTCTCTATTCAATAGACGATTTACGCTTCCGGTGCTGCTTATCGCCGCATTGTCCGAAGACCATGCTACGTTCGTCGTTCCTATAGCCGTCGGAAGGATAAGCTGTGATTTGACATCGGTATTCGAAGTATTGCTGCCTTTTATCGTATCCCATGCCAGAGACGCCGCCGCGTCATCTACCAATGTTTGTTCGTCAATAGACGTTACCGTAATTCTGGAAGATGGACCGATGAAGTTGTAATTGCTGTCAGCTTTCGCGCGAGCGAATACATAGTAGGTATCTGCTGTAGGCAATGAGGCGAATTGATGCGTATACACGTCATCGATATTAACGCCATCCACCCAACCGGATGCTGGAGCGATACCATTTTCGCTAATTGCGAATTCCACAGCTTGGCCGCTAGCAGGTGCGTCCGCCGTTACGGTTCGCGTTGCTACGTCAAGCGAGGGAACCGTTGAAGGGGAACCCGGAACGCCTAACGCGCTTTTCTGGAAACGCGGGTTTTTGATGAAAACAGGGGTGCTAGGGACACTCGTATCCCATTGCAGATGCATGGCCAATCTGTTTACTTGGTTTAGCCAGGCGTCATTGAAGCTGCCGGCTACGGTGCTTGACGAAGACAACTTCGTATAGACCGTCGCCCAAGTGCCCACCTCTCCGTTCGTGACACCGCTTATATCAAGCTGGAGACGAGAATTGGTATTAAAGTCATTATTACCGTCGCTCACGATGACGAGCCAGTTGTTTCCTTGCATATTTTTGAAGCTCGCACTCGGAATATACATCTCGAACGCGAGGTAGCCGTCTTTGTAGGCGGATACATCTCTTAGAGGCGCCACATTCGGCGTGAAGAGATTATCCCAAGGACCTCCGGCCTTCGAGGTTCCGGTGTTTAAACTCCACGCTGTCTGTCCGTCCGGCGCAACGGTTTCTGTCGCCGTATTTCCATCCGCGCCCGCATTTACGGTCAAGAGAGTTAAGTCATCTCCCCATGCCGCACTGACCGTTCTAGGCGGAGAAAACAAAGTAAGTAGCATCGCTGTCACAAGTAAAGATGCTAATAACCGTCTTTTTATCATGCTTAAATTTCCTCCATGCATTAAGTAATTAGGTTTTGAAGAGATCCCATAACTCTAACCTCTATACGATTAGCGCAACAATTCATAATGATTGAACCCCTCATGTGTGGCCTGTCAACACTTTCCCGCTTGTATGCCCGCCACCGCATCACCTCTACTCTTCCGTATGTAAAATATTTAAAAAAGCGCATCCGTCCACAATCGATCCGATGTTAGCGTTTTCACGAGCTCAAAAAAATAACAGGATTCAAAGAGCGATAAGCGTACGTGCAATAACGTAATCTCACTACTTCTTCTTATCCTGCAATCATTTCCCGATCACACTCTGTAAATATGTGGACTGATATTATCATACGAGTGTTGCAATAGAGTTCCAATGAGGCAGTCTTATCCTTTACGGGGGCAATATTACCTTCATGAACTTTGAGTGCGAATTTGCAAAAAGGGAGAACGTATTGGCTTGGAGAAAGTCGAGGCTCTGACATGCTTGCTCTTCGCTAGTGGTTGGTAACTACAAACTTCCACAGCGGACTTTCACCGCCTAGTTATCGCCATGCATGGCGCACAAGCGTAAACGGCTATCGCCGTCCTTTGGCGGCGTAAGCAATCGTTTGGCGGATGAAATATAAGCCTAGTATAAGAGTACAATTTTATACTTTCTTATATTTCAAAAAAATCCCCGGCGCATATAGACACCGGGGATTTCATTAGTGCTTGATGTAACGGTTGGTTTTACTCAGGTTCTGGCTTGGCTGGGAAGACACCATGTAGATTTCACAGCTTTGCTACGGAAGTAACGCCAGTAACGCTGTCTTAGCTTGGCCGTTTGGCATAATCGCGATAAAGTTACGTGCCATAGCGATATCTGCAGCTGATCCAGACGTGACAGCTTTATTGACGGCAGCGGTTGCCGATGCCTCAAGCATTGTATTGTATTCGCCTGCGGTTAACAGATGTAACGCTGTAAATAAACTTGAATTCTTCAGGTGTCCACCTTCAACTTCGAATGTGGTTCTGGTACCGTCAGACTCGTTCGCTCCGTCAGAATCATTCAGCATAACCGATACGCCGATTCTTTTGTTCGCGAGCAGCGCTGCAGGAGCATTATGAAGCGTATTGAACGGAATTGTCAAAGCGTAAATCGTCGTCTTCGTAGCTTCATCTCTCGTAATATTGGCCACGATATTCGAGATCGGAGCAGTCGGTGCATTGGAACCTGTAGGACGAGTCCATGCCCATACGACGTTACCGCCGCCATTGCCTCGCGCGAATCCGAATTCATTCCGCGTCGTGCTGTTGGTCGCAGGATTGAGTAGATCAATGCCTAACTGCAAGCTATCCTGTTTCCATATGTCTCCACCAGTCTGGCTACTATAGTGCACATCGTCCGTGACGACAATGTACGCATATAGATTGTTGTTGTCCCATGCGAAACGCGACTGTACGCTGAGGTCTTGCGGTCCACCCCATGTTCCCATCGTTACATAATCTTCGGTGTTCATTACATAGGCCGGAGTTGCAGCAATCTTCGCCGGGTTGTCTGCTCCGACAGAGCTTACCTTCTCGGCATAAGCCGAGTCAACTTTGGCCTTATACGTATAGGATTTGCCATCGTTGAGCTGTAGCTTGAAGGTGACCAAGCCTGCAACATAATGAGGTAAATCTACCGTTACGGATAGGCCTGCCGCAAGACCGGCGAATGGAACCGGAGTGAAACCTCCAGCATACCCAGAGGGGGAAGCAATCGTTAATGTCCCCGGTGCAGAGGTTCTTCCTCCGACATTAAACTTAAAGTTTAATTGCTTTGCTGCTCCATTTTGAGTGATGTTGAATACGAACGGTTCCGCCGCCAAATCCGCACCGTAAATACCGTACGGGTTATTCGCTGGGGCACTGTTTCTGAGACCAGATGCATAATAGTTATTGCTTAGCTCGATCGATATGCCACCTTGGCGCAGCATGGCATACACATTGTTATTCTGACCGTTCTTAGACGGCTGGAAGTAAGAAGAGTACACATGTGCTTTGCCGGCAGTGACCTCTATACCCGGATTGTCGCCAGGCAACTGAGTGAAGTTAGCTTGCTGGAATCGAACGATACCGTTATTGACGATCGCTCCCGCTACGGTCGGACTTCCCCAGAACGCACTGTTGTACAGGACAAGTTCCGCGTTAGGGTGGATTTTGGTCGTATTCGCAACATCGCCCATTCTGACATACGATCTGTTCGGCTCTGTCGCGATGTTCGTATTAACCAATTCCGAGTTGATCGCGATGATTTTGGTATGTTGGTCCGCGTCTTCCACATAGAGAGCGTACGTCGTTCCGTCCGAACCGTGACCGATCATCGTCATCTTGCCCGGATATGCGAACTGGCCATTCCCGAGATTTCTCTTCAGGAAGTGGATGCCGTATACCGAACCGAACACGAAATTGTTGAAGATCGTCTGATCTTCCACATCAGCGAATTTGAGCGCACTCATGTATCTTTGTACGAATCCGTACAAATCTCCTGAAGGTGCCGTGTATCCTTGACCTCCTGGAAGTCGCAATGCGTAATGCGGATTGAATTGCATATTGCGAATAAATCCGCCCTCCGCTCCGCCTCCAACCCAGATACCTGCTCTGAGGAGCGTACCGCCTAGATAATCGACATAGTGGCCGTCGGTTTTGTAGGATGCGAGATCTATCCCTTTATCGCCTATAGGGATCGTTAAGTTGATCGCATATACGCCTGCCCCCTGTCCTTGTACCAAGAACGGAGCTTTGAGCGTTTGCTCAGGGTTAGTGAGATTGACGCTAGTGATATTGGCTTGCGTAATGATAAGTCCTCGTAGACCTGCATTTGCCTTAAGCTGAATGAGAGAAGCTCCGTTCTCTCCCTGAGCGCCACCGGTATAATTGGTGAATATCGCCGTGCCGCCGCCTTGTGTATGGTGCTGTACATCCCATGTTCCTCTGAGCTCAACACCCTCAGGAACAATGACTGGATTATCCAAGCGATATCTTCCGCCTGGCAGATAGATCGTGCCGCCGCCGTGATTCGCTTTAATATAGTTGAGCGCTTCCTGCAATCTCACAGAGATATCCGCGGTCGGTGCGCTGCTTGTTAACGAGCGCGGGAAGTCAAGTCTGAGCACTGCGTCTGATGTCGGTTTTGGATGTACGTCAATATCTGTTTTGACATTCTTCGGAATCGGTTCGAACAAATATTCGACGTCATTGACGATCTGTTTGGTCGTGCTACTGCCGCCACCGTCTACGTCAAGGTTCAGGTTACTGATATGCGCGGCAAGGTTAGCGCTCTCGATGTTTAAGTTATAGCCTGAGTTCACCGATTTGAACGCCCCGAAGTTGGCTCCAAGATTGACATGGTTGCCAGCCTGCTTGAAGTTGCTCTGACTGATTAGTGCGTTGCCTCGATTAAGGAAATTCAGCGCGTAATTGCTATATTGATCGAACGTACTGTCCTCGAACGATATAACTCCGCCTCTGGCGTTGCTTACAATTGGACCTTTGAATGCAACACCGTTGAATTGAACCGACGTGTTGAAGCGTTCGTCGAATTGTACTGCCGTATCGCCGCCGAATTCCGAATTGGAGATCAGCAAACCGAAGCCGTTGACGTTGTCAATGTACATACCAGTTACACTATCTTCAACCTTCACTCCATAGAACTGCGCGTTCGGAGCTTCGTCGCCGCCAGGCTCTCTTCCGATCCACATCCCCGTCTTGTAGCCGGAAATGTTCAATCCCGATACGTACTCCCAGTCGGAACGATGCATCATGAATCCGGTCGCATTCGCTCTTGTGTACGTTCTTGCGCTCGCTAGAGAAGGTGCGCCGCCCAGTCCCGAATTCGCCCAGTATTTCGGATTCATATTAACGTTCTCGATCCGCCCAATGTCCGTACAGGTGTGAACCACGATGCCCTTATACAGAGCCGTCATATTGCTGTTCAGCACATAATGCATCTCGCTCGGCAGGGAGATGAAACCTCCCCAAGCGTTGACCAAAGTCACGTTATCCAGCGTCACGCTGTTTCCGGTTCTTTGATAGAACGTCCACGGATACGGAATGCCTTTGATGTTCTCAAATTGTCCTGTCTTCTGACCATCTGCGTTTCTCTTCTCAACAAGGGTTGTCGCATCTATATCCTGATTCGGGTACCATACGGACAGGTTAGTTACACCTGTGCCTTGCTCCATGTCGATGAATCGATCGGATACGTTCGCTACTTTTTTGCCGCCAGTCTGGTTCTCACGCTCGTCAGAGTCAACATACGTGTCATAGTTAGCGGAGTTATGTCCGGCATAGACTGCGAGAATCGTTCCGTCGATTTTGCCATCGTAACCAACCGCATCCGGGTTATCCCATTCGCCGCGGAGCTGTACGCCTGCTCGCAAGTTTAATACTTGTTTGTATGAGTAGGTTGTATTGCCTGTCGTGCTTTTCACGCTGATTGTGCCGGTAGTTTCCGAACGGAACGCATAGGTCCCCGCTGGAATATACACTACGCCGCCGCCATCATTGTAAGCCGCATCAATCGCCGCTTGGAATGCCGCTCTGTTATCGAAGTTAACTAAGCCTTCTGTCGCTGCCATCGCTTCTGTCTTTGCACCGAAAGCGAGTACGTTAAAGTCAGAGATCGCCCAATCCTTCGCGTCGTTCACTTGATCGATTGCCGTTCTCATATGTTTCGCGTAATCGTATCGATTCGGGACTGTCAGCATGAATGACTTAGTCTGGGTTACAAGAGCGCCTGCCAGACCTCTCTTTACCGTTGCCGTAAGCGTTACAGTACCGCCGCTGTCTGGACGGCTGGTCGGGATTACGCCTGCTGCGGTAATGAGATTAGCCGCGGATGTCGTCCATGTAATATCCGTCGTATTCTCGCCCGTCGACGGAAGCACTAAGTTCGTTGTCACATTACTCTGAGATGTATTTACGCCTTTGATTAGATTCCATGTCAGTTTGTTGATCATATTAGCTACTGCACCCTCGTCGGTTCCGATACCTGTTCCGCGAACGACAATATTAAAGGTTTTAACAACCGAAGTTGCCGTACCTTTGCTTATTGTCGCCGTAAGGGTTACGGATACATTATTTGCTTGGCGATTAACAGCGCCGGTGGTGCTGTTAATAACCGTATTATTGTTAGATGTCCACACAATGTTCGTACCCGCCGAGCCTGATGAGGCAAGAGTCATATTGGTTTCAACCGAATCTTGATTGGTATTCGCGCCTTTGATTGCGTCCCAAGTCAGCGCGTCTGAAGCAAGCTGTATCGCTTCTGCATCCGTTGGAGCAATTTCGGTTATTCGAATGCTCTGAATGATTGCTCCTGCTGTAGCGAAACGTAAGTGCGCGCCTTGATTTTGTGCGCCTATCGCGAAGTTAGATCCGTTAAGCACAACTTGTGAAGTTACCCAAGTGTTGCCGCTTCCTGTCGCCGGAAGGCTCGCTGAGCGGTACGCATCATACCCGGAGAAACTGCCAGGATATATGGTGTTGTAGTGTAACGAAATACCGCCGGTTGCGCTCGGTCTCCAGTATTTGACCTCTAATTGGACCTTGTTGACTTGCTTAAGCTTAAGGTCATCTACAATGACGTACATGAAATCGCCTACCTGCGCAGAGCCTACACCACTTTGTGGCGCGACTACCACCGGGGTAATGTCTCCGCTCAGGCTGATGCCAATGCCGTTGCCTTGAAGTTTGTTGCCCGATTGAACGAATGTGTTCGCATCGTTGATGTCAATGAACACTGTAGCAGGCTCGGCAGCCGTACGGAGTACGGTCAAATTAAACGTTTTTGTAACAGGCGTTCCGCTGCCTTTGGTTATTGTCGCCGTAAGGGCTACGGCTTTGTCTTGGCTAGCGTCGCGAGTTACACTGCCAGTTGCTGTATTAATGATACCTGTAGGTGTAGCCGACCATGCGATAGAAGTACTATTCGTACCTGTTGTCGCAAGCGTCAACGCCGTTTTCACTTCGGATTGAATGGTATTCGCATTTCTGATCGTGTTCCAAGTCAGATTAGCGGCTGCATCCGCTATGGCCTGACTATCGGCATTATACTCGACTTGAACTCTTGTATGCGTTCCTGCAAAAGGATACTGCGTACTTTGAGCCGTACGTGCGAATGTATAGTAGATGTTCCCTGCTGGTTTCGTTAATGTCGCGGAATACACGCCTCCACTCAGAGTACCCGTCGTCCAATCCCCTGCTGCAGGAGTGCTGCCAGTTGTGTTGATCGCGAACTGCACAGCCTGACCGTTCGTCGGTGCTGCTGACGATAACGTTACGTTGCTAGCCGTCACAACAGCTGCGGGAATCGGTCTCGGTGAATCCGTAGTGCTCTGGAAGCGCGGGTTCTTAATGTAGATGTCGCCTTGGGGCAGAGCTGCCCATTGCAATTGCAATCTTCCTGATTCGACCGTGTCCAGATTAACGGGATTGAAGCCATTCGGAGAATTGGCTGCTGATAATTGCGCACGTACCGTAATCCATCCGTTAGCAGGTCCATTTCGCATTTCGCTAACGTTAAGATTAAGACGCGAATTGGTGTCAATATTATTGCCGCCAGCCGATATGGCAATCCAGTTGTTCCCATTGAAATTCAATAGGTCCGCATGCGTAACATACATATCAAATACAAAATATTGATTTGCGTAACCTAATAGATCCTGGTTGCCGCTACTGTTAATAAAGCGAGCATCCCAGATCCGTTCGATGCCTGCGCCGATTCTTCCAGCGCCCAGTTTGAACGCATTGTTGCCGTCCGGTGCAACAGCATTTGCTCCTTCATTCGAATTAGGGAAGAATGTCGCAGCCTGAGCGTTGACCGCCGCCGGTACAGCTTTTACCGTCACAGTGAAGGCTTTCGTAGTACTTGCAGTGCCCTTCGTTATGGTCGCTGTGAGTACGACGGTTTTGTCCACTTCTCTATTCAACAACCGATTAATGCTTCCAGTGCTGCTAATTGCCGCATTGTTCGAGGACCATGCGACGTTCGTTGTTCCTATTAGCGTCGGAAGACTAAGTGCTGATTTCACATCCGTATTCAACGTATTACTGCCTTTAATCGTATCCCATGTCAGAGACGCTGCTGCATTATTAACCACTGTTTGATCGCTAGTAGATGTTACCGTAGTTCTTGTAGATGCGCCGATGAAGGGATAACTGCTGTTTGCTTTCGTGCGCGCGAATACATAGTAGGTAGTTACCGAGGGTAATGTGGCGAATTGATATGAATACACGCCACTATTGAGAATTCCATCTGCCCAACCGGATGTAGGAGCATTCCCATCTTGGCTTATTGCCAATTCCACCGCTTGCCCGCTAGCCGGTGCATTCGTGGATGCTGTTCTCGTTGCTACGTTAAGTTCGGGAACTGCTGATGGTGAAAGTGGAACGCCTAAATTGCTTTTCTGGAAACGAGGGTTCTTGATGAACACCGGAGTGCTAGGGACACCTGTACCCCACTGCAGGTGCATGGCCAGTCTGGTTACTTTGTCCAGCCAGGCGTCATTGAAATTGCCGGCTACGGTACTTGTCGACGATAACTTCGTATAGACCGTCGCCCATGTACCAACCGCCGCATTCGTGACACCGCTTAGATTAAGCTGGAGACGAGAATCATTGTTGAACTTGTCACTAGAGGGATTGCTGTCGCTTACGATGACGAGCCAGTTATTTCCTTGCATACTTTTGAAGCTCTCACTCGGAACGTACATCTCGAATACAAAGTAGCCGTCCTTATAAGCAGATACATCTCTTAGAGGCGACACATTCGGCGTGAAGAGGTTGTCCCAAGGCGCTCCGTTCTTCGAGGTTCCGGTATTAAGACTCCATGCTGTCTGTCCATCCGGCGCAGCAGTTGATGTCGCCGTATTACTATCTGTACCTGCATTTACGGTCAAAAGATTTACGTTATCTCCCCATGCTGCGCTTACTGTCATAACCGGAGAAAACAAAGTAAGTAGCATCGCTGTCACAAGTAACGATGCTAATAACCGTCTCTTCATCATTATAAAATTTCCTCCATACTTCATATTTTTTAGGTTTTGCAGAGATCCCTTAGCTCTTTAGCCAACATTTAAGCTAGCAACTACTAAACCTTTCATGCGTTGTCTATCTACTCTTGATCAGCCCCCTGTGTGAGAATCATTTTTTACCGATCTTGGTAAAGCGCGTCCGTCTACAGCCGATACAATGATAGCGTTTTCAAAAACTCAAAAAAAAACAACAGGATTCAAAGAGCGATAAGCGTACGTGCAATAACGTAACCTTACTACTTCTTTTCATCCTGTCATCATTTGCCGAACACACTCTGTAAATATGTGGACATATCCTATCATACGAGTGTTGCAATAGAGTTCCAATGAGGCAGTCTTATCCTTTACGGGGGCAATATTACTTTAAGTGCTTGCACCAAAAAAAATAAAACGGCACGGGGATTCTCCCGTGCCGTTTCAGATTCCATTTTCATTTCCGCTTATATCTTTTAGCTTAACTTATGACATTGTTCTGTGCCCTCTTCATTACGCTTTAGGTTTTAGATAAGATCCGACTGCTTAAGCAGTCTTTGGATCAGCGTCGCCACTTCGGCGCGGGTGACAGTGGCTTTGGCTTCGAGCTTGCCGTCGCTACGGCCGTTGATCAGCCCTGCCTCTGCGGCTAACGCGATGCTGTCTGTTGCCCACGCGCCCATATTGGCGCTGTCGGCAAACTTGCCAAGCACTGCATCCTTATCGGGCACGCCCGTTTCCTTGGCGAGACCCGTCAGCTTCATCGCCTGGGCGATGACAACCATTGCCTGCTCGCGCGTGATCTTGGCGTTCGGCTGGAAGGTGCCGTCCTCATAACCCGAGACCAGGCCGTAGTCTAAGGCTGTCTGAATGGCGCTCGCATACCAAGCGTCCGTTGCGACGTCGCTGAAGCTATGCGCTCCCTCACCCAGTCTCAGTCCCAGTCCGCGCACGATCATCGCCACGAACTCGGCGCGGGTGATTTCCGCGTCCGGATTGAACGTTGTCTCGTTCACGCCATGGATGACGAGACGCGACCCCATGTCGTTCGCTGCTTCCTTAGCCCAATGCTTCTCCACATCGGCAAAGGCAATTGGATGCCAAACGACCGCGTAAGTGCTGTTAGTCAAACTATTGATTTTTGCGTAAGGCTTGCCGTCAATCATTACGATCTTGGTCGGTACGTGCCGAACCGTTCCGTCCGGATCAACGACGACGCCCGTTGTAATTCGGTTCGGGTCGATGCCATCAGGTAATGCGACCATGCGTTCAACATAGACGTTATATGCCGTAACCTCGACGGTTTTCCCGCCGTAGGTGGCTGTGACCGTGAAGTCAACTGCGGGCACGACAACAGAGAATTCGCCCTCCGACGCTGCGCTCTCGACTACCTTGGCCATCGTGTCGGTCGTTTGCGCAACCGTGACTTTCAGCTGAATGTCCTCCAGCTTCACGTTGCTGCCGAGCTTGCCGGCTAATTCGTCGATGTTAATCTCCTTCGCCGGCAATGAATAGGCGCCCTTGTCCGTCTGCAGGACGAGCGTTGCCAAGAGATTCTCCATGTTTTTGACCATCTGGCCGTTCAACTCGCCGACAATGACGTTGGACGCCGACTTGACCGGAATGGTGACGACGGCATTCACGCCCTCCTCATCCAGCTTCGACTGAAGCTTGGCCGGGTCGACGACGACCGTCGTCGTCTTGATGCCGCCCGATTCTGTCGTTGTTGCTTTGCCCGCATTTTCAACCTTGCCGTTAACCAGCACGTCGACCGACTCTTCATTTGGATCGGTCGATGCTTCGTTAGTAGGCGGTGTAACCGACTGTTCGGCGATAACACGCGCTGTCGTATGACCGAACTTCACGACTTCGCCCAGCGCGTTTATCTCGGCTACGCCGATCTTGTCGCCGTTCGCCGCCGGGATCAGGCGGTCGCTTGGTACGGTCAAGTAACCGCTAAGCGTGTCGCCGACATTCGGTACGTCTACAATGCCGCTGCCGAAGTTAAAGTAGACCAGCCTGTTCGCGCCGTCGATGGAAGGCGTTACCGCAATTCGGGTTTTGCCATCGTTTGCCGCACCTCTAGCGTCTACGGAGGTCACCGTCAAGCCTCCTGCCGGAACGGAAGCATTCGTCGTGAAGATCAGCGTAGCGGCCGGTCCCGCCGGAATGGAGCCGCTGGCAGCCACCCGCACCTGAACCGTATGCTCGCCGCTCAACTGCGGCATGTTGGTTCCGTTATATCGGACGTAAGCTTCACCGTCGACCGAGAATTCCATCGTAGTGTCCAGACCGATAATGACATTGCCCGTATCGTCGGCACTCACATTCGGCTCCCCTGGAATGGTCGCATCCGTGTCATGGATGGTTGCCTGAGCGGGGATAGAGGCAAATGCCGATTCTGTTGCGGCTACTCGCACATAATAATCGCCAGGCGCTAGTCCGACAACCGACGATTCCGTTATATTCGTCCATGTTTCCGTATTCTCTATTTTAAACTCCATCGTAGAATTTACGTTGAGAATAGAACCGTCATTCGCTCCGTTGTAGGTAATATCCGTCACCGTTATATCAACCGGAGCTGCCGGGCGGGACGGCAGGCTCAGCATCTGCGCCTCGCTGTCGGCTGTCGTCGTGCCGTTGCCCTTCTTCACCACGTTCACGACTTCGCCCAACCAACTGTCGTCGATCGCTGCTTTGCCGCTGTCGTCCGCCGTCACCTCCGTACCGTTAATGGAGTAGGCTGAGTTCGGCTCCAGTCCCGTCAGCTGTTCCGCCGCGTAATCGATCACCGCCTCTGGTGTCGTCTCCGGAGGCGAGATGAACGCCGCGATCGTTACTGTCTGTGCATCAGATGCGAAGGCCGAAGACGTTGCTTTGACGCGCACGTAATACGTATCCGGCGCCAACTCCGAAATGTTCGTACCGGTTACGCTTGTCCAACTGCCAGCCGTCCCCTTCTTGTACTCCATCGCAGACGTCACGTTCGTCAGCGTGCCGTTGTTGCCGCTAATGGATGTCTCGTCCGTCTTATCTGCGGCCGGCGTCGCTGGGCGGGACGGCAAGCTGACTGTCTGCGCCGTGCTGTCGGTCGTCGACGTGCCGTTGCCCTTCTTCACCACGTTCACCGCTACGCCCAGCCAACTGCCGTCGATCGCTACCTTGCCGCTGCCGTCCGCCGTTACCGGCGTACCGTTAATGACGTAGTCGCCGCTCGGCTCCAGTCCCGTCAGCTCTTCCTCCGTGTAGTCAATCTCCGCCTCCGGCGTCGTCTCCGGCGACCCGATGAATGCCGTGATTGTTACTGTCTGTGCATCAGACACGAAGGCCGAAGACGTTGCTTTGACGCGCACGTAATACGTATCCGGCGCCAACTCCGTAATGCTCGTACCGGTTACGCTTGCCCAACTGCCAGCCGTCCCCTTCTTGTACTCCATCGCCGACGTCAAGTTCGTCAACGTTCCGTTGTTGCCATTTATGGACGTCTCGTCCGTTTTTCCTGCGGTCGGCATAGCCGGGCGGGACGGCAAGCCCACTGTCTGCGCTGTGCTGTCGCTCGTCGTCGTGCCGTTGCCCTTCTTCACTACATTCACCGCTACGCCCAGCCAGTTGCCGTCGATCGCTACCTTGCCGCTGCCGTCCGCCGTCACCGCCGTACCGTTAATGACGTAGTCGCCGCTCGGCTCCAGGCCCGTCAACTGTTCCTCCGTGTAGTCGATCTCCGCCTCCGGTGTCGTCTCCGGTGACCCAATGAATGCCGCAATCGTGACCGTCTGCTCAACAGATGCGAAGGCCGAAGAAGTTGCTTTGACGCGCACGTAATACGTATCCGGTGTCAACTCCGTAACGCTCGTACCGGTTACGCTTGTCCAGCTGCCGGCCGTCCCCTTCTTGTACTCCATCGCCGACGTCAGGTCGATCAACGTTCCGTTGTTGCCATTAAAGGACGTCTCGTCCGTCTTTCCTGCGGCTGGCATAGCCGGTCGGGACGGCAAGCTAACTGTCTGCGCCGTGCTATCGGTCGTCGAAGTGCCGTTGCCCTTCTTCACCACATTCACCGCTACGCCCAGCCAACTGCCGTCGATCGCTACCTTGCCGCTGCCGTCCGCCGTCACCGCCGTACCGTTAATGGTGTAGGCGCCGTTCGCCACCAATCCCGTCAGCTGTTCTGCCGCGTAGTCAACTCCCGCCGTTGGCGTCGCTTCAGGAGAAGTCGGTGCGGTTACCGCAACCGAATTGGAATCCGTGGAACTGGAGCCCGTTGCCGCAATATTCGTCGCTTTAACCGTGAACGTATAGTCTCCTACTGGTAGACTTGGGACCGTAATCGGGCTGGAAGTGCCCGACGCGGTAATGTTACCCGGCGAGGAAGTGACCGTGTACTTCGTAATCGCGGCACCGCCGTCATCTGCCGGAGGAGTAAAGTATACCTTCGCCTGGTTAACGCCACCTTCAGCACTAACGTTCAATGGGGCGCTAGGAGCCGATAGGTTGTACAGTTTGAATTCATATATTCGAAAATAAGTATCGTAATTAGCGCTAATAACAAGTCTGACATATCTCGCAGTAACTGGTGACGATAAAGGTTTCACGCCCGAGTCATAATACGAGGTTGGAGTCATCGTAGCCGAAGCGTTAGGATCGTTGATAGGAGTGAAGTTTACGCCATTCGAGCTGATTTGCAATTCGATCCCCATAATGTACCACCCACGATAAATTTCCCATGCATTAAAGGTCGTCGGTGTGCCTAAATCGACCGTTAAATGGCCCCCTGTAGTTGTATTGTTTTGAGACCAGAAAGTACCGTTAACGCCATCTACTGCATTACTTCCCACGTAGCTGCTAAAAGTACCGCTTACCGTCACCGGCTTGTTCAGCGCCAGGTTCGTCGCAGCCGCATGCGTCTTTTGCCAATCTACAAAGAACGAAACGTTAAACATCAGCAAAAAAGCCAAAGTTGTTGAGATGAATTTTTTGAGCTTAGAATTTTTCGGAACCATTCAAGTGCCTCCCTAGTTGTTTTGATGCACGCTATGGTGACATTATAACGGGAGCGATGTTGCAAAATTGTTGCAAAACAAAAAGAACCCGCTTCGAAATGCAGGTTCCTTCGTGAGATAGGTTTCAATTCGTGAAGGCGCGAAGCAACGCGGCAAGCGTGTCGCCCGGAACGGCTCCCAGTTCGGTCTGAATCAACTCGGCATATGCTTCATAGTAGGCGGCCGCGCGCTTGGAACCGCCAATGCGATACTGCAGCTTCAGAGCCGATTCCCGCAGCGATTCGTCGTAAGGGTCATGTTCGACCAGCAGATCTGCTAACCGCATTGCCTTGAGCGGCTCCGCCTCGGCTCGCTCGTAATACAAGAGCAGTTTCTTCCCAAGGTGCAGGAAGTACTGACGATACTGCTTGCGGTAAGGCTCGCACCAGGCGCCGTCGAACTCCTGCAGGAACGGTCGGCTACAGCGGAGTACGAGCTGTTCGACATAGGCTAGATTGTCCGGGATCGGCTCGACGGCATCCAGCACGAACAGCTCCAATTCCGCCGCGTCCACCGATGGCGCTTCTTCGGACACAACCAGCCTGTAGCCGTTTCTGACGGAAGCCAGCGCCATTCCCGAACGGCAATCCCGTAACGTCTTGTTGATTCTGCTAACCGTGCTGCGAAGGTTGATGCCCGCCTTCTCCTCATTCTGGGTCGGCCAGAGCGCATCGAACAACTCCCACTTGCTGACCTCTTTGTCCAAAGGCTGCAGCAGCATATACGCGAACAACTCCGCGCACTTGGCCGTCACCCAGCGAACCGGCTCGAGGGCATCATCCATATGCAGCGCGAACTTGCCGAACAGCGCGGCAACGGCCGTCTGTTGTCCTGTGCTGCCGACCGCCACTCCGCGATGCTGCCGTCTCTTGCCGACGCGTTCCAGCGTACGCTCCAAATCCTCCTCCATCACCGGCTTTAACAAATAATCAAGAGCATTCACTCGGAAAGCGTCGATCGCGTATTGATTGTAGGCGGTAATGAACACGACTTCCATGTCGAGCTTGTCCGCATAGACCCGCTCCGCGATTTCCAATCCGCTCAGCTCCGGCATTTCGATATCGAGAAACAGGACATCGGGCTGCAACGCTTTGGCCATGCCAAGCGCCTCGTGAGGATTCACGCAGCGCCCCAACACCTTCACGCCGGCTTGAACCAACATTCTGTCCACTTGCTCGGCAACGAGCAGCTCGTCATCTACGACAATCGCTTTTATCATCCTGCATCGTCCCCTCTTCGTCAGATCCGGCCTTCCCCACGCTGGAAGGAATCAAGAAGGCAACGGTCGTTCCCTTGCCCTGAACGCTCTCCACCAGCAAGCCTTGCCCGAACTCGTTCATTAGCCGCTTATGTACGTTAATCAGACCGATGCTTCCTTCCAACCGCTCCGGCTTTGCGATTCGATCCAGCTGTTCCTCGGACATGCCGACCCCATCGTCCAGTACGGCCATACGCAAGCCCTGCGGCTCCAGCTTCGCCCGAATGACCACCGTGCCTCCCGACAGTCGCTTCATGATGCCGTGACGAATCGCGTTCTCGACCAATGGCTGCAGGAGCAATGCCGGAATCAACGTCTCCGTTCGGACATCCACATCCCATTCCACATTCAGACGCGAGCCGAAACGCGCCATCTCCAGCTCGACATAGGATTTGGTGAGAGACAGCTCCCGCTTCAGACTGACCTTGGCATACCGGGGGTCCAGATCGAAGCTTAGCCGCAAATAGTTGCTGAATTCGCCCAGCAGCTTGCCTGCCCTCGGGCCGTCGCTATAGCATAACGAGATAATACCGCTCAAGGCGTTGTATATAAAATGCGGCTTGATCTGCGATTGCAGAAATAACGTCTCCATGTGAATGGCCTGCCCGACGGCTTCCTTTAATTGAAGCATCGTCTGCACCCGAGCCAGCAGCTCCTTGCCGCTGAACGGCTTCACCAGAAAATCGTTAGCCCCCGCCTCGAGCCCCATCGCGATATCAGCCGGCGAGCTGCGTACCGTCAGCAGGATAACCGGCAGCTTGTAGAGCGGGTGCTCCTCCCGAATTCGCCTGCACACTTCATACCCGGAAAGCTCGGGCATCATCACGTCGAGCAGGACAAGCGACAGATCGCCGCGATGCTCCTGAATCAGCTTGAGCGCGTCCGCTCCGTTATAAGCCACGAGAACGTGATAACGACTAAGCGCGAATAACTCCCGCAATACCTTGATATTGGAGGCATCGTCATCTACCAGCAAAATCTTCATCTTTGGAGATCGATCCATCGCGTGCGGAGACGATTCTTCAGCCGCCAGCGAGCTTGCCCCGGATAGCAGCGGCGGTTCCTCGCCGACGGCGGCTTCTGCCCTGGCGGCCTCCATTTCCCTTTGCGCTGCCGACGCCTCCGGCAGCCGCAGCTCGAACACCGAACCTCTTCCTCGCTCCGACCACTTCAATTCCAGACCGCCGCCCATTTGTATCGCAAGAGCCTTCGATATTTTCAGACCTAGACCGGATGATTGAAACATCGAATTCGTCGGTTGTTCGCCGCCTTCGTACAGGCGGGCTTTGAATAGCTCCCGCTGCCGATCCTCGCTCATCCCGGCACCGGTGTCCGTGAACGTCAGGCTCAGCCAGCCCTCTCGCGACTCTGCGGCCACCGACACGCTTCCCCGCTCCGTATATTTCAACGCATTGCCGACTAAATTTACGAGTATTTGCTTCAGGCGGTTCTCATCGGTGAACAAATAGTAGGTTCCCGGAGGCACCTGATTGACCAGCCTCACTTGATCGTTCCTGCGCATAATGGTTAACGCTTCGAGCGTAGCCTGCACCGTGCCGCTGACGTCGAAATGCCGATTGTGGAAAGCCAAGCTCCCTAGCTGCAAGCTCTGAAAATCGATAATATCGTTCACCAGCGTAGACAGACGGTTCGCTTGGGCAATGATGAAGCTCAAGTTGTCGCGATGCCGATGCGCCATCTCTTCGCCGCTCTGGTCGATGACCACCTGCGCCAGATTAATAATGCCGTGCAGCGGCGTTTTGAACTCGTGGGAGGTGTGGATAAGAAATTCGTCTTTTTGGCGATCGTACGCAATAAGCTGTTCGGCCAATCGCTCGTTCCGCACGAACGCGTCGCGCATCCGGTCCGACATGAGAAACGATTGCGATAGAACGAGAAGCAGCGGCGTGACGATCATATAGTACGGGTTGTCGAGCGCCAGCTGATAGCGCGTCTGAGCATACACCCAGCTAATAATAAGGAAGAATAGACCGAGCAAAATATAGTAAATCTGAACCCCGCCATTCCGATTAAGAAAAATCCAGCGAATCATGAACGCGAAGGTGACCAATTGCAGAACGATCCCGAGCCAAAGCATATCGACCAGGTAGTCGTTCGGCAGAGCAGCCAATACGATCAAATAGACGTATGAGACCCTTCTCAGCCACTTATATCCCGTGCTCTCCTTCAGGTCCAAGTACAGATAGACATAGAGAGTAAACGAGAAGACGGATACGTAAGGCAGGATAAAGAGCATTTTCTGCAGCAACAGAAAGGATATGCCCGGGAACAGAGTTGCCATGACGATTTCGTTGTCGATGCTGAAGAACAATCCCAATGACAAGCAGAACAAACTGAAGCAGACGAGATAAGGCTCTTTCTTCCATTGCTTGAACGTACCTGCGAAATAAACTCCGAATACGAGCAGCGCGGTGATGACAATCATATCTGCTAGACGGGCATTATCGCGCCTGGCCATGACATCATCCGTTAATCCGAATTCCGGCGCTTGCACCAATCCGCCTTCCAAATAGCGGTAGCTAGCTATCTGAATGATAACATCAATGGTGCCGGTATCCGCTTTGATCGTGCCGAACACCGGAAGATTGCTTGGTACGAATCGATCCGCCGACAAATCCGGTTTTCCGGAACCGCCTAGGTCCAATCCATCCATATAGATGCGGTTGGACATGCGAATTTTTTTGCCTCTAAGGCTATAAAAATCAGGCTCGCCAACCTCGACTCGCAGACGATACGTACCCGCGCCATACCCGCTGCCCGAGGAAACGACTCCCTTCCACCCTCCGGGAACGCTAACGATTCGGCGCTCTGCTTCGAGTGTATTGTCGCTTGCGTCAAAATCTTGCGGAGTCAGCAGCTTGTTCTCGTAAAACTCCCACTCTCCCCGCAGCGGTACAATTCCTTGCTTCGTAAAATCCCAATGTGTGGCGTCCAGCACCCCTCCTCGCGCTTCCGGGTACTGAAACGTAGGATTCACCCATTCATAGATGAATAGCGATATAACGACGGTAAAGACAACAACCATACCGATTAGAACTGTCAATTGCTTTCTCATTGCGTCCATTTCCCTTTTTCCCAAAATCTTCATTAGCACATTGACCTAAATATACTACACCCTGCGTTGGTTTTTCACTTTTTTTAGCCATAGAGTTCCAAAAAAAAGACTCCCCATACGGTAGACAAGTTTCATATTTCACCTGTCTACTATATGGGGAACCTATCAATTCAGCGGCAACCTTTTATTTATTCAACATTCTCAAAAACGGAACATCCGCCGGAGCAAACGTATACTCCGCGAACTCCTCCGCCCTAACCCATCGATAATCATCATGATCCGTCTGCACGATCTCACCGCTCACGAATCTCGCTTTATATGCGATGAGCTTGATCGTCACCGTCCCGTAATCATGCTCATTGGCGCCGACATACGCATAGGGCTCGATGGTGATGCCCATCTCCTCCAGCAGCTCTCTCCGCAAGCAGTTCTCGGGCGATTCGCCCGGCTCCAGCTTGCCGCCGGGAAACTCCCACATGCCCTCCTGCGACTTCCCTTTGGTTCGCCGTGCAACCAGTATTCGACACGCTTCGTCCTCAATAATGGCAGCCGCCACTTCAATCATTTCCGTTCACATCCTATTCGGAGTGGCTCATTTCCTTTAAGCGCCGGATGATGCTCATTTCCTTGCAATATATCAGATATCAAATCGCCCCAGCACCTTTATGCTGGACGTATTGTTGCAACTGCTCATAAATATCCCTCTTCAGCTTGGCCAAAACCTGCTTTTTCATGTTCTCCTTTTGCAGATAGTTTCCAAACAACCTGTTCTGGATCTCGTCTTCGCTTTTAAATAAACCCGGGAAGGCTTTATGCACATCCTCTCGATACAAATCGGAGTAAAGTCTGAACCTCTGCAATATCTCGAAGGCTACATCGTTGTGAGTTTCATACAAACTTTTTAAACCTAACACGTCTGCATTACGTGTTACGCTCGGGTCCTCAGTAAGTGAGACGGACAACAACTTTTCATCTAGAATCGACTTTACGTCCTTAATATTGAAATGGATTCGAAACAAGTTTTCCATATCCTTATGTTCATCGTAGGGGGAAGCGTCTATGTCATCTGTCCCTTTCGTATGATTGCAGCTCGGGCACGAAGGGATTAAATTAAAGAATGACATAGCCAAAAACGGGTACTTCGACTTACTATGAAAATGATCGAGTTGACATGTTCGTTTTCTTCCACGCGCTCCTCTGTCAACATTGCCTATATGATTCCGATTGCATAGCGGGCAGACACGAATACCAAGACGGTCTGTCATAGCAAGAGCATTATACCCATTATTTCCGATAGATTCTTTCCGTAAAGAGAAGTTATTCTCGTACATATTTACCAAGTATTTAATATAATCAGGGTAAACACCTGGAACTCCACACTTATTCCGTATCTCTAAAAGCTTTTTTGGCTTAGCGGTGATTACCAACTCTAAATTATAACTGCTGTCAAAGCTGCCAAACCAGTTATCGAACATATCCGTTTTATATTTTCGGCTTTTTCCAATATGGTCGGCAATTTCATTATAATGTTCCTTAGCCAGCTGGTCTTGTTCCGTATCATAGATGTTAATCATTCCGCTCCTCCGAAATACCAAGACGTTTCATTTCTTGCTTCCAAAATTCGTACTGTTGCCTCGTGCGCTCCTCTTGTCTGCGTTCAGGTAATAAGTTGTTATACATCTCCAACAATTTCCCCGAAAGTACAGGCTCGCCAATCAATCGAATTACGTCAAGTAAAGGCTCAAGCTCTGCTTTCTGCAATGGTTGCACTTGCTTTTCTTGCATGTGCTGTTCATACTGCTTATCCTCCATTTTCTTGAGGTCCCTGATCACACCGTTAATTTTATCCTGCGCGAACTCACCGAAAGTGGATTTCATAAAGAATCCTCTCTTGTACAAATCGTGAATATTGGCGGCGAATGTTGATTTCATCTCATCCCCATAAAGTCCATCCGATACAGTCGTTTTCTCTCCATCGCGTTTCAAGTAATTGACACTTGAGGCTGGCAAATCGGAAAGCAGGAATGGGGAATGCGAAGTAATAATGATCTGGACACGTCGATTCGGTCCATAAATGGCCGACAAGAAACGAATTAGGCTATTAATAAAGACTCGCTGCCATTCCGGATGGAAATACAGCTCTCCCTCATCAATTAGCAATAATACATTTGGGGTAAGGTAGACGTTGCTACCGAACGGTTGTCCGTCCGCTCTTGTATACAATCGCGAGAGCAGGTTCAAGAAGGCCTTCTCACCGGAACTCAACGGCCAGTCGAAGTCCAAGTAGGGAAACGCTTGATAAGAACCACGGTACAACTTAATAAACCGGTGAGATTCACTCGACTCAACGGACTGAGCCCGCACCGGAATCGCGAAGGTTGAGTCGGTCCAATCTTTAGGATCGACCGCGTGTGAAAACTCAGTGAAAACATCGACCATTCCATTAAGGTGATCTATCCAAGTCCTATCATCTAACGACAATAACGAAGTTCTATTATACATAGCTTGAAAAAAAACTTTAGAATATTCTAAAAATGATCTCTTACCAGAAATAACGCTTGTAAAATCCAAAAGAGAATCATCTTTCTTTAACATATTCTCGTTCATGTAAATCGATAATTCCTTCAAAAAGCTACGAAATAAAGCCCGATGGGCTCGGTACTTGAATAATTCCCGTTTCGCCAATATCCGATGATCTTTTGAAGATTTCTGTTGAATTGATTGCGCGATTTCGATCAGTTTATTATCGACATATTCATGTAACTGACTATAAAAATGAGCAAATCTTCCTAAGCTTTTGTCGTCATTTGCATCGAACTCTCTGATCCTAACGATTAGCTGTTTTGGAATTCGAACGGGTAGAGGTTCTTCGAACGTATTCGGGAACTCATGCACAAGAATGACTTGCCGATTCAAATCCTCGTCCCGATGCACGTCGAGCAAGTGTTGCTTCTCCAAGTCCATTCCCTCCTCCATCCGTCGGACTTTATCTTTACGGACAAGGTAGTTCGTAGATAAGTTATAGTAGTTATTTAACTGTTCTTCATATGTATGGTCAAATATACCCGAATAAAATATTACCGAGCTATCTGGCAGCTTAAGTGAACTTTCCGCCTTCCTATACTGCTGCGCGTTCGAGAGATGGCCATCAGGATCCTTCACTTGCAATCGAGGGATAACAGAATCATCGTACAAGATGATGACATCGTTTCGAGCGTCCCGGAGCACGACCAAAGCTTGGTATACATCCCTGTTTTGTGCTCGAACCAGTACATTTTTTATATAATCAAGAAAACGCGTCTTTCCAGTTCCGTTCTCTCCAACGATTGCTGTAATATTAGATATGACGGCCGAATCTTCCGCGATTTTATCCTTATGTCGGAAAAATCCCGGTATGTATTCAGGATTACGTGAAACAGATAGCAATCCATCATTTGCATCGAATTCAAATCTCAGTTGGGCATCCAACTGAAAACCCTGTTTCTGAAAGGGCCCGTAATCATTAAACCAAATATATAGAATCTCCATCTTGTTCCTCCATACCGTCTAGTTAGAACTTTTATTTTTGCGCCACAAGCATCCGTTTTTCTAGATCTTCTTTAATCTTTTCAATCATTTCGAGTACTTTGTCTCCTCGGAAAATTAATGAGGTTTCATAGCGACACCACTGACTATTAGGTTTTCGAACAGCCGAGAGCCAATTAAACGAACCTTCAATTAGCATATCCCTGTCGACCCAGAGGGCTTTACTATGCACTCGCTTCGTAATCACAACTTGTACGCCCCATGCGGTTAACATTTCTGTTGCCCTTATGAAGTGTGGGAATAATAGGCCATGGCGTTTATTCAGTGCCTCATCGGTATAAACCACAATTTCTATCCCTCTTCCAATGGCCTCCTTGCATACTGCTTCCAGTCCATCAGCATCCAATGCATTCGAAGACAAAAATGGAGAAACAATATGAACCTCCTTATTGGCAGTACGAATACTGTTAGCGAGTATGGTTCGATGCCCTTCTAGATCTTGAATATGATCAACAGGCAATGCAAGGCGCGTTTTGAAGTACAATGGCATCTCCACGTTTTGGATTTCCTGTTCTTCTGACGTAAACAGATAACGGGCTAATAGACCTGAAGGCGTATTAGCTAACGGATCGAAGATACGCATATCCCCAAACACTAAAAAGCTATCTTGTGCGCGAGAGACAGCCACATTCAACATGTTTACACCTGCATCAAAAAAGAGAGAAGATGCGGAATTCCCATCATAGACGGGAGAAAAGATAACTACGGGTCTTTCTGCACCTTGCAGTGCATGTACAGTCCCGACCGTAATATTTTTCATAGCTTTTAGTTCGGTTCTAGCCAACTTATCCAGTATCAATTTTTTTTGTTGGAAAAATGGCGTGATAATGGCTACAACCTGATCTATTGATTTCGATTCCGTTCCGTCCTTAGCATAAGGTTCAACCAAGAGATCCTGATTGCGATGAATCCAACTTACAATAGCATCTGCCTCTATCTCGTTATAATAGCTCCCATTTTTTCTCTTCGCGTCACCTGGGATATGGGCATATCCCATATGCGGCAAGTGGTAAGAAGACAGTGATGGTCTCTTTGGTTCAAGTCTTCCTTTGTATGCCAGTTCATTACAATAGTTAATAATATCCGGAACGCATCGACGATGCTCCACAAGCCACATCCCACCGTCGTGTTGAGATAACGTATATTTCGTCTTTCTTCTAGCTGCCAACATAACCGAACCGCCAGACGCCGTAATTCCTTTCTCGCTACTAAAATCAAATGCAACTTGCTCATTATTGACGACGCCGTATTCCATGAGATTCCCTACGTCTATAGCAACAGGAATATTCCAAATCGGTTCAATTTGTAGAATGTCACCTACAATCAACGCTTTCTTTGCCAGAGCAAATGACGCACCTGCCAGTTCCGGCGTTACTTGCCCAGCCTCGTCGATAATCAATGTATCTATGAACTCGTATAAATATCGGTCGCTTCCCTGCCAAGCTTTAAAAAAGGAAGGCACCATAAATAACGTCGTTACGAAGCACGGAGTGAGCTTAGCATAACGTCTCCATAGCTTTTGCTGACTATTGATTCCTTTCGTTTGCTTAAAGCTAGGATCATTTAACATGTCTCTTGTCTCTAATATCCAACGTCCTTCCCAGTAGTGAACGGCAAGCTTGAATGCTTCATATCTTAAGGTTCGATCCAGTAATGCTAATGGATCGTTATCGAGTCTGCCTTGCCCTTCTTCATCAGGAAAGTACATTAAGATTTCATCGATCATTTGATTTCTATGCTGATCTGAGCTTTGTCTAATAAGAGACAGTTGTTGCTCTTCTTGCTCAGCTACTCTACAGCTATCTTCGATATTCGAAATAACCTGTTGAAGATTGGCTATTGTTTGATTAAAGTAAGTTCTAACTTGTTCCTCACTAGCCGCATCATAGATTCCTTTAGATTCAAGAAACTTCCGATCTCTGTCGTTTTTGATCTTTCTAACGATTGGAATGAACAAAAACCATTTAAGCGGCCATTTGTTCATATAATCATTACATTCCGCGTGTAGTTCCTCCGTCGATTTTAACCCCAATTTATGTTTGTTAATTTGCTCTGCAGCTTGTTCTTTAACGACTGCTATGCCTTCGGGATACTTATTGTTTAGCTCTCCTTCGAATTGAAGTAGTCGATCATAAGTATCAATAATTTGCTCCATACGGTTCACACAATCGACTAGACTTTGATGAAGAAAATCAACTGCATCTTCTACTTTTACGAATTGTATACCGCTGAATCTAGTTGCATGCTCTAAATACTCGTAGGCAGCTTTAGATACATCATCTAAATTTTCTATACTTGCAAGTAGACCTTTCTTGCCAGAAGAGTCCATTTTAATTGTTTGCCAATGGGGTTTTAACTCTTTTTCTTTTTTTATGCTGGAAGCCAAATACGATCCGTATCCCTCTACTTGAGGTATCCACCGTCCTGCTAGAGGATGCTGAACCTCTTGTATTTTGGCGAAGCTTTCAATGACATTGGTTACGGGTTGATTATTAGAAGATGAAACCACCATAATTGGAGGCTCGCTCTGCTTTAACGCTGCTTCAATCCATGAAGTAGAAATGACACTCTGCAAAAAAGTCGTTTTTCCTGTTCCTGGTGGTCCATTAAGGGCTAATAACTCTCCACTTTCAATATTAACCCAGTTATGAATGGACTCTCTTTGTGATGCTGATAACGGGTATTGCTGACCCATCTGCCCATAGTGTCTGGATGATGTTCTAAAGGAATTCTCTAAGGACTCGGCTATTTGTTGAGGACGGTCTTCTATTGAGGCAAAATGGTTCAGCAGTGTCGTCGTCGGCTTGTTCTCTCGAATATGATCGTAGAGCAACTGTACAGCCGCAGTCGCTCCTGACATCTGCTCATTACACAAAATATAGGACTCTGTAGTTGGAATGTATTGCTCATGATTAAATTCATTTAGATCCATATCAGTTAGCTCAGAGAACATCTGAACGGTATGAGCCCAGTAGTCCTTCCAATTATCGGCTTTAAAAGGTTTTTCCGTAAGAAACTGATCGACTGCACTAAGTGTGCTAATAGGAAAAACGCCACTCAAACAAGGGTCTAAGTAGTCCCTTGGAATCCATGGATTTTTCTTATTCGCTACTAGTAAACAACCGTCCTTATTAAGAAGGGCTGGTACCCATAAGGGAGTCAGCGTTTCTGGGTGATTGCCTTTGCTTCTGCTGTGTTCTTTTTTGATGTAAGCAATAATGGGACACAAGAGAACCGGAATTGAAGATATTTGATTATTTTTATAATTTTGCCCAAATAGTTTAACTGTGGTTTCGTGGGGAACTGTCCCAGTCTTAATATTATCCAAATCTATTAAAATAGAACTTTTTTTCATATTATCGAAATTCGGATTCAATCGGTCAGCATCGGCTAAACTGTTGCGCCAGTAATCTAATGTGTTCATCGTTTATTTAACCCATCCCTTATTTAGGTAAAATTACCCTTATGGAAATTAAATTCTCCACCGTTCTACACAATCCTGCAACTACTGACAAAATTGGAAAAGCCGCAGCTTGGAGCTGCGGCTTAAATCACTAACTCATCTATATTCTTTACTTTCTTCATGTGTTGATTGTTACCTAATGTTTGCAATTCAACATCCTCAAAAACGGAACATCCGCTGGAGCAAACGTATACTCCACGAACTCCTCCGTCCTAACCCACCTGCAGTCATCATGATCCGTCAGCATGATCTCCCCGCTTACAAAGCTCGCTTTATATGCGATGAGCTTGATCGTCACCGTTCCGTAATCATGCTCATTGGCGCCGACATACGCATAAGGCTCGATCGTAATACTCATCTCTTCCAGCAGCTCTCTCCGCAAGCAGTCCTCCGGCGATTCGCCCGACTCCAGCTTTCCGCCGGGAAACTCCCACATGCCCTCCTGCGACTTCCCTTTGGCTCGCCGCGCAATCAGTATTCGACCCGCTTCGTCTTCGATAATGGCAGCTGCGACTTCTATCATTTCCGTTCACATCCTATACAATCACTTTGTTAGCTATCGGCACCAGCATCTAATCTTTATGAATATTTATGTCATACATTGGAGGTACTTTATTATAGTTTTTTCTTACACTAAATAAACCATCCCACTTGAATAGAAGTTTCGGAAATATTTTGTTCATAGATTTTCTTAATAAGCTTTGCTTTATATTTGATGATAAAATAATATACTGCATATTAAACAAAGCTAAAAACAAACTTGCCAATACACTCATTACAAAAATTATTAAACTAATAACCCAAAAGTCTTTTGGAAAGAGCCCCAGCCCAAGTAACCTGAAAAAACCTGAGAAATAAAGAAGAATTGCGGAAGTAACAATAGCTCCATTTGCTGTTTCATGTAAAAATTTAATGGATTCAAAATATAATTTCATCCAGTAAGGTTTTGCTTGAATATACTGCTGCCACTTGAAATCACGATATAATAAATTCACAGAATTCATATATCCAGATTTCACCTCATAAAAGATTACTTCTTCGAATTCATACCAAACATCTTTCCAAACACTTGAATCCCGTGTTAGTTTGAATTGTTGATACTTATTGCTCAATTCATAAAATGATTGCATTAGACCTAAATTGCCCAATTTATAAACAGAAGTAACATCTGAGGCGTACTTATCAAAAAATGAATCCATCATCTTTTCCCTGTCTATTGGTTTTACCATTTTAGATATAATTCTACTTATTTCATGAAACATAGGGCTATATACTTCTTTCAGACTCTCTTGAGTTAATTGCATTATTCTATCATTTTTCTTACTTCTAACGCCATACATATAGCCAAGACTAACAGAAATTACTGCTGCTAATACAGGTAGGTATTTACTGAAATCTATTTCCATACATCAATCACCTTGACTTTCAAAATATCTCAGAAGTTTAATTCCAATTAAAGCTCTATTCATAATAATCAATAGCGAACGGAAACTTCCAGTTGCGAAAATCATTCCGGCAGACATTTTTTCTTAATCCAACTGGCTACAAAGAATATTCTGACTTAATTATCTCTAACAGTTGTTTTGCCGTTTGTTCGTCTAATTGTAAGGTCTGGCTTACTGAATTGGTGTGTACTCGTTCCTTTGAACCGTAAGTATTAATTTGAATATACTTCTTCCCATTCTGGACTACAACATTGTAAGTAGCTTCTGCCTCTGATTGCAATCGGGAATTTCTTGAGATTTTGCTTAGGTTCCTGATTAATGCCATGATATTTCCTCCAAGTTAATATATTTTTAATCCCTTAAACGAACCCCCATAACCGTCGCCAAATCCACTTGTTCATGATCTAACTCCACTTTAACGGCGCCTTGTCGCCTCTGCTCACGCCATGCTGTTAGATCTTCATCCGATTCTAGCTTAAGCTCGGCAATTTCTAGTGCTCGATCAAATATATATTTGGATGTGTACAGTAATGAGTATATTCCCCTGCCTCCAGGGGCAATGGGTTGCTCGCGTTTGACCCAACTCTCTACTGTGAACTTCACATACAACTTTTCCTCTGTTCCCCTTCGAGCAGGCCGTTCCAATATTTCCTTTCGTTTCAGGACCCGCCAATTAACCACTTTGCCGTACCAGTTCACACCTACGTCTCCTCGAGCAAGAAACTGATTTCGTGACTGATAGAGGGCTACATATTCTAGCTGTGTTAATAGGGTATGATCGGAGATGTTCTCCAACGGAACGTGATAATATCCGTATTTCAGCGCATCTTCAAGCTGTGACACTTCTCTGAGCGACCCAACCAACATATTTTTCCCTATAAGTTTATTCCGATAATATTCCTTCGTTCCCCTCGGACGAGTCGAGCGTTCATAAGCCTTTTCTGGGCTATCCATAATAATTTCATCTAAGAAATCCTCCATGAGTTTCGTGGAGTTAGGCAAAAATGGGAATGCGCCAACGTTAATCATCTCAATACTCTTATAAAACCGATGTTCTCGGAATTGTTCCTCATTATGATGAGGAAACAACACGTATGCACCAAACATACTTCGTTCGAGTTCACGACTCTGCGCGTCGGTATATACAATCGCATCTCGGTAGCGATGCATCGTGTTAATATCATCTTCCTCTGGACCCGGTATCTTGTACTTATTGTAATAAGGCGTACCCTCGTAAGCCGGATTCAGACGATACTTAGCATCGAATATATATTTATATTCGGCTGCGGAATCATTTTTTCTAAGCGTAAGGACATTATCCGGCTTCTGCCCCAATGTCTCGCTATGATCGCCCTTCGGTAATGCATTATAGTAAAGGGTGAATATCTCACCGTTCTTTGGATTTCGATAAACCATCCTTGCCTGCTGTGACTTATCCAATGTCACGAATACTCCTGTTCGGTTTACCTTAATGATGTCTTGCTTCAACAACTCATATTTCCGACCGAGGAGATCATGGATCTTAAGGAAGCACCAATATTCATACAATTGAGCTAAGTCTTTCATAGATAAACGGAACAAATCACTTTGAATGGACAAGCCTTTCATCAACATTAAATAATTTCGATAGACCTCTCGATACCCCGGAGCCATCTGTAACACAAGGGATACCGAAAGTTGTCTCATCTCCCCGACATTCAAGAAATCCAATCTCATAAGTCGTTGCAATTGCGTTTGCATAGAATTCAGGCGTTTAGCCAATAGCGGATCTTGGAGACGATTTTTTTCGGTTAGACGAACTTTTAAATCTTTTAGTTTCTTGGAAATACGTAGCAGTACCCATCGGACAAGCCGATTTTCCATCGTGTCGTAATTGACCTGACGTTTCGTCTCAAGCACATGACTTGGATAAAACTGCTTATTGTTCAATGGAATAAACCCGAGCTTTTCATCCTGCACAAGGAGCTGTGGCCGCTTGGTTAGGTAGGCTATATTCTCCCTGCCGGCTTTCTTCACCCGTGCTGCTTCCACTACCTGCTTCTCGTGCTCAAGCTTAGAATGAGGTGCAGTTTGGATTCGCTCCACAGCATGGACCAGTTGATCGAACACATGCTGAAGAATAGTAAAAAACTCGGTTAAGCTTTGGTTGCGTGTTTCCTTTAACCCAGTGAGATTGTAAGTCTTCCTCAAGAAATCAAAGGACAGATTATAGATTTGTTGATTCACATCGGAAAGAATCATTTGATAGTCCTGCTTATAATCGATCTTTGAAGGAAAAACTTCAAGTTGCAATTGAAATATGGACAGCCCATTTAAACGAAGCTCCAGCTCTGTGAGTCCAACTTCGTTTTGAAAATTCAACAAACCGGAAATAATCATTTTCCCTAATGGTTTAACGGCCTGCCGAAGATAGACATTATCATGGTGAAAGGATAATGCCATATCTTCTTTTTTCTCGATCACCAACTCGTAACTTTGTGTTTCAAAAAAGATAGGAAAACTCTGATCTCCAGTTTGCCAGTTTGATAGCTCTCTTAGCTCCGGATTAAATACAGAAATGCTCTCAATAGTTAGGGATGATGAAAGAGAGGATACCTGTAACCCGGCAGCCACCCATTTCTCCTCACTTGTTCTATGTAATTGTAACGACTCCACTGTTGGATGGAACGGCTTGCCTTGAATATACAAATTAAAAAGACTCGTCTCCACACGTAGAAGTTCGACACTTGGATTATGAGAGCCAGTATGAGGTGAAACCATCTTCCTCTAACCTCCGCAGCATAAACGCAATTTTCCGGGCAGTTTGCGGATGTTTGGCCGCTTCTTCCGTCTGGCTTGCACTCCATTTCATATATAGATCTGAGGAATCTTCCATTAGCTCTGCTATCGGTAAAGTCTTTCCCAGTGCTCCCTGCATCAATTGTAACAACACGCGTTTTACAGAAGAGCTACTTCCTTGAACACGAGGCAAAATCTTCTGAAGCAGTTGCAAATCAAATGCCGCATCCTCGCTTAACAACTGGAACCGTTCATTGTAAATCATGTAAAAGCAGACCGCATCCCGAATCCTAAATCCGACATGGGAATGAATCTCTTCTAGAATACTGTTAATTTTAACTAGCTTTTCAGTTGTTTTCTGGACCAAATCTTTGTAATCTTGATAAACATCAATCAACTGCAGGTACTCACTCCTTAAGAAGGAATTACCTGCTTGAGATGCTCCTGCGACATTCGAGAAACCGACTTCATCTGGAAACTGACCTAGATTAATGTAATTAAACTCAATCGTATTCGCGCGATCAAGCACCTTTTTGCTGAAAGGATGCGTGGTCTCATCCATATTCACAGTTCCAATCAAATAGACGTTATCCGGAAGAGACAAATTTCCATATAGTGATTGATCTTCATGCCTTAGAGAATCCTTATGGATCAAAGGGGAGGTTACAATATGCTCGTTTTGCCATTCTTGGGTCTCGATAATACTCAGCATATCGCTGAAATAATGCTCCACTCTAGCCAAATTCATTTCATCCAGACATATAAAATACGATTTATGGCGATTGCCTGATTTTGATGCCTCAACCAGTACATCTGCCAATTGTCCCGGACGATATGCTCCCGATAAATCTTTGTAGCCCAGCAGATCGGACGGATCGCTCCAATCCGGCCTTACAGGGATAAGTGAGAACTGTTTATTTAGACTAGTGGCACCTAGAGCCTCTGCGAATAACTTAACAAGCTTAGTTTTCCCCGTTCCTGAAACACCGGCGAGAATAACAAAGGGTTTGGTTTTAAATGACAAATAGAGGTTCTCGATTAATGATCCTGGATAATGAAAACCTTTCTGAGCGATATAATCTTTGATGTGCTCAATGCGTTCAGAAACAGTTAATGTATCCAACGTCTCATTCTCCTTATCCCCTTGAATAATGTACTTGTCTCCCTGTTTCTGAACGAATGCCAACTCTTCTAGCCAATTCAGCATGAATCTAGATCTATTCTCTTGGGTGACCTTCCCCCAGTCTTCCTGCAATTGCATCTCAGAAATAAACTTCTCGTTAAATTGTTCTAAGGAAAATTCACTTAAGTTTCGGGCGATTATTATTGCCATATTTATTGCTTTAATTAGGTTGCTGCTACTGCTCACATCGTTATTGTTATCAGCTAGAATCTGTCTAAGAAGCTCGACTTGTTCTGAGCTAAGCCTCCATGGATTAGAATCCATGGCGTTAGCATATTGGATACCTAAGGGTGTAAAAGAATAATGACCATTATCAATACGAATAAGACCGAGCTCCAATAATGCCCGACCAATATGTTGGATCCGCTCTTTTGGGTGCTTCACATCATCTCCCGAAATCAGAACAGATGATTGATTGGCTGTTAATTCATCTAACGCGATAGAGGTCGGAAATTCTTTTCCGAGATAGGCGATGATTCCTTGGGACAAATAGAGATGAGCCATTGTGTATTTAAATGTTGCAATTGATGGCGATACCGGATTTGACATCTTTTCTACGTAAAGTTTGTAATTGGCCATCATATTTTCCAAATCTGCGATTAGTTGTTCTTCATCAGGGATATGATTGCGCTCATATCGTAAGTATGCAATAGTAGACACTTGGTAATCCCGTCCCAGACCACTAGATGTCAGGTGAATATGTTCATCCTTTTGCATGTTTTCAAGTGGCAGGAGCTCACGAATTTCCTGGACTTTTTGTTGAAGGTATTGATACCCCTCTCTCTTGCCACGATCTTTAAGCGGAACGGTAACCCCTTGAGCCAACGTCAAATAGACCGAGCTCATATCCTCGGCAAACAAATAAACCACATATTCACCATGCTGTGTGGTATCAGTAATACGCTTATCCAGAACTGCAAGCCAGGGAATATTGGCCCAGTTCCCCTGACCAATAGAACCTTGTACCTTATAGTTATCATCAATGAAGGATAGTTTCTTCAAATTTGTTGGAAGGGTTTGTCTGAGTAATGTACCGAGTTGATGACTTGAGAATGGCTGTGTTTTTGCACTTATGTAACCATTCATAATTTGAGTTAGTGATTGATTAAGTGATACTGGTGCAGCTAAATTACTATTATAATTATCCAATTCAACCCGAGCGTATCTCTGCAATTCATCCATAGTTTCTTCGTTTAGCTTATCCCAAATAGTTGACTTAAACGAGATAGTTATTCCTCCGTTGCTTTCATCAAGTATTGAGGATAGTGCTTTAATCGGCGTGTAGAGTAGCGATTTGGTTTGACTCTGCGTAAATTCAATCCAGCTTGCAGCTACACCACTCGGAGGGGAGTCTACTTTATTCCCTACTTCGATGTTATTTTGAAAATATGCTAAGAAACGCTTAGCTACATCATCGAGTGATATTGCTTGATTATGAGTGGCTCGATACTCATCTATTATTGAAAGTACAAGGACCATTTTATAGGACTTTTGTTTGCTTCTAAATATTGAAGATAAATCGGCGGAAAGTGGCATGATTGTGTCCTCCAGATCTAATGATGCAAATAAGTGACCTCTAAATATAAGCGTTAAGAACCTCGGAATATTAATGATAAAGCCTATTTAGGCTATCATATAGCCCCTTCCAATCAGGCATCTACCACCTCTATGAGATAGATTCTATCTTTGAATCCACCACGCTTCATAGCTTTATTAGTACGGATCTGCTCTAATTCTTGAACGGTAACTCCATTCGTTTCCGCGAGAGCGTATATGACTTCTAGCATGTCGGCCAATTCCTCGGAGGCTTCACTGCCACTCTGCGCTTCTATGAATTCGTTTGTTTCCTCTTTCAACTTCGCAAGCAGCTCCGTCTTATATTCATCTTTCTCAAGAACACGAGTTGTGAAAGACATTTCTTGCTTGGTTATGATCTCTGGAATCAGGTCTCGGACAAGTTTGTTGTAATTGGTCATAAGGACTGATACCCCTTCTATTCCGTCGTTTTTGCTAATCGCTCCATCAAATATTTTTGAAGCTCTTGGTCCCTGCAATAAATGTAACAACCTTTTATTCCTCTAGACATCAGGATTTTGTAAATGTTCTTGATGAGAGAATTAAGCCTGACTGGATCGTCCTTCAGCCCTTTTTTCCCAGTTTTGTCTTTGTAGTCTTTGTAATCAGAATATATTGTACCTGTAGCAGCATCGTACCTCAGGTCGTTCCCGATGATGACGCCGACATAATCAAACTCCAGTCCTTGTGTCGTATGAACGCAGCCGACCTGATTGATGCCATCGGGGTGGATCGCCCATGACTCGCGAATTGCATAGCCGTTCCATGGCATTCTAAAGTCATGCTCCTCCAATATTACATCCTCAATTTGTCCATTCGCGTTACCTTGCTTTGGTGGTGTCCAACTCCATGCATACCCGGCTAATAGGCGTGCTTTGTGTCCATTTTCTTGTTTATCTTTAATCAGATCGTACAAACGATGTGGCGTGTCAACAATCCTGAAGTCAAAAAACTCCTTATCCCACCCATTAAAATTACCTGTGTTCTGTATGCCTAGAACATCATCAACCCAATTTAAGTAACCTTCTGCACCCGCGCACCTGAATTGAGCGTGTAACGAGTATTCATGGATTTCTGAACCAAGCTCCTTGGCAATTCTTTTAACTTCCGCTACCGTACCAATATCGTCTGGACGAATCCTCTGAATATCATCAATAAAGAATACGCTCGTTTTTGCGCTTTTTACAATATCTTCAATCTGGTTTTGTCCCATATACATATAGGCGCCTTTACCCTTCAAGCGATGCGCTTCATCTACAATAAGGACATCGAATTGATCGGACGCTGTCTCAACAAAGCTTCCTGACCCCATAAATAAGCTCTTCGTTCTCATCTTCGATCTAGAGCTTTGTTTCGTCAGCATCTCTACCATTACATTCCGAAAAGAAGAGTTAGGCGCAACGAATTTGGTATTCAAGCTATGACGTAGCAAGCCACCAAGCGCATTCATTGATATGACGGATTTCCCTGTACCAGGGCCACCTTTGATGATGATTGTCCTTTTTTTATCCTGTTTCTTAGCTAGTGCCACGATTGTTTCATAGGCAACTTTCTGCTCGTCGAGCAGGACAAAATCCGAATTCCCCTCGAACAAAGCATTGATGTGATCTACCAACGACTTAGAAGGAGTAATTTTCCCGTTCTCTATTTCATATAAGAGCTGCATTCCTTTGCCCTTACCAACATATTTGAAAATGAACTCTTGCAGCTTCTTCGTTTCATGGGATAAGAATAGAGGTGCCTCCGCGATCGTTTTCTCATATTGCTCCGATTTGAGCGGTTCCGGATTTTTTTCGCGATAATTATGCAGAAAAGCCACGGAGTGCGCTGTGACATCTTGGTTATAAACGGCGGTATTCATGTCGACGATGAATTGTCTATAGGACCATGCTTGATAGGACGGATGCGTGGTTTCTCTCACACCGCCGTTAATCGATGTTTTGACGATATCTTCTTTTTCCGTCGACCAAGCTTCTTCCCACTGCTTAAGCTCCACAATAATGAAATTTCGGTTCTGCTTGTCATCCCGACCTGCGATGATAAAATCAATCCGTTTGCTTGTAGCCGGAATATTGTATTCGATCATGACCCCGCAGTCGTCGGCTACTTTCGAGTTGCGAATAATCCGCTCCATGAACTGCATGGAATTGTTCCAAGAGCGCCATTCCGAAACGGAAGGACGCTTTCCTAACTTTTCGATAAATGCGGTTTCTATATTAACAGCTATTTTATTATCATCCACTGCCTCTTTAAAGTCGGCAACAGAACTGCTGTATACAATCATTGGGCACCTTCTTAATCTAAGTGTAATGGTATAATTCGACAATTTAATATAAAGGTCCTTCTCATAGACAGAGATTGGTCTTTGAGGAATTGCCCTCTATTGAAAAAGAGCCGAACGGATGTCGGGAAGTTGACTGATATCCATTCGGCTCTTGGTATAATCACTTTTCTAGCTGCAAATCAACACTGTCTCGCTCAGAGGATTCAATAACTGCAATTGACTTCACATTGGATACGACACGGCCATTGATGTATGCGTCCAAAACGATTTAAGCAACAGGAGGAATCTATATCCTGTTCAGCAATACGAAATCATCTCTTCTTCGAATGTACATTTAGGGTTTGCGATATTGAATTTATCTACTAAAAAGAAGGCTGCAGCCGCAGCCCTCTCGTTTTAAAAAATTTTAATATCTTTCTATTCAAAACGATCATTTTTTTGAAAATCACCGCAGTGCATATCATTACAAATATCGAACAGATCCAACACCATATTAATGATTTGGTGTTGGGTCAATTTATTAAAATCTAGAATTAAAAAATTAAAATTAATTGTCCTTGCTTTGTTCAATCCATTCGGATATCTCACCCATTAATTCTGAGAATCCAGTGATTTGGTCTTGATCTATCTCTGGGAAAAGCTGAATAAATGTAAATGGGTGCTCCTCTTTTTTTACAGGCGCTTCTCGATCTCTTGAATATACACAAAGAACTCTGTCAACTACCGGACGTCTATAACTTACTGCCGTATGTTCGCCTCGGTAAAATATCGTGTTGTATTTGGATAATTGCGAATATACGTTACTCGAATAATTGTCATTATGAAGCGCTTTGTATCTCCGGTGTTTCGCATCCATTGCAAGCGTAGAGAGAAATACGGAAGAATGTTCCTCTTTCCTGTATAAATCAACACGGATATCAGGCTGGATTAGACGAGGAGAATAGAAAAGATCATCCCTGGTTAAAGTATCTCCCCGCATGTAGATCATTTTGTCATACCATATATGAACGATTAAATTCTCTTTTTCTAACTCTATTCCAAACCCGGAAGGCATTTCCCTAAAATCATCCAGAGTATAAGAATTTCGCATAGAAAAGCCATCCCGCCGCAATATCTCTACCACCTGAAAATATACAAACTGTTCATATACTTTCCAGGTAGGCTTTAGAATTTGGACGATATGGTTGCTCTTGTTTTCACCAACGAGCGTTTTTCTACTTTGCTCATATAAATCACAAATAGTCCGATAGTTTCGATCTTTCAACTGCGGCTTCCTTTGTGCCCTACTTAATTCTGATAACCCAGTTGAAGAGAGCACATATCCGAAACGGCCATGTAAATTTTGAAGTAGATCTATCCATCGTGTCAACACTAGTAACTGCTTTTCTGCTTTCTGTATTTCATCATCCAATCGAAGAGTAATGGATCGCATCGAATCTTTTGATTCTTGCGAAACTTCCCTCTCATTCAGCCAGTATCGCTTGCGCTCTTCATTACGTTTTTTTTCTTCCTCATTGTTTCGAATCGCTGCCTGTTGTTTCTTGCAATCGCTATGTATCTCCCGCTCGACTTGATTTAGCTCGGTTTTCCAAGATGAAATCACGTGCTTGATCCATCGATTAGCAGGGAGATCTAAGGTAAGAGTCTTCTTTTTATTAAGATCAAACGCAGAAGCTCGCATTTCCTTCCAACGCAAGCTTTTATGATCTACCTTACGCTGGTATGGGTTGATTATATACTCAGTTCTTACTTCTGAGTGAAGGTTTCGCTCCAAATAATTAAGCGCAGCATAGAGCCTGTCCTTTTCATTCATAAGCCTCAGCACATAGTCATAATACGTTTTTGAATTCAGTAGTTCATACTCATTACCTGTTGATTTACTGGTATATACAAGTTCGTAACATATTCCCACGATCTCTTGCTCTAAGACCATGTGCATATGCTGTACTTGTTCTGACGAAAGATGAATAGGAGAGACCAGTATCGCAGAAGCATAAATGATATCATCATAGTGAACTTCAAGATAATAAACGCCAAGCCTCCATGGAAACATCTGATTTTTCTCATGATTAAAAAGGTAATTCATATCACCTTGGTGCGATACTGAGATTGCAAGATCCACCTGTTTTCCTTCATCATTATAAGTACTGCTTTCAATAATAAGCTTTGACTGGGGGTCTAGCACAAATCCATCTCTTGGATAGAGCCTAACACCAATTCGAACGCTTTCTTTTACTTGTACAAAATCTCGAATGGATTTTGGCGACACACCGCCTCTATTCCAAAACTCTTTTACTGATTTCGTATTTTGTGGCGTATCATCGGTAAAAAACTCTACAACAAAAGGTAATGATTCTGCACTATAAAGCATACCCGTTCCTCGTCAATTCTTTCGCTTTTTGCTCAAGGAAGCTTAATGATGCTTTAAAATCATCTTCACCGTTGGAGGCGGAACGCTCTTCTAGAAGCAGACGAGTGATATATCCCCATTGATATTTATTAATGTCCAAGTCGTAGGTTCCAACGAGCTCTTGAATTTGTTCCCGATGACCTCTTATTTTAGTTAAAATGCGCTGCTTGATCTGGTAATCAAACGCTGTTTTTCTAGTTACAAAAGGGTTTCCTTCGCTGACTTCCGGAATATTGGATAAGTATTTACCTATCCCTTTTGCTATACGAAAGCTAACACCGATTTGAGAATCATACTCACGCATTAATTCATGAAGCCGGTCTAAAAGGGATATTTCACTCTCCTCCAGACGCGATTCATTGTTTACCCAGTAGTCTCGATAGGTATCTCGATTAACATTAAGTTCCATGTCAAAAGAAGAGATCCCTTCTTCTTTTTCCCCCATGGCTTGTCCAAACGCTGTTTTTTCAAGAAAAATGACATTCATCCTATCGAGCATCCTGTTGGAGAAATCTTTTGTTGTTTCATCGAAATTTGCGGTACCGACAAACAGCACATTATCAAATATATTGATCCCGTTTTGCAGTTTCCGATTGTGACAAATTGCATCTTTACTGAAAACGCGAAGTGTTCGTTGATCCTTAGGCATTTCAAGGAGCGAGATGAACGGCGAAAAATAATGCTCAACTTGACCCAAATTCATCTCATCAAAAAGTACCATATGCAATTCGTTTTTATTATTACTTGCCCTTTCCAGAAACGAAACAAGACCAGTCTCGCTTTCCATGAACAGACCCAGCTGATGATTTAAATAGCCAAGGATATCAGAAGGTTCTGTATAAGAAGGCGAAATCGGAACAACCAATAAATTTTCATCTTTTTTAAGCCCTAGTGCTTTGGCATAAAGCAGTGCGAGTTGCGTCTTACCTGTTCCACTCATCCCGCCAAGGACAGCAATATTCTCTGTTTTTAATGCTGTATGAAAGTTCACAAGTGCTTCTTCTTCCTGATATACCAGACCTTCTTCTGCTGAGTAATGCTTAAGCCTCGCAATAAAATCTGCCTCGGATAATGTGCGTAGTGGCTTCGACGCTGTTCGATCTTTCTTTTCTTCTTTTTTCGGATGCGAGGCCTCTTCTTGAATAATGCTGCTTCCACGCTGATCAAACAAGTCCCGAAGATCACTAGCATATTTCGCCGTTATAAATCCAAGTTCTCGGTATGCACACTTAATGTGATCCCAAAAATTTTCAATCTCACTAACAGACAATCTCTTAACGGATTGAGGTTTCATTGCGTAATATAGATTGTTGTTATTGCCTGTGACCAAAACATCTTGCTCAGGTATAAAGTATAAGTATCCATCGCATAGTATGAATTCAGGTATTTCCATATAGATGGGGTAATCAGGCAACTGCACTGGTGCTTTATCTAGAAGCGACCTTTCAAATCTTGCAGCAGGAACACCTTTTTTCACCTGAGGGATTACCACATAATCATTTGCTTCATTTTTATCATCGGACACTAAAACAATTTCAAAATTATAATGAAATTTGTGTACAGGATCGTTTCTAAAGTTTAATTTTGGCTTGAATAGAATCAATTTCCCTTCCAAATGTTCACGTAAAAATTGCACCTTGTCTGCTTGTTCATAGTATTTGATACTCTGTAGGTAACGGCTGTTAAAATCATCAAAAGACACATAGCATTCCTTTGGACTTTTGCCCAAATCATCCTTTAGCAATTTCGGTTCGTCGCTAACTGCCTGCAAATAAAATACAACATTATTTTCGTTTCGCTGGCTAATAGAAACTGCTCTTCGTTCCCTACCTAATGCTGGTATTCTTTCTGGATCTGATTCGTCTGCCAATCGACCTAATATATAACAACTACTGATCTCTCGTTTTACTTTTTCGTTTATTTCAATTGAACTCATAGCATATATTCCTCCGTCATATCCTTTTCAATAACTTGTATGTATTGTTTCAGAAGTTCTATATAATCGTTATACTCTTCGAAGTAAAACTCGTTTTCGTTAAGAAAATTTTTAATAGTTAACCAGTCCTGTGTATTCTTAAAGGATTGCCGATCAATAAACCAAACTTTATTTTTAAGTATTGCAATGGTTCCATTTTGTTTCTCTTTTAGCAAATCTTTTTTTGAAATAATGGAATTTCGAAAAATTTCTTTGATTCGCAGGTCCGGGCTATCTGTAACGATAATCGCATTTTTTGATGGAGGAACCAATTCCTCAAACAATTCATTAATCTTTTCCGTATGTATTCGTTTTTTTCTCTCGTTTTCTCGTTCATTCTGTATAATTTGTAATTCAGTTTTGCTATTTTTTAAAGCCTTGTCCGTCATTACGATTGTATCAGTAAGGCGCACTATCTCACCTTGTAAGTTTTTCTTTGCTTCTTCAAGTTCGATCATTAGTCGTGAACATTGTTCGTTTGTCGCAGCCATCTCAATTTTTGTTTGCGTAAACGCTTCCGTGATTAGGTTCTCTTTCTCTTTTACATACATAGTAAATGCAATTTGCTGGAATCGCTCTTGTTCCGGTAGCATTGCTATAACGGCAAGAAATTGCTCAAACGAATCAAGCGAAGCAATGTAGTTCAGTTTCGACCTTTCGTTTTCTTTTTCTTCAAGCCTCACCTTTATTGCTTCCCACTTTTCACTTGCTCCAATTGATCCTATAAACCCGGTATATTCATCTGTCGTCGGATAAAGCAGACCTTTACTAATCCTCATGATCGCCTTATTCACCATCTCTTCTTCGTTAATAACAAATATTTCGTGAAAGAGTGGTTTTTTCTCTACTGCATTTTTTTTGATCGCGTCAAAGTGATCTAAATACATGTCGTTATGCCATTCATAAATAATAGCAAACTTCTGGTATACTCGAAGCTGTGAACAATCAAGTTCCATTGCAAACTCATCGAAAGGCAAGCTTTTCCAACTATCAGGTATCTGCTCTTTCGCATCTTCAGCTACTTCAGCGTAAAACAAATGCATCGGAATTTTACCTCGTATCGCTTTTCTTGCACCGATCCCTTGAACTAACGCTGAAGTGACAACAGCCCGCAATTGTTCAACCGGGCGAGTTGAAAGCTTATCTTTTCGAAACCCGTCAATCGATAAATTAAACATGTTGCATATATGAAGTAGGTCAGATTTTAATAACAGACGCGGCATCCATTCGCTCTCATGCATTCTTACTCCCCCTTACTCTATTCCTTAATTTACCACAGCAGTATCTATCATACAACGACAAAATCTGCGCTATATATTATCAATTAGTCCTTTGGATGTGTGCCGATTGGCACGCTCGCCTTGTTGCAGTTCGGTCGGGCGCAGGCGGGTCATTTTCTCCAGTCCCTTAATAAAATAATAAATAAGCTTCCCAACCATTGTATTGAGCTTGCTCGACACATCGTAGGTCAACTCGGTGAGCGATCCGCCGCTTCGGCTGCGGCCATTATCGTATCGCCTTCGCCGATCGTTGCATGGCAGCTCGTCTCGATGCCGCCTCTTCGGCGGTTGCAGGATGTCCAGCAACCGCCGGCTGGTCCTGCACCAACTTCTTCGCTCGTCGTTCAGCTCGGCTAGTTCTCTCTCCAATCACGCTAAACAAACAAGAGGTTTCCCAATTATCGAAGATAATAGAGAACCCCTTTGTCTAATATAGCTAGTGACTTCACTGAGCTTTTAAATATTCATCAAAATAGCCAGCCTGGGAAACCTCCACCGCCACCATAATCCGAGTAGTCGCCAAGCGTAATTCAATAGATGACGTCCTGTGCAGGCATTGGGAGTGAACGAATGTAAATACTTTCTATCTCTGGGCCTCCAGCTACTGTTATCCATCCGGTAACCTCGTAATGTTCATAGCAGGTTATCGACGGAATGCTGAACTCCGTGCCATATCGATAGGTCTCTTCTGATAATATACTTCCAATTGTTCAGTATTCGGATTAATGGCAACGAACTTCGCTGTATATACATTTCTGTCATAATACAATTTGAGCACAAGGCTGCCGTCTTCCTTCACGGTTCCGGTTTTTTCATTCAGACTGGAATCGGATAATGTGCTTGGCGATATTTTCGACGCTGTCGTCATCCCAATCCGGCTCTTCCTCTTTTCCGAACAAGCCCCTGTAGTTTACCCCATTAATCAAAGGTAAAGAAAACTTTAAACTCGCGCTTGAGATAAAACCTGCCAATAATGCTATCATTAAAATAATCAACTTAATTTATAGCGCATCTAGTAGATTGGGGTCGACTTCATGATGAGGGATATTCTTCGATTCGGTTCTCGTACGATTTTGCTTCGCATAGCTGTTGTCATTGTCGTTGGTTTGGTTGCAAGCTATGCCCTCGTCTCTGCACCGGACTCCCCTCGGATTAAAAGCGAAGAAGGCATTCTGGATTTAACGGAGGATCATGTTAGTAACAATCCGCGAAAGCTTCAGGGAGAATGGGCGTTTTACTGGCAAGAGCTGCTTTCGCCAGAGGATATTCGGAGCCGTATGGAACAAGGGGGACAGACTGATCGGTATATCAACATCCCCGGGTCCTGGCTAGGCTACCCGCTGGATGGTCAAGAGTTGAAAGGAGAAGGCTTTGCAACCTTTCGGCTGGTCATCGAGCTTAACAAGCAGGATCGGAATGAGAGACTTGCATTGCGGCTTCCTGCTATTTTTCATTCGTATAAATTATGGGCGAACGGTGAACTGCTGGCAGAGGTCGGTACGGTTGCTCCGGACAAGAGTGGCGTGACACCGCGTCTGGCAACGAAGCTGGTATTCTTCCAGCCCGAAAGCGACACGGTAGAGCTGGTTATGCAAGTAGCGAACTTTCATCATAAGCGAGGCGGCATCACCCAGGATATTGAGCTGGGCGGCAGCGATGCGTTAACGGTCAAGACACACCTGAGAATCGCCGCTGATATGTTCATCACCGCCAGCCTGCTGGTGATCGGCATTTATCACCTGCTGTTGTTCATGCTTCGACGCAAAGACAAGGCGCCCTTGTATTTCGGCCTGTTCACCGTGTTGTTCGGTATCCGATCCTTGCTGGTCGGCGAACTCATGATCACGCAACTGTGGCCGGCTATTCCATGGGAATTGCAGTTTAAGATCGAGTATCTGATTCTTTGCAGCAGTGGTTATATCATCACCATGTATTTTGAATGCATTTTCCCGAATTATGTGTCGCGATGGTTTCGTCTTGGCACCCGTATCGCAACCGGCGCACTCTGTCTAGTCGTTGTGGCGACCCCTGCACTCATTTATTCCAAAATGCTGCCGATGATCGGCGTGATCGTTGTTCTGCACATGGCTTATCTGATGGTCGGGCTTGCCCACGCGGCCGTGCGGCGCATGGAGGGAGCGCTGACCTTCCTGTTAGTGTCGGTCGTTACTCTTGTTACGGTTATCAACGATTTTTTATATTACAACGAATGGTCGGTCATCGGAAATACGTCTCCGCTTGGTCTGTTGGTATTTACGATCGCACAAATCGTTTTGCTTTCTTCAAGATTTACGAGGGCGGCAACGAACGAGGAGCGGATCGCGCGCGAGCTGCAGGAAGCTAATGACAAGCTGAGCGAAATGAATGCCAATTTGGAGCGGATCGTGATGGAGCGCACGCATGATTTATCCGCCGCTCACGAAGATCTCCGCGCGTCGTATGAGCGGTTACTCCACTCCGAGCAAGGAAGGAAGAAGCTGCTTGCCTACATTACGCATGATTTGCGCATGCCGCTGTCCAGTATGCTCGGTTATGTCGAGGCTGTGAAGGACATGGTTAGGCCGGAACGAAATGAACAGTACCTGAAGTATATCCGGGATAACACGATAAGGATTAACCGTATGATCGAAGAGCTGTCCTTCTTGTCGCATCTAGAGACGGGACAAGTCGCGTATCGAATGGAGCCGGTTCATGCGATTCACTTCTTACGCGGTTTTTTTGAACAATATGAGCTGGTTGTGCGTGACGCAGGGCTGGATTTCATACTGGATATCGGAAATACGGAAGATCAACGCCCTGACTTGCCGGTTGTCGAGATAGATGCGCAAAGATTGGAGCAGGCGTTGTTTAATCTCGTGTCGAACGCGATGAAGTTCACCTCTAGCGGCGGGGTGGTGCGTCTTGCACTTGCAGTGGACGAGGCGCAAGATGCCCGCTGTGCGATCATTAGCGTACAAGACTCCGGCACGGGCATTCCCCCGGAGCAGCTCGAGCAAATCTTCGATCGCAATTACAGGTATGATCGATCGGGCATGGAGAATGGAGTTGAGGGCAGCGGACTCGGACTGGCGATTTGCAGGGAAATCGTACAAGCCCATGGAGGGGCGGTTCGAGCGGAGAGCGATGGCAAGACGGGGTCGATATTCTATGTATCGCTGCCTTTGTATTCGAGAGACAGGAAGGTGACAGCGTGAAGGACACGTACAAAATTATGATCGTCGATGATGATCCCCATATATGCGAGATTGTTCAGGCGTATTGCGATCGGGAAGGCTTTATATCCTCGTATAGCCACAGCGGGACGGAAGCTACGAATCTGCTTGCGTCGTTCGAACCGGATTTGATCGTACTGGATGTACTGCTGGCTAATGAAAACGGCATTGACTGGTGCAGGAACGCACGCAGCTACACGAATGCGCCGATCGTATTTCTGAGCAGTCGCGAGGAAGACGAGGTGAAAATCAGCGCATTATCCTATGGAGGCGACGATTATGTGACCAAGCCGTTCAGTCCGGGAGTACTCATGGCCAAAATCAAGGCTCACCTTCGCAGAGTGTCGACAAGCAGAAGGGAACAGCTGCTGGAGTTACCGGGTTTGACGCTGGATTTCTACGCACAGTCCGTCAACATAGGCAGTAACACCGTCTTTTTATCGAAAAAAGAATTTAGTCTGCTGTCCTATTTGGCGCAAAACGTTAACCGCGTCGTCGCTGTCGATACGTTGTTCCATCTCATCTGGGGGATGGAGAGTCTGGAGGATACGAGAACGGTCGCCGTACACATCAGTAATTTGCGAAAAAAAATCGAGGCTGATCCTGTTAATCCGGAGAGAATCATTACGATTCGAGGGGCCGGATATATGCTGGTTGGCCAGCAAGCGCGAACATAGCGATAAGGTTGGCCGTGTACACGACTGCCGATCATACACGAAAGACCACCTCCGTTTTACTTGGGAAGGTGGTCTTTCTTTGCCGTTAATAAAGCGAATTCACGATCCACCCGCTTGCCAGCGTCGGCATCGCCATTTGCATAGATGACTGGTACATCGCGAATTGTTGCACCTGGCGAGCCTTCGCGTTCAGCAAGCTGCTTGCCTTGACATCATTGTATCTTTCCGCTGCTGTTGATAGACGGTCGGCTAGGCCATAGCTGCCGCTAATCGCTTTCGTTGTTTGTTCGAAATTTGCGCTTAAGCTCTTCTTAAGCTGCTCTTCATCCAGCTTGAGAGTACCGTCGCCGTTGCGGTGAATACCGATTCGCTCATAGGTAGATGAGCTGACTAACGATTCCATGCTTTTACGGACAGATGAATCCATAACGCCGCCGGCTTCTTTCAAGCGATCATGCATCGCATTGTAATCCGTCACCAAATCTTTAACTTGCGCGATGACTTTGTCTTCGTCCGGCTTGATTTGAATTTTCACGGCTTCCGTCGACGGGGCTATTAGTGTCGCCGTAGCTTTGCCCTTCTCCAAATCAATCGTGTTCGACTTCGATGTTTGCGTTGCGCCGCCGTTCACGCTGTAGAACGCATTGGACGCTAGTTGCGTTGCATGGTTAACGCCGGTTGCCGACATCGCGTTGCCGGTAACGTCTTCAACCTCGAAAACCTGATCCGCTCCCGTCTTATCGCTGCTTAACTCGAGCTTCTTCTTGCCTGTTTGATCATCCGTTACAATACTGGCGGTTACTCCCGTCTTCGCTGCATTGACCGCATCCTTTAGCTTGGTCAGCGCTTGATCGTTCGTATCTTTATCGGAGATAACAGCCGATACCTTCGTCGTCTTGCCGCCTATCGTAATGTCGAACTGATTGGTGCCTTTGCTTACAACGGACGTATCTGCTTTAGATAAAAATGATCCGCTGTTCGTTTGAGAAGTCGCGACCGCATTCACTTTAACTTCATAAGTTTGGCTCGCTGCTCCGGCCGATGCAGCCGCAGTAACCTTCATCCTGTCCGATGATTCCGCCGTCCTTGCTTGGAAAGAGGAATGATCCTTCTGCATTAATTTTTGCGCCGATGCTTGCATATCCTGCGCGGATTTCAAAAAATTCGCAACCCCGTTTGCCGCCGTCTTGATATATTGCTCATAAACATTGCTCTTCGAAACGAACTTTGAGAATAAAGACGTGTTCTCGCCCGGACTATTGAAAGAGTAGTTACTCAAAGAAGTCGTTCTGCTAATCGGATTCATCAAGTTAAAGGAGTTAATCGATAACGTCATCTGTCAAACCCTCCATATTGTTGCACCATAATGTTAATTTCTGCTCAGCGAGGCATACTTGCTCGATCGCACGAACTCGCGATGGGCTTCCTGAATCGCGTTCGCGCGCATCAGCAGCTCCTCGGAACCGCCATGCTTCAGTTGCCCGGCAATCTGCAACAGGTTGAACGTGTTGTAATTGTTCGCATCCGCTTTGCTGCGGCTATGCTTCAGTGCGTCCTCATACGCTTGGCGTTCCATGGAGAGTCTCATTGCTTGATCATGTAGATTGATATCATTTCGCTGTAAGTAGTCCATTTCATCGGTGCGCAGCTTCTTGCCCGTCACGAGTACGTTTCGAATAGATGCCACACGCGACTGATCCGTTGATGCGCGTGCATCCTTGTATTGTTGCATCACTTTGTAATAATTGCTGACTGGCTGCGCGGATCTTACATTCATGCCATCCCCCCTAGCTTTTCTTAGTCAAATTCTACTATTTCTTCTAATTTATCATGAAAGAATGTTCTATAAAAGATACTTAAAGAAAACTTTGAGTTCAAGTTAACTACGGCTCATGCCGGACGCACAGCGAGAACAGCCTGCTCCGATGGGAGCAGGCTGTTCTGCTAGTTTGATCCGTTAAAGGTTAATGCAAGTCCGGATCATACTTCATCACGGTCTCTTTACCATCTAATGTAATGTTGCTTGTATTGACAATAAAGTTCACATAGATGTTGTCGTTGCTGTCTATGTTGAGTTTGACAAAATTCGTGTATTTGTTACGAACGGAGATGCCGGCATACTCTACGACGCTCCAACTCATATTCTCGTATTTCATCAGAGTCACGCTGTCGCCAAGCGCAGAATCGATATAAGCAACATAAGGAGTACCCTGGCTGTCGAAGGCGATATCCGACGGACCATACGCTGTTACCGGGAATCCAGCTGTACCTACGGCCACCCAAGCGTTGTTCTCGTATTTCACCACGTACACCTTGGAACCGCTCGTATAGGTCATATAAGGTACGCCATTCGGATCAAGCTCGAATGATGCCATATTATAACCGCCTGGCTCCGGGGGATTACTGAGAGAATTCGAAGCATGATTCTCGCCCACGTAATTCACCACAGCAGCTCGAATTGGATTACCGATGGTATAGTACGTATAGAATAAGTAAGGAGTGTTACTCTGATCAATCGCGAGGGCTACATTTTTAGCGCCTAACGTCACTTTACTATCTATATTCTCCCAAACGTCACCGTTAAACCTCTTTACGTATACGGTCTGAACGTTGCTCTGACTGACGTCGATATAAGCGATATAAGGAGTGTCATCCTCGTCGAACGCAATCGAGATATCGTCCCCGAATTGTTGTTGTAAATTGCCTACATCTTCCCAATTCCCATCCATATATCTCTTCACAATGGTTTTCTTGGTTGAATCCACATAAGCAACGTAAAGCCTGTCTTGGCTGTCCATGGCGAGCGTTATTTCAACCGAACCCCACGAATTGCCGAGGGTCGCTGGATCGCCAACGGCCTGCCACTCGTCATCCGCTTCTACGTATTTCTTCACGAATACCTCTTTACTCGAGAGCGCATAAGCAACATAAGCAGTACCCTGGCTGTCGACCACGACATTGGACTGTTTAGTCACGCCCACTTCCATCGTATCGCCAAGATGCAGCCACGATGTCATCGTCCACTTCGCGTACAGGGTAATATCTTTGGTAACCACTGCCGAGAAGTTATAGACGTTCGTCAACTCGGGATCGCTGTACCAACCGTCGAACCTATAACCCACCCACTTCGGTGCGGCAGGTGCCACGGCTTTGCCGCCGGGAATCACCGCCTGGTCCTCTACGGCCGGCCCGTTGTTGCTGTCGAAGCTCACCGTGTAGCTGTTAAATGTCCACTTCGCGTACAACGTGAGGTTAGCGATCACCTGTCTCTCCGTGAAGATATAAGCTTCACTCAGTGCGGCGTCGCTGTACCAACCGCCGAACGTATAACCGCCCTTCGTCGGTGCGATAGGTGCCGCTGCTTTGCCGCCATTTTCCACGCGCTGGTCAGCCACCGACGATCCGCCGTTGCTGTTGAAGCTCACCGTGTAGACGGCCGTCCACTTCGCGTACAAGGTGAAGTTAGACCTCACCTGCGTAGAGAAGTTGTAGGCTGCAGTCAGACCGGCGTCGCTGTACCAACCGCCGAACGCGTAACCGTTCCTCGTCGGTGCGGTAGGCGACGTAGCATTGCCGTCATATACCACCGTCTGGTTATTCACCGCCGACCCGCCGTTGCTGTTGAAGCTCACCGTGTAGCTGTTAATCGTCCACTTCGCGTAAAGCGTAAGGCTTGCCGTTATCGGTGTCGTCGAGAAGCTGAATCGGCTCGTCAAGTTGCTATCGCTGTACCAACCTTCGAACGTACGACCGATTAGCGTCGGTGCGCTAGGCGCCTCGGCCACTGCTCCTTCCACCACCGTCAGATCAGCCACTGCCGTGCCGCCGTTACTGTTGAAGCTCACCGTGTAGTTATTTTTTGGAGCAATCGTCCACTTCGCATACAAAGTAAGGTTAGCCGTCACCGTCTTCGTCTCGAAGTCGTAAGCGCTCGTCAATTCGCTGTCGCTGTACCAACCGCTGAACACAAAGCCTTCCTTCGTCGGCGTGCTAGGAGCAGAAGCTTTGTCTCCTTCGTTCACCTTCTGGTCGGCGACCTCCGACCCTTCGTTACTGTCGAAGCTCACCGTGTAGCTGCGCACCCACTTCGCGTACAACGCGAGGTCTGCCGTCACCTGTGTCGCGAAGTCGTAAGCGCTCGTCAGAGCGCTATCGCTGTACCAGCCTGCGAACACCAGATTATCCTTCGTAGGTTCATCCGGTTGGCTTACCAGGAAGCCATAACCAACCGTCTGGTCAACCACCGCCGACCCGCCGTTGCTGTTGAAGCTCACCGTGTGGGTGTTCACCGTCCACTGAGCGGTGAACTCGACAGCCTGGGCGGGCATCGTTGTCGGAGAAGCAGGCGACCATCCCGTAAATGCATGCCCTTGCCAAGTCGGAGCTCCTAGGTATAACCCCGTCGTTGCCCCGAAAGGTACGTTAACGATCTTAGTCTCTTCGCCGGAGCCATTGTAATTGATCGTCATGGCGTAGTTATTGCGCTTATAGTACAGCTTCAGGACTGTTGTGCCTTTGCCCGCAATCGGGGCTGCCGTCACCGTTCCCGGAACGCTGCCGTCGAACGTAAAGCCCGCATAGGATTTGGTCGGATTTGTCAGCTTCGCCTCGGTATCGGTCGTACCGCGATACGATTCCGTATCCGCAACCGTATAGGTGTCGCTTCCGATATTTTGCAGCAAGTATACGACCTGGTAAGACGTGTCTTCTTTTGCCGTCCACTGCGCGGTATAGGTGGTGTCCGAAGCCGTTATCGCACTTGGAACAGCCGGCGACCAACCTGCGAACGTATATCCCGGTCTTGTCGGTACCGGTATACGAGCCGCGATGTTCTTGCCGACCGCTTCCGTTACCGAACTTCCGGGCGCCCCCGCATAAGCCCAATCGAAGGTCATCGTTCGATTCATCGGGTAGTAATCAACCCTGACGACCGACGAGCCGTCCCCCTTGATCTTCACTCCGCTTGCCGTACCTGTCGCATAACCTTGATCCCTGAACCTGTCGGAGTTGATCCGGATCTCCGTGCCGGTTGTTCCGGTCAACGTTTCCGTAACCACAGGCGATGTCGTTGTCGATGTTTTGGTATTCGGATCTATCATATAATGCTGAACGGTATACGGCGTATCCGTGTTCGGGATCCAGTGCGCGTACAGGATCCAGTCCGAGGCAGGCATACGGCTCGGAATGGTCACCTTCGTGCCGCCGGATTCAGACCAATACCAGCCGTCAAAGGTGTACCCCTGATAGACTGGGGTTTCCAAGCTGATCGCCGCGTTATACGGGGCAGCAACAACCTTGGTCATACCGCCATTCTGCGGATTAAGCTGGAAAATATAGTCGCCCACTCTAGCCAACCAATTCAACGGAATCTTGCGCGTGAGCGAATCCGACGAGTACGACAGCGGCGCCCCCTTCCAAGTGATGACCAGGTTGCCCTCGCTCACCTGAATGTTCTTGTTCACCACTTCGATCTTCCCGGTATTCGCCTGATACCTGAAGTTTCGATTGTCCACCTGGATATCGAATCTCGAGCGGTCATACGCCTGTATACCCATCTGGCCTGTCTTCAAATCAAACGTACTCATCGTGAGCAGCGTCTGCGGCACAGAGATGGATGACGCGGAACCCGCCAAGTTCACTGCGGGCGCCTTATCCTGCGAATAGGCAAAGTCGACAACATGCTGCTGCTCCCCTACCGTGTACAGCGGCCATGTATTGTCGTACACCGGCATGCTGGCCGAGAGCAATCCATCGCCTAATTGAGCGCCTACCGAGCTCTCCAGATAGATGCCGATCTCTACATACAGAGCGCCTAAAGACCGGGAGGTCTGCACCCCGTTCTGCTTCTTCAACTGATAGTAGAAGTACCCCCATAGATTCACATAAGCGCCGGGTTCTACGGCTAGCCCGATGCTATTTAATTTGACGCTACCGATCCCTGCTTTAAGCTCCATATGTATGCCCGCCCGCAATCCGAGCGTCCCCATGACATAGAAGGTGAACTGATAGTTGCCGTCGCCCGGCAAGCTGACGGTGTCGCTCTTGCCAGTGAAACTAAGCACGCGCAGCGTAGCCGAGTAGCGCTTGGCGGTCGTATAGTTGAAATCAGCCCCTATCGTCAGGTTCACATTGGCATTGACAACGAACTCTGCCGTAAAGTTGACTTCAATAATACCCAGCGCCACGCGCATGCTTTTGTCTACGAGCTCTTTCTTGATTAACGGAACCCAATCCGTCTCGTTCTCCATCATCTCTTGATACTGTGCCATCAACGACGCGTCGTCTACTCCGGTATCTTGCACGCCATCGATTAACGCTTTGATTTCCGTCGCAATGTCGCGCACCTTGCCTAGCTTGCCGCCCGTAGCTGCTTTATCCCAGTCATCCAACGCATCCTGCAGCTTATCGTGTTCGACGGTGGCGATTTTCGCCGTTACATTGATTCCGGTATAGGTATAGGCATCCAGATTCGCGGTGACCACATAATCATCTATGGTGTACCAATAAGGGATACCCCAGAAATATTCCCAATGTCCTTGCAGATCCCCGTCTACGCCTAGCCCCAGGCTCATCTCCTCAAGGAATGTACCGGTCATATGGATGACGAGATCGCTCTCTTCATGAATCGATATGACAATGTCGGCTCCCACTTGCAGCGCGGCGCTTACGCCCGAGGTTCGGCCGTCAATATGCCGCAGTGTCGTGCCGAGCGAAGCGACGACGGTCAGATTCTCCACTTTGACTTTGCCCTCGTCGCTTGAGCGCGCCAGGTCCATCGTCTGCGGCTGCGCCTTGAATTCTTTCGTCTGCATAGCGAGGGCGGACAAATAGTTCGCGGCTTGATCGACGAATCCGCTGTCTATCGCTTGCCGCTCAATTTGATCTTCGAGCTTAGCGATGTCTTCATCCGATAACAGCAGGTTGCCGTCAAACGTCTGCTGCTGATAGATGTCGAAGACATTCTCGATATCTGCCATGGTGGCATCGGTATACGTAATGACAAGCATTTCCGCCGCAGGGGTAACCGATGTGATGCGGCCATATCCGCTTACTCTTGAGCCTTCTTCGGCAAAGTTGCCCTCATAGAAACCGATAAAATCGCCCACATCGACGGTGGTGAGTTCGCTCAAGCCGAATTGCGCATACAGACTGTCGCTGTAGTTCATTGCGATGCTCTCTACCCTGATAGAGTGGTTGTACGGGTCTCCATCCGTGTCCGCCTCTACGCTCACTGGCAGAACATCCGGCTTGAACAACACTTGCTTGGAATCCGCGTTACCATAGGTGTAGGTGTTGCCGTTAATTGCCGTGATCCTTACATAGGCGACATCCCCGTTGTCAATGTCGGTTGTTTCTACCGTGCGCTGATCGGGACGAACTCCTTCATAGATGGCTACGGCATCGCCAACTTGAATCGCCGTATCTCCAGAATAGGTGAACGTTCCGCCGCTTGCATTAGCCGCGGCGAGACCGGTTTCGCTGTCGCCCACCGTCGTCGAGACCACCGGAATCGCGGGCGAACCCACATCCGCGCCATCCAGCATCATATCCGTGACATCCGCGAAGCGCAGATAGATCATGCTCGGATTGAGCGGGACACTCATGGCTTCTTGCTTAGCGACGCTAAAAACATAGATGCTCGTCGTCTCGTCTTGACCTTGGAAAGACAGGTTTTCATCTGTCAGCGTAAGTTGATAAGTGTTGCCTTCTTCGAACTGACCGTCTTCGGCTGCGGACGCTACCGTAAAGCGGCCGTTCGAACCGGTGACGGTAATCGCCGCGGAGTCCGGATCAGCGATGTCGTGGAACGTCATACCCGCTTGTACCTCGGATGCCGTCAGACTGCCGGTCTCATCATATACGGCGATGGTGAAGTCCGGCGCGACATCCAACACCGAGTAACTGGGAACGCTCTGAACGGCATTACTGACGTTATCCATATATTTGGCATACAACTTCGTATCCGCACTAACGGTACTGCCATTCGCGAAAATGAGAGAAAAATCGCTATCCCTAAACCAACCTTGGAATATATATCCCTCTTTCACGGGGGCAGGCAGCTTATTTAACGGTTCCCCTTTCTTTACGCTCCGAGCAGCGATCGCAGTACCTCCGTTGCTCTCGAACGTAATGATATACTCAGAGTTATTGGAATTGCCGCCGTTGTTGCCGCCGCTATTGCTGCCTGGCTCGGGATTCGGCGTCTCCGTCGCTGGATTCTGATTTGCCCACGCCTGCACAACCGCACTATTGCGCATGAAGAGAACAGCCGCTTCCGCACGAGAGGCTTGGGCATGCGGGTTGAAATTGCCCTTGCCATCCCCGGTGAACAACCCTGCTTGCCACACCTTGACGACCGCGTCAGCCGCCCAAGGAGACACATCGGCGAGATCGCCCGGCTTCGTCGTTACGCGATTGCTTGTTTGATAGGGAATCTGATAGATTTCAAAATAACGCAAAGTCATCGCCGCCATCTGCTCTCGGGATACGTTTGCATTCGGATCGAATTTCCGGTTGCCCGTGCCGGCGGTAATCCCTTTCTTGGCTGCCCACTCTACATATGGCGCATACCAAGTGCCCGTCTGCACATCGGCAAAGGACGTGGTTGTATACTCGCTTACGTCCACGCCCGCCATTCGTCCAAGCGCCGTCACATACATGGCACGCGTTAACGTTCCCTTCGGCGAGAAGTATCCGCCGCCCGTTCCGCTGAATATACCATTCTTCTGAACATAGTTGGCCGCCTCGTAGAACCAATCTGTTGGACTAACATCTTGGAACCCGCTTTGTTCGGGCGCTGTAGCCTGCTGCATCGGCAATTCGGACGCTGCCGCCTGCTGCACCGGCAGTAAGGTCGCCACCATGCTGATGACAAGCATCCACGCCAGAATCTGCGAGGTCAACTTCCCTTTCCATTTTGTTGCCTTCTTCACAATTAATCATCCCTTCTCGCTCGCAGCTGATATGAATCTTTGTTTCTACCATACTGCTCTGGATGATTCTATTGTGATTTTTAAAGAAAACTTTAAGTTCGCGCTTACGACACGCTTCTGCCAAACCGCACATTTTCTGCCTCCGAATCACACAAAACGACAAGATGAATAGGGGAAGTACGACAAATGAATAGGGAATGTTCGACAAGATGAAGGAAAAACAAAAATAGAATCACAGCGTCGAGTAATGTCCCAACGTCGTGATCCTTTTTTTCCACCAGTTTCTATTTATAAGATTATTAGCCCTAATCAAAATAAAGGGCTCAAGCATTATTCATGCTTGAACCCTAGCCAATTTGGTAAATGCGGCTCGTAAATTGTTAATTCCTTATGATCTTCACACAGCACTCCACATGCGTCGTATGCGGGCAACGATCACGTCTTTATGTCTTCTGTTATAGTGCTAAGAACCCCCACCATTTGTGGACATTTGCAAATGGCTTGTGTTTGTTTACTGGCGATTGTGAAAATATAATAGAACTTTTCACATCAATTTAACATCAATCCTTTAATACTAATTAGTGCTAAGTGAAACAAAATATTAACAACATTGCTCACTTCCATATGTCGCCAAAATAGGACAATTGATGTAGTATTATAGTACTGGATACCTCAAAGTTAATCCTTCAGCCGATGAAGAAAACAAAGCGGAGGCATGCTATGAAATATGCAAATCAATATGTTCCGGTACTGAAATGGAAACAAGGAGAGCAAAAAGCCCTTGAGGCATTATCTTCAACGGTAAAGGAATATGTGCTTCCCTTACTGGAAATCGCACCAATTGATTGGGATTTCGAAAATGACGTTCCTAAAAAATCAATTGATGAGCACCTTCTAAAGATTGGCGAAACACTTACTCGTTCTTGGGGATCACATGCACCCATTTTCATTGATTTAGAGCATATCGATGCCACAGACAGATTATCTAGTGGACAGCACCCACTAAATTTTGTTTTGCAAGAAGCTCGGACTCGTGACATAAGGGTAATACCAGTAACTAGTCCTCAACGTGATACTGCATATCAGGCTGAGATAATTGCAGCTCATCAGCAAGATCAAAACGGCATATGTATTCGATTGAAGGATGATGACTTTGGAGATTTACACAATAATATCAACAGGTTACTCACTCAACTCGCCGTTAATCCAAATGAAGTTGACCTAGTATTGGATTATGAATACGCCAACCCGAATGATCAGACTAGAACCACACTTTTTATAACTGGTATTATAAATAGTCTCCCTTATTTACCGGACTGGCGCCGAGTTATACTTTGTGGAACGTCATTCCCTACTGACCTTTCTTCTGTTAGTTCAAATTCAATAGATCAAATAGAGAGAACTGAATGGCTGATCTGGAAAAGGCTTATACGTTCTGGTGCTATTGCTAGAAATCCAATATTCGGAGATTATGTGATTTCAAATCCTGCGCCTTTCGAGGCAGATCCACGATTCATAAATATGAGTGCCAATATAAGATACACAGGTGATGATAAATTTATTATCTTTAAAGGTCGTATGATTAAGCGGTATGGTGGAAATCAGTATTACCAACTAGCAGCCCAGGTTGTTGCTCACCCTGAATATTCAGGTTCCTCATTTAGCGCCGGCGATCATTATATCCAGGAAGTTGCCAATAATAACGATGGCCCCGGAAATGCAACCAACTGGCGCAAAGCAGGGACCAATCACCATATAACATATGTAGTTAATGAGCTCTCCACCCTGTCCTCCCCTTAAGTTTCTTACGGATTTCATCTTGAAGTTCCTTAAGAGGTATTTGTTCAGCTAACGCGCTCCATAACACTTGTCGCGGCTTGCTTAATAGTCCTTTTTGCAAGCCGCGTTCTTTTAATATTTGTATTGCCTCGTCTCGCCATAGAAGTTGGGCAAGTGATAGCGCATCTATACTTAGGTTTTGTTGTGGCTCCCTAATAACAAAAAAGTGAACAACCCCATCCGCCTCTTTTTCAGCTTGGGTAATCCCCCACCAGTCAGGAATAATATCAATGATACCATCTATATACTTTGAGGCAGTCAAGATAGTAACACTGTCAAAGATTTTATTATAATACTCGCATTGCGACGGTAACCTTACAAGCGTGTCGCTCTCACTTTTTATTTCATAACCGTTTATTGCCCCATTGACAACAGCAACATCAATCCGCGCATCCCCTTGACAAAGAGCTAACTCGTCCACTATTAAAGTATCAGGTTCATGCTCGTGCTCCTTGCTTAACATATGATGGAGCGATGCACGAATATCAATGTCCTTTGTTTTCATTAACTCACACCTCAAAAATAATCGGCTTCATAGAAAAGACATCCACTTCACCTACATTAAGGATGGTCACGGACGTCGTAAAGACAGTTTAACACACAAGCTATTAATTACTCCACAGGAAATCCAATTAATAAATCTCATCAAGTAGTTTCTGCCGCTGGGTGGGGCTATATTTGAAGATCACTGTATTAGCTACTGATCGGACTCCTTCTGTTGCTGCATCTCAAACCACTTTGTTCCTTGCTTAGCTGCTGCTGCAGCACTTAGAACCGCTATCGAGGCCTACATTGTCACCGTGATCATTGTCACAACCGTTTTTGTGATATGGGTATTAATCGCCAGCTTTTACAGAACTTCGTTGAAGGGTACTGTTAGCAGCGGCTTTGGCGTCCTCAAACTCCCTTAGCCAGTCGGAGCGCGTGTACCACTTTCTCGCTTCTTTGAATCCCTTGAGCTGACCAGATAACATCCAGTCCTGAACGGTTCGGACATATACCCCAAATTTCTCAGCGACGGCGCGATCAGTAAGGATAGTGTATTCCTCTCGATTCGGCCAACCAAAGCGGGCATACAAATCACTCAGGATAACGCGTTGGTCTTCCGCAGACTGCAGCGAGAGTATGTGGTTAATGATCGTGGTTGCCATACTTGCCGGTGTCATGCTGCCGCCCCCTTAGAATGAATGTCCTTCTTTCTTTTCTATTAGTTGTCTTTCGTAATCCAGCAACCACTCACGTTTGATACGCCAGTAGTTTCCTTGCTTATACGCTCGGAGAACGCCTGTACGAATGCGGTTCTTAACTGTCCATGCACTGATCCCCAGGTATTCAGCTGCTTCTTTAACATCCATTATTTGAATCTTCTTTTCTGTATCTCTCAGTCCTTGCATACGGGTGACTGACTCGGCGACCTCATGAGCAATACGTTGAATTGCATCATCTACAAGAACCTCAAAGATCGTGACTATTTCTTGGTATAGTTTTGAGGGTTGTACGTTTATTTCTACCGCCGCCTTTCTAGCATCGGTCAGACTCCATTAATTCGATGTACCTTCTTTGGGCTTTCTTCCAAAGTCCGACTTAGGCCGACTAATGATATCCTTGATTAAATGTGAAAATGCGCGGTTTAATTGCCGCCTGGGACCCCGCGACAGATCAATCTTTACTCCTTCATAACGTTGCATCTCTGAATTATCCATCATTTACGCCCACATAGCATTTTAATTATTTCTACTCCAGCTCCACAGCCATTTGGCCTTCATACTCATCAAGCCAATCAGCTCTGGAATACCATCGCCGGTCCATCCGGAAACCTCTGATTCTGCCGCTTGAAATCCAGTCCCGTGCAGTGCGGACATGAACCCCATATCTCTCAGCTACATCCTTATCTGAATATAAGCGAGCTACGTCCATACGCTGCCCGTGCTCTGTATTGAGTTGCAGCGCGAGCTGCTGCTCTGAAGCATCGAGCATATCCAGCATCAGTTGTACAACTCTTACTGTTTGTGCGATTCGAGACAAATAAATCACCTCATCTTGCTTATCATTAGCCATGACGTCGATGTATTCGCGAATAACTAGTTTCGACAAGTCTTCTTTATCATTTCAGGATCGCTTCACCGATCTTAGGGTATGATAGAAACCTATGCCTTGCTAGTTCAGCTTCAGCAGCGCATTTTCGACTTGTCGGTCTACGACCTCTTTGCCCCTTTTTAGGGAGTCCAAAATGTCCGAATACTTATCCTTCTAGGCATACAGCGTTGATCGCGTGACACCCATGTTTGCATGCAACATCCGCCAGACTAGCGGCGTCCTTTCAATGTGGAAATGATTGCTCGAGCATCCACCGGCGTAGCTGTTGCTCCGTCATTCGCTTGTTCAAATGAGATACATTGTAGGATCCGATCCGATTCAATGTTAAGAGTTCTTGAGCAATTCACCTGTAACGGTTCAATTATTACTCCCTTTTTAGGGTGTCGCAAATGTCGCGATACTAACATTTGCTAACGTCCGTATCTGCTAAAAGCATTCCCAAAACTCTATCAAATCATACTGCAGATACTAGGTTTTACTAGGCGCGGCACTGCTGACTAGAAATGAGAGTAGTAAGGTTTTATGAGGTTCTTGCACGTCTTAACTTGTCCGATCAAGCGCGATTATGATTCTCTAAGATAGAAAAAAGCCCGCTATTCAGCGGACTCCAGTTCAGCTATTTGTTTGTCGATCTCGGCGAGCTGCAGCTTAAGATCAACGAGCTCAGCTTGTTTACTTTTAAGAAGTTCCTTTGCCTCGTAAAGACGTTTTTGCCAAGTGTCCTTGTCTTCGGAAGTATTTGCAACTGCGTTCTCGTATGTGGGAATTTCGACAACCATTAGCGCACTAATAATTTTCTCAGTATTTATAATACGTCCGGCTAGGTTTTCCTTGTTCCTTTTTAAAACCGATAAGTCTATCCCCTGTGTTTCTATCTTAACCACACCTTTCTCATAGGAAACACTAGCACCGAATGCCTCCACAATGTCTCTTACTGGAGCGTAGCTCTTAGCATCAACAATGACAGCGTTGCTAAGAGCTTGTCCGTCCAGTGTTACGGTTGCTTCCTTTTGAATAGTCTTCCCTACCTTTGAAACCCCGTCCGCCAATACCTGTCCAGAGACCATCACAAAGGCTCCAATAATGAAGCCGATTATATATTTTCTCATGTGCAAACCTCATTCCCAATTTTTGCACATAGTATAGCATACTAGGATTGGGTATGGGTATGGCTGGCAGCTACCGACCAAATGTAATGGCCGATGATGTTATTCGATGCGTCGACGACAGCTAGTCGGGTACCAGCAGGAATAGCATGGTTGTGTCCTCCGGCTGAACCTGTAGATGCTCCTGAATCAGCTTTGTCATTAAGGTCCGTCTGCAGATCGCTTCCCGTATCCATATTTCGTATGTCGCTCCAGTCAACAAATCGGACACCCTGCACCCCGTTCGTCGATAGAGTTATCGGGCCGGCACCTGCTGTCAGATTCAGCCCGAACAGTCCGTTGAGGTTCAGTTTATCATCCGCACTTATTGTTCCTACTGACAGATCACCATCATTAAACACAATAGCAGGCTTATTTGTCAGGTAGAAATACGGGTCAATGTGAATGTAGGTGTCCTCTGAACTGTAAGCGCTGAACAAATTACCTGTCGAACTCATTTCACATCTTGGATAGGTCCCATTGGACGTTGCAATATACGAACCTATAATGTTTACGGCCTCGATAAGCCCTGCTGTAATATGTCCTAAATTGGCCGCAATCGCTGAAAGCTCACTGACATCCATCTTATCGGCGGTAATAGTATTAGCTGCGATATTGTCTGCCACAATCCCTTTAGCCCTAATGTTCTCGAAGTCAATATTCCCATTCAACATCCAGCGCAGAGTCTTTTGGAGCTTGGCTAATTCTTCGCTTAATCCTTCTGCCGACATTGCGTCTCTAATCACGTTTATTGGCTGTTGCGCCATGTTCTCACCTCGTTGGTTACCCGCACAGATCGCGAGTATTATTTTGTATTTATAGTTTTATCACGCAGTGTCGCTGTTTGAGTAGCACTCTAACGTGTAGCCTATGAAATGAAGTGCACCTCTCTTGATGTTTGCTAATTCGGGCGCAGTAAGAGACAACGATTCAGCAATTTCTTCATCTCCGTCTAAATCTACAGCAAAGAAGGAAAGAGTAACTACCCGCTGCTCAACAGGACTAAGCTTTTGTAGCACCCACTCGATAAAGTCAATTCTTTGGTTTGCGCTTCGCAGCTTTGCTTCGAGAGACTTCAACTGTTGCTCTCGATATGAAGCCTGGTTCTCGACCGTTGACTTCGGAAGACCACCCTTCGCCCGGGGCATGCCGTCGATGAACGTGGTCTTCGGCCTTATGTCTGCATCCATCAGCTGGATCTGCGCAGCTATCTCTACCCTATTAAGCTTTAAGACGTTGTAGGCCAACAGTTCCTTTCGGGCTCTTCTCATCCTGCTCATTTCCATGTTGACCTCCTCTGCCGGCGGCGCCCTCACCTTCATATCATCAAACCCCATCTACTCGGTTATGAACATATATGTCGTAGTCTATCAACACCTTCAGAAAACTTCAGTTCAGGTACTTGTCATTACGCACGCGAGGGTCGAGTATTCTCCGAGTGCCTGCACTACGAACCTTAGCAATTCTTAGCCCCTTAACATTGCTTAACAATGCGCTCACTCTTTTTTAGGGCCTCGGAAATCTCGGGATGCATTTTCCGATGACCTTAATACAATCCAGGGCCTTCCACGTCCACAATGATGAGCGGGACATTTTCAGGACAATTGCGGACATTTTTATTTTTGATTTTGTCCCGTAGAAAACCCAGTCATACCAAGGCTTCTCGGGGTTTCGGGACAAAAAGGACAAATTCTTTAGAGAAAGTCAGCCTATATAAAATAAACGTATATAGCGTAATATCTTATTTTTTTCTCATATGCGTAATTACTATAAAAAAAATGTCCTTTTTGTCCCTAATCTCTGAAACCCCTTGATGCGTAAGGCTTTTTGACGGGACAAAATGCAATTTATTTTTGTCCCGTTTTAGTCCTGTTTGTCCCGTCAGCTCGCTCCAAATGTAAAGCCGGCGCCACTCTGCTGCCTTCCAGCCGGATTCGGCTTCAACCCAACTCCTTTAAGAACTCGTTTGGTTCGTGTTGAATCCTTCTCGTTCTTATGCAGTGTGTAACCCTGCCTAGCCATAAACGCCTCCAGCCGCTGGAAGAACTCTTTCTTTCTGTGGGTATATTCCGCGTTCTCGATACACCACATTCCATAGTGTCGATACAGCTCCACCGGGCCCACACTTGCCAGCGGATTAAGAAGCAGATGCTCCCGCGCATAGACCGGTATCACGTCCATGTCGCCGATCGTGTCCGCCTTTGACTTCCGCATCTCCTCCGTCTCTCTCAACCCCTCCACTTGCCACTGAAGGCAGCCTCTTACCAACCAGGCCAATATGCCGACCTTCTCCTGTTGCAGCTTCTCTTCCAGCTGTGTGTCGCGTTCATGCTCTTCAAAATAGCGCAGGAAGTCGAGCTTCTTGATTCGATCCCAGATGCCATCGTCCGAGCCATCTACATTTGGCATGTAGTTAGTCTGCAGGAAGATCTTAAAGGCAGGCTTGAATGTGAAGTCATTCTGATTGAGGAAGCGGGCTGTAATCGGATCGCCACCGGTTAGCCCCTTAATTAGCGCCTCGTCCAGCCGCCGGCCTCGGTCTGTCTCACTGGCCAGTACCAGGCGTGCACCTTTCAGCTTAGCGATACTGGGTGTCGGCCCTCCACCGCTCTCCAGTTTCTTAGCCAGTAACACATCAGGAGGGATATGCTCCACGTAATCACCCAGTATAGCTGCCACCGTATTGAATATGACTCCCTTACCGTTCCTCCCGCGCCGGCCGTGCATGATAAAGAAGGCATGTTCCTTCACGGAGCCGGTAAGCGCGTAGCCCAATGCCTTTTGTAAATACCGCAGCTCCTCTGAGCGGGGAAGCTGGCTCTCATCCTCGAAAATATCGTTCAGCGCTTTATCCCACTGTGGGCATGCAGCCCCTGGGACGTAATCAACTGGAACAAGCTTGGACATCAACCTCGCTGAGTCATGAGGCTGGAGGAAACCGGTCCGTAGATCTAAAATGCCATTGTTCACATTGAGCAACCATTCATCTGCGTCTAGCTCATCCGGGGCAACGGCCAAATACGGCTCAGCCAGTTTCAACATCTCCCTGATGCCGCTGCCAGACTTTGCTCGTTCAGACTGCTTTCGCAATCCATCCAGCTTCGACTTTAGCTTGAGCAGCTCCGGCGACAAATCTTTCTTGGGAAAGAGTTGAATCGCATTTCGCTGCCCGTCAGTCAAACTATTCCACAGGCTACCATACTCCTCCCGATCAATGCGTTCAGCGATCGTCATCGCAAGCTTCACAGATTCGCTATTGTTGTCCCGCTTCCAGCGCTGACCATCCCAAATCAGCCAGTGATCGAAAGGCTTGCAGTAGCGCATATGAGAACCGAAATGATAGATGAACCGCTCAGCATTTCCTTTGTCCCCGCTATCAAATGAGTGAACGCCGCACCACGCTGTGAGATCGCGTATCGCCTTTTGAATCGTAATCTCTCGGTAGTCATCCCGCTCCCATTTCTCACGAAGCAGGGCACTCTGCCGGAACAGCCTGTCGATCTGCTCCGGATCCTGCGTATAAAAAGCTAGCATATTGCAAAGGCCCTGATCGGCTGCGCTCTCGTCGCCGCCATGGAATCGGTGAACATCTCCGTTAACGTATAGCGCGTTGAACTTGTCTGCGCTGCCTGAATGCTGTGCTATACTGATAATAGATTCATCATCCATCTGGGGGCTTCTGAGCTGCGGTAGCTCAGAGCCTTTTTCTGTTGCCTTCACGTCCCCAAGGAAGCGGGAGTATAATCGATCAACCTCTGACTGACGAGGTTCTATCGTATGCGGCGTACCGGCTATATGCCGGCCAGTTACCACGAAGAAACGTTCCCGGTCATACATCTCAAAATTAGCATTATCCATTCGTTTGCATTTATCGCCTGGTTTAGCGGCTCGAACTAGAATATGAATACCGGTCCCGCTCTGGCTGTATTCTGTATAGCTGTTCAGCTCATTAATTATTGCCTTGGCTTCCTCGGTCAGATCCCCGAGCAGCCCTCCATCGTGCATGCAGGCAAAGCCGGTCTTATCCAGATCACTATCCAGGTCAACGCCTGTGAAAGGATCATCTGTGCTAAAGACGAAGCCCAATCCCTTGTATACGGCTGGAGCCCGCTGAAGCGCGCCCAGTGCTTCCTGGAAGCTTGCCCAGGTCTCAGGCTTGTCGGCAGATGCTCTGCGCCCGTCAACCCCATACGGCACCTTTGTGGGCTTCTCATCTTTTGGCTTCCGCTTCTCCAACTTCCACAGGATCCATTGAGCTCGCTGCTTTAGTTCGTCTGGAATGTTTTTAATCTCAATGCTCAATAGCTGTCACCTTCCTCATCGGTGCTGGCGATGCTGCCGCTCTGCTATGAAGCTGACCGGAGATATAATCCGATGGGCCTCATGAGCAAATCTCAAAATGGCAGCTGGATCGTGTGAATCAAATGCGATATGACGTGTGACTCCATTCTGAAATAATGACCATATGACTCCAGCATGTCCTTCCTGTTCTGCCCGATCCATCGCATGCTCAATCGCATCGTGGCGGCGAGCGTATGGAACAGACCATTCATTCACAACTTTGCCGCTAGTACTAACAAGCGACATTTTAATTTGCTTCATGTCAGTAGCCCCTTTATGCCCGAGTGGCTTCTAACTCACCACGCAGCCATTGTTCTAGTTTTTCCCGGTGAAAGAGAATACGACCTCTAACTCGTACATGCGGGATTTCGCCCTGACGAGCCATTGTATAAATCGTTGCGATCGATACTCCCACCAGTTGGGCCGCCTCGTTAACAGTCAAAGTAAGTTTAGTCATTCGAGATTCCTCCTATTTGTATTTCCCAATAATCACGTTTCGCTCTTGCTGCAACATATCGATACGCGCCTGGATGATATCTCTAATCTCCTTGAGAGGATCTAATCCAGCTCTCAGCATAAATTCTGATGGCTCTTGCGGGAGCTGTGATCGCAACCGCAGCTCCTCCAACGCATTTTCTATAAGCTCATTAGCGTGTTCATTGCACATCGCCAAGCCGATTGCGGACGCTGAGTTCTTAATCATTCGGTGCATCCCTGCTGGAGCTGCCGTTGTAAGACCTGTGCCCTCATATATTCCGTGCAGAGCATTTCACTCATCCCCTCGAAATAAACCGCGGTATCTGGCATGTTAAGCTCTGACATAAGATATTTCACCGCAGCCAAAGCTTTGGAAGCTGGAAACGTTCGATTAAGTGAAGCGCCTTCGCAACCAGCTCCCACTTTAGAATGGATGGTATAGAGTCCGTCACTATTCACGACAGCAGCCACAATGATTTGCTCAGGAAGCCGTGAAAAAATAAATTTTTGCTCTTGTTTAATAGGCATAAGCGTTACCTCCTAATAGTCTGATTGCCGGTAGTGAGCTGCCGCTTCCTCTATCGTATTGAAATCAAAACCGCAGTGCATTGTCTTGACGATCAGATTGATCAGCTTGGCAGGCAAGGCTACCTGCTCCGCTGCCATGATCACATAACCTAAAGCGGACTGGTTAGACCAGGACTGACAATGGGCTTGTTCGGCACCAGCGCGGTATGCTTTAATCAGTAGCTGTTCCACTTCAGTCAGCAGTCCGATCTCACCGGCCTCCATGCCCTGAGGGAAATACTTCGCCTCCAGCTCTCGGCGCCGCTGCGCTGCCGTAAACTCCAGATTGTTCATTGTGGATTCCTCCTATCAGATGTTGTTCTAATACAGCCGTTCGCAATAAACGACTAGCGTTGCTTTCTGTGATGACGTTTACGCCTCTTGATTTCTATTGATAACAAAGTATCTACAGATACTTTACCATACAAAAGATAACACGTAAAGATAAAATGTTTCTTTTGATAACAAACTGTTATATACTAGGTGAAAACAACATAAAGGAGACTAAATATTATGAGTCAAAATGACTTTGGAGATTTTCTTAAGAAGCAACGCGCCTTCAAGGGGTACACAGTTCGACAACTATCTGAAATGGCAGAAATCTCACCGTCATACATTACAAATTTAGAAAATGGTAAGCGGGGCGTCCCTTCCCCTGAGGTTCTTAAGAGGCTGCATGGGCCACTTGGAATTACATTTCAAGAACTAATGGTGAAAGCAGGTCATGTAAAATACGAAGATTGGTTCTATGACAAAGTTGAAGAGTCCGAAAATGAAACATATGGTGAACTTTTCTACCATGAGATGCTGGGGTTCCCTACAAAAGAAGCCTATTTACAAGAAATACTAGATGCGCGTAGCGAAATAAACCATGTTTTAAAACTAAAAGAATTAACTTTAAATGGCCATCCACTTACAGAACAAGACCGCAAACGTATTTCGGACATGCTTAAGGCACTCTTCCCTGAATACCAATAAAGATTGGAGGCGTTAGTTTATGGCAAAAGCTCGGAAACTCAATATTCAGAAGCGAGGCGAAAACTCATGGTTCTTCACGGTCTACACCGGTCTTGGTCCGGACAAGAAGTATGGCCGTAAGACCAAAACCCTCACGATCACCGATGAAGCATTACTGAAAACGACGAAGCGGCTAGAGGATTACATTACAGCGGAATACATGAAGTTCAAGGAGGAAGTTGAGGGCGGCGAATACATTGCGCCGCAGAAGTTGACCGTACAAGCCTTTGTGGAGGAATGGCGCAGCAAGTATGCAAGCAAGCACCTGGAGCACAAAACGCGCACCTCATACGAATCACACCTCAAGAAACGCATCATCCCGGCATTCGGACACATGAAGCTAGAGGAAGTCAAGCCTCTCCACATTGTGGACTATCTTGAGCAGCTTAGCCAGGAAGGAAGCCGCGGTGATCAAAGAGCCGGCAGCCTCGCCTCCGGAACAATTCAAATAAATCACCGTATCCTCAAGAACATCTTTTCTCGTGCGGTGGAATGGAAGGTTATAAAAAGTAATCCCGCCGCCTCGGTAAAGAAACCAAAGGTTGTCCACAAGGAGAACACACCTTACGGTGAGGATGAAGTAGCAACGCTGCTGCAGGCGCTGGAGCGGGAACCATACCACTGGCGAATGATGATTACACTAGCACTCACAACTGGCATGCGGCGCAGTGAACTTCTTGGACTTGAGTGGAAGCATGTAGACTGGAAGGCCGGAGTACTGGACGTATTGCAAACGATGGTCCATGCCCTCAAAGGCGAGATCATTGTTAAAGAACCAAAAACGAAAAACTCCAAACGTAAAATCTCCTTGCCCGCTTCCGTACTTGAGGAGCTTCGCGACTATTACGCATATCGCGCCAAGGAGCGGGACAAGCTAGGCGATTCCTGGAACGGGAAGGATCGCGACGGTCGAGAGTGGCATTTCATATTCTGTCATGCGGACGGATCTCCTTTCCATCATGAGCGGCCTTATCTTTGGTTCAGAGGCTTCATCAAAAAGCACAAGCTCCGCTATATCCGCTTCCACGATCTACGTCACACGGCAGCCACACTGCTTATCAATCAAGGTGTGCATGCAAAGCTCATTTCAGAGCGTTTAGGCCACGGCAACATAACCACAACGATGAACGTCTACGGCCATGCCCTACGATCCGCTGACCAGGCTGCAGCAGATAAACTAGAGTTTCTATTCGCTAAGCCCAAGGAAGCTAAGGCGAAGAACTAACAAGTTACACCCGATTGAGGAGTAAGTGTCGAATCTGTTTACCGTAAGCGTAAAAATAAAGACGCTCAGGGCCGCAGCTCCCAAGCGTCTTTTTCTTATGGCTTATGTCGAATTATCTTTGTTTTGTATCAGATATTTTACTTTTTCACATCGGATTCACATCAATGTCGTATTTCAGCGCCTGTATCACCCGCTTACACCGCTCTGTAATACAGCTCCTAAAACCGCACCAGATAAGGGTTCTTGAACACCTGTACTATACCCGCTCCAAACGAGTGACGGATTCAATATGTGTTGTATGCGGGAACATATCCACCGGCGTAACCTCCACCGTCCGATACCCACCATCCTCGAGCACACGGAGGTCTCTCGCCAACGTCGAAGGATTGCAGCTCACATACACGACCCGCTCCGGCTGCATCTTCAAGATCGTATCCAGCAGCGCTGGATCGCAGCCCTTGCGTGGCGGATCGACGACGATCACGTCGGCGGTCACGCCTTCCTCGCGCCAGCGCGGAATAACGACTTCAGCAGGGCCAGCCTCGAACGTCGCATTCTCGATGCCGTTCAACTGTGCATTCCGCGCAGCATCCTCAATCGCTTCCGGCACAATTTCAACCCCGTAGACACGGCCTGCCTTCCGAGCGAGGAACAACGAAATCGTCCCGATGCCGCAATACGCGTCGATCACATCTTCGTTACCCGTTAGACCCGCATATTCTACGGCTCTCCTATAGAGCTCCACCGTCTGCACAGGATTAACCTGATAGAACGATCGAGCCGAAATCGCAAAGCGAATGCCATCGAGCTCATCGTAAATAACGTCGCTTCCCCACAGCGTCCGAGTTTCGTCTCCGAAGATGACGTTCGTTTCGCGCGCGTTCACGTTCTGTACGATGCTCTTCACGCCTGGCAGCTCCTCGCGGATGCGTTCTACCCAGCGGTCTGCCGAAGGCAGCTTTCGAACGTTCGTGATCAGCACCACCATAATTTCGCCAGTCACAACGCCTGTCCGAGACATAACATGGCGCAGCACTCCCTGAGCTGACTCTTCGTCGTATGGAGTGACGCCGAGCTCGCGGCCGATCCGCTTGACGACGCGGACAACCTCGTCGTTATGCTCGTGCTCGATGAGGCAATCGTCCATGTCGATGATGCGATGGCTGCCGCGTGCGTAGAAGCCGGCGATCAGCTCGCCGCTCGAGTTATGCGTGCCGATCGGCACGCTTGCCTTGTTGCGGTAGCGCCAAGGCTTGTCCATGCCGACCGTCGGATGAACAACGATTCCATCCGGCGAAGCCCCGTCCCCATTGGCCTCTCCCGCTACGTTCAGCTTCCCGATCCGCACGAGGTTATCCACGACATGCTGCCGCTTCCATGCGAGCTGCGCTGCATAGTCGAAATGCTGCAGCTGGCAGCCGCCGCATTCCTTATAAATATCGCAAGGCGGCTCTTGCCGATCCGCGCTCTTCTCCAGCAGTTCCGCAAGACGCGCATAGCCGTACTGCTTCTTCACCTTCATGACCTTCGCGCGCACGCGCTCGCCGGGCAGCGCACCTTGGATGAACAGGGTGAAGCCGTTCGCGCGGCCTACGCCTTCGCCGTCATGGGTGAGGCCGATAATATCGAGCGTCACCTCTTCGTTCTTCTGGAATGGCGCATCTGCCCGTTCCTTCTCGGACGCCGCACCGCGCCCTCTATTGGATCTTCCGTTATGGCTGCCGCCCTTGTTCGTTCCTTTACGCATGTAATCTCTCCGCTCTGCCTTCGCAAAATCTAACTCCTATCATACAATACGGCCAGCCTCTTTGCACCATTCGCATGGTCAGGAGACTAGCCGCAACGACTAACGATATGTGGAAATTCCCGTTTCATCCGCAAAAATCTGAAGGCGCGACGGCAGCACCGAGAACGTGCACGGCAACACGCCGCCATATTCGCCGTCGAGATTGATCTGTACGTAATCCGGCGTCGTCACCTTCAGCTCGTTCGTCCGGAAGTGGATGACATGCGGATCATTGAAGTGCTCCCCTCGCAGCGCGAGTGTGACGAGCTTGATGAATTCCGGCAAGTTACACTTACGAATGAGCAGCACGTCGAGCAAGCCATCATCGAGCAAAGAATCCGGCGCAAGTCGCTCGAAGCCGCCTACGGAGTTGCTGTTGCAGATGAGGAACATCATGAACTCGTCGTGAAACTCCCCGACGCCGGCCGCTTCGAACTTCAATTCGGTCGGGCGCAGGCGGGTCATTTTCTCCAGACCCTTCATATAATAAGCAAGCTGCCCAACCATCGTCTTGAGCTTGCTCGGCACATCGTAGGTCAGCTCGGTGAGTGAGCCGCCGCCGGCAATGTTAATAAAGTAGCGATCATTCGCCTTACCGACGTCAATCGGTCTTGTATACTGCTGAATGATGAGGTCGCAAGCGTACTCCCAATGCTTCGGAATGCCCGTCGCTCTGGCAAAATCATTCGTCGTCCCCACAGGCAATATGCCCAGCGGAGGAATGTTCGGCTTGTTCGCGAGGCCGTTGATCACTTCATACAGCGTGCCGTCGCCGCCAGCCGCGATAATCATATCGTAGCCGCGATCCGCGGCTTCGGCCGCAGCCATCGTCGCATCGCCTTCGCCGATCGTCGCATGACAGCTCGTCTCGATCCCGCCCTGCTCCAGCTTCTGCAGAATATCAGGAAGACGCCGCTTCATCTCTTCTCTTCCCGATGTCGGGTTATAGATAAGCCTTGCCCGTTTAATACTCATATGACTCTCACACCCCTAGTTATCCCATACAGCTATCTATTATGTAACCCTCATCACCAATCAACCATTCCATCCATCAAGCCAGCTCGTCATCTGCCGCGTCAGCCAGCGTTCAATCGCCGGATTCGGCAGCATCGCCCGCCCGTTATACCGATATTCAAGACCAGCAAGACGAGTCGGCACGACATGGCTTGTAAAATAACCCGGGCTGAGGAACAGCGGCACGACGATAACCGCCAGCTCAGGATGCTCGCTCTGCATCGCCGCAAGCTTAGCCGCAGCTTGGTCGGGGAGCAGCATCGCATGCTCCGACTCAGCAAAGCCGCCAAGCGCCTTCAGCCGCGCTGCGAGCAACGAAAGACCTCGCTGCCAGCGCTCGTGGAACACTTTCTCCTTGCTGCCGTGCCCGATGAGCAACACCGCTTCACGCTCCGGCGCCTCGGACAGCTCGGCAATGTTGGCAAGCAGCAGCTCGGCAATCTCCGGATCGTCGTCGATCGGCGAGCCGTACGTCACTTTAGCCTCTACGCTGAACGTGCCGAGATCGCCTTCCAGATCCGAAACCCACGGCAGTCCGAACGCCTGACCTATCTCGTCCACATGGGTGCTTCCTGACGAGACGAACAGCGGCAGTACCAGCATATCCGTCACGTCGGCTTTCTCCAGCTCATCGATACCATCCTGAATAAGCCGTCCCTCCACAATCTCTAGGAAGGACGACACAATAGGTACGCCTGCAAGCTGAGGTGAAGCAGAGGCTTGCTTAACAGCAGCATCAACGCGCTCCACCCAGCTTGCTTCCCTGGAGCCGTGACTTATTACGAGAATGCCCGATTTCATAACAGGCTACCTTCCAAGACGCTCTAATGCCATTTTATACCCGTCGTTGCCGTAATTCAAACAGCGCTTAACTCGCGAGATCGTTGCCGTGCTGGCGCCCGTCTCCGCTTCGATCTGATTGTATGTACTGCCTTTGCCGAGCATACGCGCGACCTCTAGACGCTGGGATAGCGACTGAATCTCGTTCACCGTGCACAAGTCGTCAAAAAACACATAACATTCCTCAACCGACTTCAAGGTCAGAACTGCTTCGAACAATTGGTCGATCGCTTTATCGTTCAGCTTCTTAAGCTGCATGAGCATTCACTCCATTTATTTATAAGGTATCTCGCGGATTATCGAACTATCGCTATTATTGTAGCTTTTTTGGACTGTTTTTTCAAACATTACCGTATTCACGCTTTACAGGACGGAAGGGTCGACAGTGGACCAAGCATAGCCGTTCCCATACAAGCACAGGGCGAATATCATGGAAAAAGTTCATTAATCGGGGCATTCGTCCAATCCGACCAATCGCCTATGCATAAACTAATAAAAAAAAGGGTTGTGATCCGTGTGGATTATCGCAATAACCCGAGTGCCGGCGATCAACAACAGTTCCCGACACACGGCACCTACCGCCATGGCCAGAACCAGCACAGCCAGTCATACAGGAGCAAATCAAGCGGCATGAAATCTAGCGGTATCAAAATCGTGGACGCGGAGACGTCGGCCATCCTTCCTGTCGCTCCTCCGCCTCCTTCGCCGGTTGTCGTTCCGACGCCGGATATGCTGCCCTCCATTCCCACGTTAGCGAAGGATGCGACGCTTGGCGAGCTCGTGGAGGCTGCACCGGCAATTACGAAGACTGGCGGCTTCTCGCTATCCAGCTTAGGCGATATTAAAGGTTACATCGATCGAATGGGTGGTATTGACGGTATTCTGACGACGGTGGGTAAGGTGCAGAAGGTTATGTCCAGCGTCTCCCAGATGGCGCCGCTTGTGAAAGTACTGCTCGCTTCCTTCAAAAAGTCCAAGGACGACGATGACGGCGATGCGGAAGAATGGAAGCCTAAGCGCAAAAGACGTCGCAAGAAACCTGCCTCCGGCCGCAAAGGTACGCCGAAGCGCCCTGGAGCCAAGAAGCGCCGCCGCTAAGCTAAGCTTGCCGAACACTCAGCCATTCGTTATGATACATCTATAAGCAATCATTCGGAGTGAAGAACACCCCAGCTTCAGCGCGTTATGCGCTGCGGCTTGGGGTGTTTTGTCGTTCCTATCGACGAAGGAGGTATCCACTTGCATCCTAATCTGTCTCGCTTTATTGAATCGTTCGAGCATGAAGCCTCGCTCACAGGCAAGTTCCGCAGCAAGCTGGATAAGACCGCGCTTGTCTTCCTTGAGCAAGTGTGGGGAGCGGCGTTCGATTACAACTATGATGGCCTGCGTGCGGAGTTTCCGTTCATCGATCACAAAGGCGGTCAACGCTTCGCGGACTTCGTCTTCGTGAAAAACGGCGTCCGCCTCGCCATTGAGCTCGATGGCTTCACGACGCATGCCAGCCATATTACGCCAGGTGAATTCAACGATCACCTCGCTAGGCAGAACGACCTTGTCCTATCGGGCTGGCTCCTCCTCCGTTTCTCGGCTTGGCAAACTGCCCATGATTCGAGGCGTTGCATCGCACAGATTAAGCAGGCGATCGGCCACTGGTGGTCGGTTGCGTATAACGGTCAAACCTCCTATGATGTCAAGTTGTGGGAGACCCGAAAGACGCTGCTTATACAACTAGCTAGACGCCGTGACGCCAAGCTGAAGCCCAGCGAGGTTGCCCGCGAATTCCGCATCAGTAATCGAACGGCGATCGATTGGCTGAAGCGTTATGAACAGGAAGGGATCCTCCGCGGTCTAAAGTCCGGTCAGCGCATCACCTTCTACGAGCTCTCTATCCCCATCGAACAGTGAATATTCTGTTAATATGTGAATAATTAGCCTAATAAGAGCAAAAGCTCAAACGTTGTCCACTTGTGGATAACATTTGAGCTTTTGCGTCCACACCCGATTGAGCGCAATTTGTACTCTTTGAACGACTTTTTGTTCTATCCACAAGCTGCTGCCCACCGCCACACACAATTTCATTACCGTTCATTCACAGCTGTGAGCGGTTTGTGCATATCCCGTCCCCCAATAGGTGAGGTTATCCTCATCCCCCATGAGGCCAGACTCACTCATTCGCCGCATCACAACCACTTTGCCATCGATTAGTGAGGCAAACCTCATTCCTCGTGAACCTACGTTCACGGCAAGTGAGGATTACCTCACTGCTCCGGCCAGACGCTCCAATTAGGCGACAAATAGTGAGATTCGCCTCACTATATAATGAGCTCCTTCACACAAAAGCCTGACTCACTACGAAGCAGCCAAGCTCAATAGCAGGTTACTCTGGCACCATGCAAGGCACGCCCCACCACCGAGCGAGCTACGCACCAGCCTCCCCATTCCGCACCAAAGCACACCAATCTATGAGCCTATCCTCATCCCCAATGAGGCCAGACTCACTCATTCGCCGCAACACAACCATTCGACCATCGATTATTGAGGCAAACCTCATTCCTCGTGAACCTGCGTTCACGGCAAGTGAGGTTTACCTCACTATTTCGGACAGAAGCTACAATTAGGCGACAAATAGTGAGATTCGCCTCACTATATAATGAGCTCCTTCACACTCAAGCCTGACTCACTACGAAGCAGCCAAGCTCAATATCAGGTTACTCTGGCACCATGCAAGGCACGCACCACCACCGAGCGAGCTACGCACCAACCTTACCATCCCGCACCGACACACACCAATCTATGAGCCTATCCTCATCCCAGTGAGGCCAGACTCACTCATTCGCCGCATCACAACCACACGGCCATCGATTAGTGAGGCAAACCTCATTCCTCGTGAACCTACGTTCACGGCAAGTGAGGTTTTCCTCACTAATCCAGCCAGAAGCTCCAATTAGGCGGCAATTAGTGAGATTCCCCCTCACTATATAATGAGCTCCTTCACACAAGCCTGGCTCACTATGAAGCAGCCAAGTTCAATAGCAGGTTACTCTGGCACCATGCAAGGCACGCACCACCACCGAGCGAGCTACGCACCAACCTTCCCATCCCGCATCCACACACATTCTATGCGCATATCCTCATCCCCAATGAGGCCAGACTCACTCATTCACCGCAACACAACCACACGGCCATCGATTAGTGAAGCAAACCTCTTCCCCGGTGAACCTACATTCACGGCAAGTGAGGTTTACCTCACTAAATCGCCGAGCCAGCTCCATTTGCCCACAAATAGTGAGATTACCCTCACTATTTAATGAACTCCCTCACAGCGAGCATCCCCGACCTCCCTGCCAAGAGACAGCAAAAAAATAGTGAGGCAAAGCTCATTCCCCGTGAACCTGCGTTCACGGCGAGTGAGGATTGCCTCACTATCTCATATCTCAAAGCCCGCAGCCTTCTCCCTCCTATTTCAGGAAGAAGAAGTGAATCAACCAGTAGAAGAACATCGCCATCAGCACCGTGATCGGAATCGTAATAATCCACGATACGACGATTTTGCCTGCGACGCCCCATTTCACGGCGGAGAAGCGCTTCGCGCTGCCGACACCGAGGATGGACGACGTAATAACATGTGTCGTACTTACTGGCAAATGAATCATCGTAGCTGTCAGAATTACGATAGCCGAACCAATATCAGCTGCGAAGCCGTTGATTGGCTCGATTTTGAAAATCTTCGTACCCATCGTCTTGATGATCTTCCAGCCGCCGATCGAAGTACCGAGTGCCATTGCGGTCGCAGCCGACAGCTTAACCCACAATGGAACGGACATATCGTCCTGCACGCCTGCTGCAACCAAAGCGAATACGATAATCCCCATCGCTTTCTGCGCATCATTCGTACCGTGCGAGAACGATTGGAACGCAGCTGTTAAGATTTGTCCGAAACGAAAGCCTTTATTGACCTGATGCGGACTCGACTTCGCGAATATCATTTTCAATATCCACATAATGAGGAAACCCGCCGTGAAAGCAATAAGCGGTGATGCGATCAATGCCGTCACGATATCCGTCAAGCCGCTCGCATTAATATTCGCCACTCCGGCACCGGCAATAACCGCGCCCATAAGGGAACCGATAAGCGCATGCGACGAGGAAGAAGGAATACCGAACCACCACGTAATGAGGTTCCATACGATGGCTGACAGCAAGGCTGCGATAACAATCTCCACCCCATGCTCAAGCTTGGCAGGATCTGCTACCCCTTTGCCGATCGTCGCCGCTACGCCCGTGAACGTAAGCGCGCCGACGAAGTTCATGACCGCCGCGAGAACGATCGCTACGCGAGGCTTAAGCGCACGCGTCGATACAGAAGTCGCAATAGCGTTAGCCGTATCGTGGAAACCATTTATAAAATCAAACGAAAGCGCTAGAAAGACAACGATCCATAATACGTACATATCCATATTGAATGACTCCTACTCTCTTGGATTAGCTATTAGCTGTTACGCATAATAATCGATTCCAGCGTATTGGCAACATCCTCGCAGTAGTCGGTCGTTTGTTCCAACATTTCGTAAATCTCTTTGCGCTTCATGAGCTCAATCGGATCCTTCACATTGGTGAACAGGCTCTTAATGCATACACGAAGCAAGTCGTCGGCTTGGTTCTCAAGCTCGTTCAGAGCGATATTCGGTTCGCGGATTGCCAGCAGCTTCTTCTCGGTAAGAAGGTAGATTGCTTTCTTGATTTGGTGCGCGGAGCGAACGAGGATATCGCCGAACAACGTTATGTACTCATCCTTCTCGCGAATATTGTACATTTCGAAACGGGATGCGCAAGCTTCAATGCCGTCAAGCACGTCGTCAAGCGAAGTCGTAAGCGCCATAATGTCGTCGCGTTCGATCGGGGTAATGAACGTTTTGTTCAGTTCCTTCAATATCGTATGCACGTACTTGTCGCACTTGCTTTCGTATTCCTTCATTGTTTTGGCGAATGCCGTAACGTCTGACAGATCAGAAACGCCTTTCGAGAAAAACTCCACTGCTTCGACTAACGCGTCTGCCATTTCTTCAAACGTCTTAAAGAAAATGTCTTTTTTCTTGAACATCGTAATCCCCTTTACCCGACTTGATGTTTGTTTAGACTTAAGACTTATACACTGTCAAGCCCACAATATCTTAACATAGTTTAGCCGACAATTGTTAAGAGAATGTAAACATTGGTGAAAAGTTTAAAAGTTTTCATTTCCGACACAAAAACAGCGGAATCCCCACAAGAGGACCCCGCTGTTCCATAACCGCAGCTCATAGATCCACACTTGTAACTACAGTGTTTCCCATGAACTAATTTTGTACCCATGTGACATGCTCAGCGAATGTAGGATTGTTGGGCACGATGTGAAAAAAGGTTTTCCCCGGTACAAAAGGAAGCTCCGTACCGTTCTTCACAATTCGAAGCATGCCGTCTGGAGCGCTTACCCATTCCGCTTCGATTGCCTTGCCCTGCTGGAACAATATAGCCGAGCCGCCCCGATCCAGATCGACCGCCAAACGCCCCTCGTTGTCGAGCGTCTTATGGTCAGCGCCAAGAACGACCAAATTAGAAGCTGCCAGCTGCTGATCATTATTCAAATCGATATGCGGCTTGTCGTTAATCGACCTTCGGTAAAGCCCGCTCGTCGAATCATATTCATAACCAACCTTATAATTCTGCATCATGAACGTAATCGCGATACTTGCAGCCGGAACGCCTGTCTCCGTCGAACCTTTCTCCGCGAACGTATAGGTCGGTACGGTCACATCCGTGCTGTATCCCTTCTTGTCTGCGCCTTCCCGCAGCTTCTCCAGGTTCGTATACAGGTTATGCGGAGCTTTGCGCTCCTTGCTTCGCCAGAAGTAGCCTCCCGCATTCGATATTTCGTCCAAATACGGTTTCTTCTGCCGTTGCAGAATGGCATAACCATCCGTACTTGCTCCCGCATGCGCGAGCACGCCTCCGAAGCTCTCGCCAATATGAATTAAATACGGACGAATGCTGCGTACAGGTCCGATCGTAGTCGTTGCTGCGTCTGTGCTTTGAAAAATAGCGATCAAGCGAGTAATACCGCCTTCTGCCAGCACCTCATAGACAACGTCGGCATTCGTAAGCCCTGACTGCGGGCGTGCAGCCGCAAAGTTATTGATCATAACGGCGATCGGCCGCGCCTTCACTTCCTGCTCCATAGGGATGCCTGTTAATGAGGCCGTAAAGCCAAGCGGCTTCGGCTCTTCAGTCGGCATATCCGTTACGATCGGCGCATCTGTTCCTGCCGTCGCTTCCGGATCCGCTACTGCGTTATTGCTGCCTCCGCATGCTGTTGCAAGAAGAATAAGCGCAAGCGCAGCTGCCTTGGCTGCGGCTCCCGTTCCTGTTTTCAATCGACGTTTCTTGTTCATGGGCACCATCCTTTACGAAGCGATTAAAGGGATGAATTCGTTTACACCTTTCTTCCATTTAATCACAAAACAACCCGCTTGTCCCGACAAAATATGCTATCCCTCGGTTAAAAAATCCATAAATTGCACATCTTATCTCTATCTCCCTAATGAGGATGAGGTGATTTCATGAACAGAGGGAGCGGCTTAATCAGCATATGGCTGTCATTCTCGATCCTGCTGCTAAGCGCGGGACTGGTCAGCCATGTCATGTCCATACCGCTGCTGCTAGGCGCAGCCCAGCGGGACGCTTGGGTAGCCGTGCTAGTAGCGGCACCGTTCTTCCTTCTATGGCTCGTCCTGCTGTTCGTCGTCTTGAAGCAGCTCCGGGGCGAGCGCATCCCGGATTGGATCGCCAGACACTTCGGCCGCATTCCGGCATGGATCTTCCGTTTGTCCGCTTTTATCATCTTATTCCTATCGGGCACGTATACGCTCCACGATACGTCGATGTGGACCGTCGTTACCTATATGCAGCAGACGCCCGTGCAAGCGATCATACTGATCGCCATTGTCACATCCGTGCTAGCTGCGTACGGCGGACTGCGTACGATCGCGATGACAAGCAGCGTCCTGCTGCCTGTCGTTATTCTGCTCGGCTATTTTGTCGCGACGGCGAATACGAAGTATAAAGATCTCAGCCTGCTGTTTCCCATTCTGGAGAGAGGCTGGCAGCCCGTCTGGCAGGGAGCCTTCTTCGCGCTCGGGGGGCTGCTGGAGCTATGGATTCTAATGCTCTTCCAGCACCAGCTAAGGAATAAGTTGCGACTGTGGCAGCTGATCCTGCTTGGACTATTCATGATTACGATGTCCATCGGGCCGACGATCGGCGCCATCACCGAATTCGGACCGATCGAAGCAGCCAAGCAGCGTCACACCGCCTTCGACCAGTGGAAGATCGTCAATATCGGCAAGCTGCTGCAGCATGTCGACTTTCTCTCTATCTATCAATGGCTGTGCGGTTCCTTCGCCCGCGTCTCCATTGCGCTTTACTTAATGACCGACATGCTAGACGTCCGCAAGCCTCGTTCGCGGTTCATTACGTTAGTTGTCCTCGCCGCGGTCATGACGGTGATTGCCATGCATTTGTGGAGAGACGATCAGACGCTCGATTATTTGATGCAAATCCATTTTCCGATAACGGTCATCTTTGTCGTATCCGTTACCGTTCTGCTCGCCCTAGCCGTGCTCTATCGCCGCAGTCGAAAGGAGTCCTCTACCGATGAAGCATCAAAAGCAAAAGCAGCAAAATGACGAGCTGCAGCCGCCTGAATATTTCGACGAGCATATACTGCGCAATTGGTTCGTGAACTGCGATGATGTCATCATTCAGACGAATCAATTCGGTGCGGCCGGATCGTCGGTGCAAGCGGTATTCATCTACTGCAGCGGGATGACGGAGACGAAAATCATCAACGACGTCATTCTGCCCGAGCTTCATAAGGTATTCAAGGAAACCGGCTTTCAGCGTCGGGAAACGATGAATCATAACGCCGATCTGCAATGGGATGTGCTCTATTCTCCGAACCTGAAGACGACCCGCAGCACGATCAGCTCCTATGTATTCGAAGGCCATCTGCTCTTCTGCTTGCCGAATATCCAGACGATATGGACGATCGATATCGCGAACTTCCCAAGCCGCATGCCATCCGAATCGGCAACTGAAGTGTCGATCCGCGGACCGAAGGACGGTTTCGTCGAGCAGTTGACGACCAATATCGCGCTGATCCGGAAGCGGCTTCGCACCTATACGTTAGCCTGCGAGTACACCCAGTTAGGAGAACGAACGCTAACGAAGACGGCGCTGCTCTATGTTTCCGATATCGCGAACCCGGAAATGATTAAGGAAGTGAAGGACAAGCTTACGAACATTCACGTCGAGAAGCTTGTTACGACCGGCCACTTGGAGGATTTGTTATCGGGCTCGCCGATCGTCCTGTTCCCGCCTACGCATTATACGGGCAGACCCGACTTTGCCGTGGAATGTCTGCTTAACGGCCGATTCATTATTTTCGTAGACGGCAACCCGACCGCCATCATCGCGCCAAGCAATTTATTTTTGCTCATGAAATCGCCAGAAGATGCCTATTTCCCCTTTCTATCCGTCAATGTGGGACGCATCCTGCGATTTTTCGGGTTTATTACGACGATTTTCCTGCCGGGCTTCTACATCTCGCTCACAGCGTTCCATATCGATCAAGTCCCTTTCCCGCTGCTCGCGACCATTACGTCAGGCCGTCACGGGCTGCCGATGGAGTCCGGTCTGGAAATGTTCTTCATCATGGTCATGATGGAGCTGTTCCGCGAAGCCGGCGTGCGACTGCCAAGCTCGATCGGACAGACGCTTACCGTCGTAGGCGGTCTTATCATCGGCGATGCCGCGATACGGGCAGGCTTGATATCGCCGCTAATGATCGTCGTAACCGCCATTACCGTCGTTTCCGGCGCAACGCTCGTCAATCAATCGCTCACGAGCTCGATGATCCTGGTTCGGTTCGCCTCCTTCACGCTGGCCGCGACATTCGGCATGTACGGCTTCATAACGTCAATCATATTGTTCGTCATTTATTTAAGCACGGTCACATCATTCGGCGTTCCTTATCTCGCGCCGGCAGCGCCGCTGGATTTCAAGGAAATGCTGAAGTCGCTGTTCAAATGGCCGTTCATGATGAACAGGCGCAGACCCGAGTACCTGCATACTCAGGACCCTTCGAAAACAGGAAAAAAACGTTGAATTCCATCACCAGCCGGCTTCGACTCTTCCTGGCGCCGCTGCTTGTCCTATGCCTTTGCTTGCCGATATCCGGCTGCTGGAGCGCTGTTGAGCTTCAAAGCGTCAGCTACGTCAAGGCTATAGGCCTTGATTATAAGGACAATCAGTTCATCCTCTATGCGCAGCTGCTCGACTTCTCCAATATCGCCAAGTCCGATGCAGGCGGCAAGGCGAATCAGGATGCGCGAGTATGGGTAGGCAAGGGAAGAGGCAGGACGCTGAATGCCGCGGCCAACGATCTGTATAAGACGGCTCAAATGCCCCTTTCTTGGGGACATGTATCGGCAATCGTCATTTCGGAAACCGTGCTTAAGCACGTTGGCATCAAGTTCGTCGAGATGGTGAATCGTTTTCCCGAAGTTCGCTACAACACCTGGGTATACGGCACGCAAAGCTCGATCGAGGACATCTTGTCGACCAACTCCTTCTTCAAGCTCTCGCCGCTTACGACCATTCTTCACGATCCTCAGAACAACTATCAACAATACTCGTTCATGCCGCCCGTGCTCCTCTTCAAATATTTGGCTTCGTTCAACGAGCCAGCGCGAACAACTTCTCTGCCTTGCATTGCCATCAACAGCACGCAGTGGAAGGAAAATGAAACCCCGCAGCCCATGCTTACGGTAAACGGGGCGTACTTCGAATACGGAGACAATATTAACGGATTCCTGTCGCGCCAAAGTCTGCTTGGATATCGATGGATGCTGAAGAGCACGAATCGCTCGCCGTTAACGCTGGAGAAGGATGGAGAGGTCTACGGACAACTCTCTGCGGGCAGGCCGAAAATCAAGATAAAGACAATCATTAAAGGCGACGAGGTCCGCTTCCATATCTCCGTCCGATTGCTGGCGGCCTTGTACGAGTACTTGGAGCCGCTGTCGAATCAGGAACTGGTAGCCATCGCTTCGGAGATCGTTAAGAAACAAATCATGGACACCTACACGGCAGGCGTCGACATCAATGTGGATGTATTCCAGCTCGGGCAACATCTCTACAAGAAAGATCAGAAGCTGTGGCAGAAGCTGACGAACAAAGGCCAAAGGCTGGCCATCGATAAACAATCTATCGAGAAGCTGGACGTCAACGTCGTCATCCCGTACTTCGGCAAGTATAAGCGGCTGCAGTAAGTTTATGCGAATAGGATGGGGAATCCATCCTATTCTGTCCACAGCCCCGCCGACTCCCACCACTAGCGTCGCTCTCACCATCCATAAGCTGCATTTCCCATCCTATTGTCACTCAAGTAATCGATGTTTGTGCGAATAGGATGGACAATCCATCCTATTCTGTCCACAGCCCCGCCCGCTCCCGCCACTAGCATCGTACTCACCATCCATAAGCTGCGTTTCCCATCATATTTCCCTCAAGTAACCGATGTTTGTGCGAATAGGATGGACTTCACATCCTATCCGGTCCACAGCCCCGCCGACTCCCACCACTATCCCGTTCTCACCATCCATAAGCTGCATTTTCCATCATATTTCCCTCAAGTAATCGATGTTTGTGCGAATAGGATGGACTCCCCATCCTATTCTGTCTAGAAATAAAAGAAACCGAGCTCCCTATCACTCTCGGGAACTCGGTCCATCTGCTTAAATGCTCCAGTGATGCCAATCCTGCTGCTGGCGGTCGAGACCGCTCAGCCAATCGGATGTTACGCGGATCGCTTCCTCTTGATGGCTGCGGCTGGAGTACGTATGATTTGCTTGAAAAATAATTTCTTTGTCGCATAATCCTTCGCTGCGCGTCCAAAACACCTTCTGGTACAGGAAGCTGTAATCGACCGGAATGAGCTCGTCGCTCGTTCCGTGAACGAGCAGCACTTCGCCGCTGAACTTTGTCGCCGCTTGGAACGGCTGATGCTGGAGCAGCGATTCGTAGAACACCTTCTGCAGCGTGTAGCCGTTATAGTCGGAGCTGCCCGACGTGACCGCTTCATCATAGCTGCTTCTACCGACGATACGAACGATATCGTTGAACGGATAGGCTACCGGAGACCATAGGACAAGCCGCTTAACACGGCGATCCCTCACGGCTGTCATAATCGCTATCGCTCCGCCTAGGCTATGGCCCAGCAGCACGATCCGGCGCGGATCTACAGAATCCATGCTCGTAATATAATCGATCGCTGTGCGCGTCTGGTCGATCATCGATTCGAAGCCGAGCGCTCCGTAATCGCCTCCGCTCTCGCCGCAGCCTCCATAGTCGAATCGCAGCACATAGGAACCTTGCGCCGCCAGAGCGCGAGCCGCCTTAACGAACAGCCGATCGACACCGATCCGGCTGCCAATGAATCCGTGGCATATTATTATCGCTTGCTTCTTCTCCGAATCCTTATGACTTCCGTCAGTCGGATAATGAAGCGTTGCGGTGAGCTCAAGCCCGTCATGACGCAAAGTGATCTGTTTTTCCATGCCGACTACCTCCTGATGATCCATATATAATAATTCCTACCCGTATACTATGAATTAAGTTAAACTTATATTAGCATCCGATTCGGTTACTGTCAAATGCGAATATTCAAGTCATGGAATCATGAGTATGTATTACTAATTTTCAATTACTCAGGAAATACTATGCATGGGAGTATGAGGGTTGGAGTGTACTTTTACCGGCTAAGAAACAGAAATGCGAGGAGGTGCATGGGCATGCCGCTATGGCTCGAATGGTTGGACAATCATTGGCTTCCGGTTCTGCTGACCATAGGCGTTGTTATTGCAATCGTCTACGTGATCGCCCACCGGAAGCTGTTGTTCTATAAAGAATAGTTCTATTCGCGTATAAGCGGCAAGCGGATCGTCACGATCGTCCCTGCTCCGCGTTCGCTGTCGATCGTAAGCTGACCATCGTGCAATTCGATGATTTCTTTGCAGATGGCAAGGCCGAGCCCGGAACCGCCTTGGCCCGTTTGGGCCTTATAAAAGTTCTCCGTCACATGCGGCAGATCCTCCGCGTCGATGCCGCAGCCCGTGTCGGCTACCGTAACCTGCGCATACTCCTCCGTTGCGGTCGTCGATATGCGAATCGAACCGCCGGCCGGCGTGAACTTGAACGCGTTGTCGATAAGATTAATAATAACCTGCTTGAGCCGGTTGGCATCGCCGTGAACGACAAGCGGGCTTTTGCCGTATTCGGCCATCAGCCTGACGCCTGTCTGTCCTTTGCGAACGGCTAGCTGATGCACGGTCTCCTTGACGGGCCCGTTCATATCCAGCACCTCCGTATGGAGATCCATCGTCCGTGCCGACAGCTTGGAGAAATCGAGCAGGTCTTCAACCAGTCCGGATAAACGCTCCGTCTCCCGGCTAATGATCGACATCCCCATTTTGAATTCCTCATCGTCCGCAGGATCGCCTTCCTTCAGCGTCTCGCTCCAACCCTTAATTGAAGTCAGCGGCGTGCGAAGCTCATGTGAGATCGAAGAAATGAAGTTGTTCTTCAGCTTCTCCCGCTTGTTAAGCTCCACAACCATGGAATTAAACGTTTCCGCAAGCTGGCCGATCTCGTCGTCGCTTCTCTTCGTTGCTCTGCGCGTCCAATCTCCCTCCGCCATGTATCTCGCAACACGCGTCAGCTCGCGAATCGGCTTCACGATACGTTGAGCTAGAAACAAACTCAGCCCTAGGAAAAGCAAAATGACAGCCGTACCGACAGCAGCGGCCATACGAATAAGCAGGCTTACCATCGCATCGACCTGTTCGAGCGAAGCCGAATATCGCAGCAACGAGACGACGCGCATGTCGTTCCACAGCGGAATCGTGACGGACATGACCCGCTCGCCGTAATAAGGGTCAACCCCGCGCCAGCTTCCTGTCGTACCGGAGATTGCCGCCTTCACATCGCCCGTCGTATAACGGATATTTTCGGAGAAGCCGTCTGAATCGATACGAATTTGGCCCGTGCTGTCTAGCAGCTGCAGTCTTGTCCCGCCTTCGATCATATATTGCAGCATATAATCCGCTTGGTCCTGAACCCCTAGCGAGGAGAGGGAACGGCCATGCAGCGTAAGCGCCGTCTCCGCCCGCTGCTTCACCGAGCTCTGCGCGCTGCCGTAATAATAGTTCCACATCAGCGCTGCGAACGTCGTGCCAAGCACGGTAACGACAAGTACGATTAGCAGCAAAAAGCTCCAAACCATCCGCGATTTGACGCTTCTCATGGCCTAGCGCCCCGTTTCCACCGATACCCGAAGCCCCATACCGTCTCAATGAACGATGGCTCGGACGGATTGCTCTCGATTTTCTGCCGGATGCGGCGAATGTTGACGTCCACGACCTTCAGATCGCCCACATAGTACCGGCCCCATACTTCGCTCAAAATATGATCGCGGCTCACGCTCGCCCCCTCGCGCTCCATGAGCAATCGAACCAGCGTCCACTCGGTAGGCGTGAGGATGATCTCGCGATCCTCCTTCCATAGCTTGCGCTCAGGTATGGACAGAACGAAAGGCGGAATACGAACTTCAAGCGCCGGAGCAGCTGCCGCTGCGGGAGCTTGCCCAAGGTCATAGCTGCCGCTAAAGCTTTGATTGGACACTTGCACGGCCTTGAGCAAATCCTCCGACTCGCCTGCCTTGTCCCCGCCGCCTTGCACAGTTGAATCGATCGAGCCGACCGGTTCGGAACTCATCCTCCTGTACAGCGACTTAATCCGCGCGATAAGCTCGCCGGGGCTGAACGGCTTCTGAACGTAATCGTCCGCACCTAGCTCCAAGCCGTGTATTTTATCCTCTTCCTGCGACTTTGCCGTTAACATAATAATACCCATGCGGGGATAATTCGCACGAAGCTGCTCGCATACTTCGAAGCCGCTAATCGTCGGAAGCATCACGTCCAGCAAGGCGATGTCGAAAGGCCCTTCCGTACCCGCAAGCTCAAGCGCAGCTTCGCCCGTCTCCGCCTCCGTCACCTCCATCTCATTGCGCTTCAAGTTAATGCGCACAAATCCGCGGATCGATTCCTCATCCTCCAGCAACAATATTCGCATAGGTCACCGCCTGCTTCTGTTCTATTAATCATTGCGAATCGTCAGATAGGAAGCCATCTGATCTTCTATCTTCAGCATTTCGTTGAACTCGTTCTTGTCTGCGTCATTCCACTCTTGCGGCGCTTCCTTAACGAAGGAAACGGCGAACACGTTGCCGCTGTCCGCGAACAAATGGTGATACGATTTCTGCTCATCTTTCCAGATAGTCTCCAGCGCATCCCAATCCTTCTTCGGTACTGCGTACAAGGTGGCAAGCTCTGCCTTCCCGTTACCCGAGCTGTCGATGACATCGATCGTCACGATACTATAAGGATCGCTCTGCGACTTGCGCAGCGTATACTTGCCCGACCATTGCTCGGGAATCCGCATCGTCAGTCCATAGTTTGAATCTGTGAACTCCTCCATGACGGGTGCGAAGCTGGACTGCCCATCCCATTGCACCCAGTCGTTGATCCATACGGCATCTACGTAAGGCACGCCAAGCTCGTCCGGCGCTTCTCTCACCAAAGCCAGCTCAATAATCCCGTCTCCATTCACGTCGCCGCTCTTCGTCGGCTTGCCGCTAATGCCATATGCCGGATCATCAGGGGCAGGATACACGAGCCTTAGCCCTCTTTTCTCCCACACATACATGGCGGTGAATGTTCCGTGCGCGCCTGTCGAGGCTTCCAGCACAACCCCGTTAAGCCTTGGCGATACTTGCCCGATAAGCAGTCTCTCGTACGTGTTGACTTCGTTGAACAGGCTTTGTTCGACGATTGCATGCAACGCGTTATTGTTCCAGTTGTAGATCGTTAATTGAAACGCGGGCAGCTCCTTCTCCCGGTTCGTATGCGTCTCCGAAATAATGGCTAGCTCCGGCAGTCCGTCTCCGTTCATATCGCCAGTCTCTGCATAGGAATAAGGCAGCGAATCAAGCGGCTTCAATACAAGATTGCCGCGTTCATTGCGCTCCGTCTTCCCGTGAAAAGAATATATCTCCAGCACGTTCGGACTCTCGAAAGCGCCCGTCCAACCGACGAGCAGCTCCAACTTGCCGTCACGGTCTAGATCGATAATATCGAGCCAAGCGATCTGCCTAGCCATCGGCTGTTCCACTCCGACCCACGACTTCCATTTACCGTCTGTCTGCTTAAGCACCAGCAGCTCCGGCGTACTGTATTCATTGTAAAAGGTGACGACCGCTTCCTTCACGCCGTCGCCATCCACGTCCAGGATGCGGATCGCCTCCATGTTCTTCTCTCTTAGCGGCAGCGTCAGCTTGCTATAGTCAGGGAGCTCCTTCTCGATCGCTTGCAGCAGCACCTGCTTGTCCGCCGCGATCTTCGGCTTCTGCAGCAAATCCGCAGGGGCCGCCGTGTAGCGGCAACCTGCGGATAAGATAAGGATGAACAGGGCGACGCTGAGAAGGCCGCCTATTCGTATCATATTTCCGTACAGGACGGATCGTTGCGGTGAGCGAGCGACTTTCAATTGCTATAGCCTCCTCCAGTTGCGTTGCAGCGGATTATGGCAGTTCATCTATCGTAGCGAACGTATAACCCATCTCCGTTAGTTCATCTATAATTCCAGGGAGCGCCTCCACCGTATTCGCGATGTGCTTGCCTCCAAAAGAATGCATTAATATTATACCACCGGGCTTTGCTTCCGTTCGAATCATTTCTTGCATATCGGCTACCGAAGTCCCCGCCCAATCGCGCGTATCGATATTCCAACCGATCATGTGACGGCCCGTATTTTTAACGATATCCTTAAGCGTATCCGACACCGCTCCGTACGGAGCGCGGAACAAGACTGGCGTGAAGCCTACGGCATCCTTAATCAGTTTATCGCTATCGTTAATCTCCTTCAAAATCGCATCCTTGCTCAGCTTGGACAAGTCTTTATGATTGTACGTATGATTGCCGATCTCATGGCCTTCTTTCACAATTCGCTTCAACACTTCCGGACTTTTGTTCACTTGGAGACCAACGACGAAGAACGTCGCTTTCACTCCTTTTTCTTTCAGGATATCCAATATGGCCGGCGTATAACGCTTGTCCGGACCATCGTCGAAGGTTAACGCGATAACCTTCTGCTCTTCTTTGTCAGGCTCGGCTGTTGCCGTACCCTCTGGAACAATCTCGATCGGAACGTTCCCGCTGAGGTCTTCGCTGCCTTCATCCTGCACTAAAATAATTTCCCCCGGCTTAACGCCGCTGAGATCCAGACCAAGATCGGAGTATACTCCATCCGTCTTCTGCTCTTCCCCATCTGCCGCGACAGCCGTCAGATCGAGAGTTTGGCTGACTGCGCAGCCGCTGCCCCATACCATCACTGCCACCAGCAGCAGCATAACCAGCCATCCCTTATAACGCTTGAACTCCCTTGTCATTTCGCTCACCTTCTACTCCCCGCTTATAACTCTATCGTAGCGGAATGGTAGTTTAAGAGAGTTACAAAATAGTAACACCTTTCGCGCATAAATGACATTTTCTCTAAAAAGAAAAAGCCCCCGTCATCGGCGCTTTATCAGCGTTTTCGACAACAGGGACTTATATGGCTTTCGGCTTCTTAACGAAGCGCTTTAGCTGCAATATCGGTACGGCTTTGCTTGCCTTCAAAATCAATCACGCTGACCGCCTCGTAAGCGCGTGCGCGAGCTTCGGCAATGTCTTTACCACGGCCTACGACGCCAAGCACGCGTCCGCCGTTCGTTACGAATTGGCCGTCCTTCGATGCTGTGCCGGCATGGAACACAAGCGCGCCTTGCGCTTCTGCTTCCGCAAGACCCGTAATGACGCGGCCCTTCGGATACGATGCCGGATAACCTTCGGATGCGATAACGACGCAGACAGCTGCCTCGTCATCCCATTCGATATCGAGATCGCCAAGTCTGCCGTTCAGCGAAGCGAGTACGATGTCGACAAGATCCGTTTTCAGACGCGGCAATACGACCTGTGTCTCCGGATCGCCCATGCGAGCGTTGAACTCGATCGTTTTCGGACCGTCCTTCGTGATCATAAGGCCTGCGAACAGGACGCCGCGGAACGGACGGCCTTCGCTAACCATTGCTTTTGCCGTAGGGATAATGATGTTCGTGATCGACTCGTCGATAATCGCTTGGTCGATATGCGGAAGCGGCGTATATGTGCCCATGCCGCCCGTGTTCGGTCCTTTGTCCCCGTCGAAAATCGGCTTATGATCCTGTGCAGGCACCATAGCGCGAACCGTCTCGCCGTCAACGAACGCTAGAATCGACATTTCTTGTCCTTCGAGGAATTCCTCGATGACGATTTGGTTGCCCGCATCGCCGAACACTTTGTCGACCATCGCTTCGCGAAGCGCCTTTTCCGCTTCTTCAAGCGTTGCTGCAACCGTTACGCCTTTGCCAGCTGCAAGGCCGTCGGCCTTAATGACGATCGGAGTCGACTGCTCACGCAAGTAAGCCAGCGCCGATTCGTAATTGGTGAACGTCTCGTATTTGGCAGTTGGGATGTTGTATTTTTTGAGCAGGTTTTTCATGAAGATTTTGCTGCCTTCGATTTCAGCCGCGTTTTTGCGAGGTCCGTAAGTCGGGATACCCTCTGCTTCGAAAGCATCTACGATACCGTCCGCAAGCGGATCGTCAGGTCCGATAAAGACGAGGTCGATCGACGCTTCCTTTGCGAAGCGCGTAAGCTCCGCGAATTCGCTAACCGCGATCGGCACGCATTCCGCAAGCTGTGCGATACCCGCATTGCCCGGCGCGCAGAACACTTCCTTTACTTTCTCGCTTTTCTTGAGCGCCCAGACGATCGTATGCTCCCGTCCGCCGCTGCCAACAACCAATATACGCATGTTGTTTATCCCCCTATAAGTTGATGCTGTTTTGAAAAAAAAGAGCACAACAGTGAGATTTGCCTCACTCGGAAGTGAGGCCCCTCATACCTATCTATTACGCAGGCTGTCGTGCTCCATATGGTTCATTCGTTCGTTTTAGTGTTTGAAGTGGCGAACGCCAGTGAATACCATCGCGATACCGGCTGCGTTAGCCGCTGCGATTGATTCCTTGTCCTTGATCGATCCGCCTGGCTGGATGATCGCCGTGATGCCTGCTTTCGCGGCAAGCTCAACCGTGTCGCCCATTGGGAAGAATGCATCGGATGCAAGTGCCGCTCCTTTTGCTTTCTCGCCGGCTTGCTCGATCGCAATGCGAGCTGCGCCTACGCGGTTCATTTGACCAGCGCCTACGCCTACTGTCATATCGTCCTTCGCAAGAAGAATCGCGTTCGACTTCACATGCTTAACGACTTTCCAGCCGAACAGCAATTGCTTCAGTTCTTCAGCCGTCGGCTTGCGGTCTGTAACGAATTGCAGATCGGCTTCCGCCAAGCTGTGCACGTCGCTCTCTTGAACAAGCATGCCGCCAGCTACCGAAGTCACGATCCATTCCGGCTTGCGCTCTGCTGCGGCTGTAAGTCCGCCAAGCTTCATAAGACGGATGTTTTTCTTCTTCGTCAGAATATCGAGCGCTTCCGGCGTGAAGTCTGGCGCGATAATGATTTCAAGGAAAATGCTGCCGAGCAATTCAGCCGTGTCAGCGCCGATTGTACGGTTAGCCGCCACGATGCCGCCGAAGATCGACGTTGGATCAGCCGCATAGGCTTTCTCGTACGCTTCGTGAATCGTTGCGCCGATACCTACGCCGCAAGGGTTCATATGCTTAACGGCAACGACTGCCGGCTCGTCGAACTCTTTAAGAATGCCAAGCGCCGCGTTCGCGTCGCTGATGTTGTTGTAGGAAAGCTCTTTGCCGTGCAATTGCTCAGCTGTGGAGATATTGCCTGCAGCAGCAAGCGGCTTGCTGTAGAAAGCAGCCTTTTGATGAGGATTCTCGCCGTAACGAAGATCTTGTACCTTCTCGTAAGTAACCGTGTACGATTCAGGAAGCGGCTCGCCCATTTGCTTCGAGAGGTAATCGGAGATGAGGGAGTCGTATGCAGCTGTGTGACGGAACACTTTGGCAGCTAGACGTTTGCGCGTTTCGAGTGTTGTGTCGCCTTGCGCTTTCACTTCTTCTAGGATCGTGCCGTAGTCGCCAGCGTCGACAACAACCGTTACGAAAGCATGGTTCTTAGCTGCGGAACGAAGCATCGTTGGGCCGCCGATATCGATGTTCTCGATAGCGTCCTCGTACGAAACGTCCGGCTTAGCGATTGTTTCTTTGAACGGGTAGAGGTTAACGATAACGAGATCGATGTAGTCGAGACCAAGCTCTTTCATCGCTTTCTGATGCTCTTCGTCATCGCGAACGGCGAGCAGACCGCTATGTACGGCCGGGTGCAGCGTCTTTACGCGTCCGTCGAGAATCTCAGGGAAGCCCGTTACATCGGAAATGCCGATAACCGGTACGCCTTCCTTCTGAAGCAGGCTGAACGTTCCCCCTGTCGAAATAATTTGTACGCCTTGCTGCGCCAGCTCACGGGAAAACTCCACGATGCCGGTCTTATCCGAAACACTAATTAACGCTCTGCGAATAGCCACGCCAAATTCCTCCTCATCTATATGGAACAACAATTGCTTGTCTTCTTACTCGGCTGCTACGACATAGCGCTAATTTCTATCGCTATTTCGTTCAAACTAACCTTAGTTTGTGGAATAGAGCTACTTTCTAGCTCTAATCGCCAGCGCTGACGCCGTTTGAGCTCAGTTCCGCCGAAGTCCCAGGAAATAGCGCTAATTTCTATCGCTATTTCGTTCAAACTAACCTTAGTTTGTGGAATAGAGCTACTTTCTAGCTCTATTCGCCAGCGCCGTCACCGTTTGAGCTCAGTTCCGCCGAAGTCCCAGGAAATAGCGCTAATTTCTATCGCTATTTCATTCAAACTAACCTTAGTTTGTGGAATAGAGCTAC